>JBLFXB010000025.1:0-24213 GCA_047611925.1 Polaribacter sp.
CAACACAATTGCATGATACATTTGATATTTAACTCCGGTTTCAAAACTTTTTAATTGATCATCGTTCAATATTTTTTTCAATGCATGTGCACCAAAAGCACCTAATATGATTGCTAACATTCCGAATATTGCCGCAAAAACTAATGTAAATTGATTCATAGTTAAAATTTAAAATGAGAAACCTAGAGCAAATGTAATTCTAGCATTTTCTTTTCCTTTAAAAACACCAAGATTTGCGGTAATCATATCCGCTCCGTTTAAGAAAACACCACCACCAAAAGAAGAATTCCAATTGTTTGTGGTCGCATTCTCAAGCCAAACTCTTCCGTAGTCATAACCGCTGTAAATACCGATATGTAAGGGTAGTAAACCTGTTTTAATTTTACGTAGGTTTAAGCGAATATCAGTGCTCTGGTAAAAAGAGTTTTTACCTGTAAATCGTTGGTTTCTGTAGCCTCTAAGTCCATCATGTGCTCCGATAGATGCTGCTTGATAAAACTCAAAACCATTACCGAAATTTAAATGACCTTTTACTTTTGTTGCTAAAACCAATTGCCCACTTGTAACTAATTTGTAATCGAAGCTTAAAGCAGGAATGATATAACTAAAACTTGTGTTGCTTTCTGTATTTGATTTATATCCAATAGTAAGATCTGCTTTCATTCCTAATGTTGGAAAAGCTTTGCTGTCTTGATTTTCAAAATTATAATGCGCTTCCGCACCTAAAAATGTATTTTTATTAGTGAAGCTAGTTGTTGTGATATAACGTCCGTTGGTATTGTCAACTTCAATAGATTCGTAACTAGCGCCAATGCTAAAATTACCACCTAATTCCCCTCTCCAAATAAAATAAGGAGCAATGGAGCTTTTACGAAGTTTTACTCTATTGTAATCGTCATCATACGCATCTTCATCAATAAAATTATGATTGGTGCTTTCGTTTCCAAATCCAAAGAAATTTACACTATAATTTGGGCTTGTAAATGCTGCTTTTAACCCGAAATTCCAATTGCCAATTACATTAGCAAATTCACTTGTAAATTTGATATCAAATCCTTGTGTCTCGAAATAATACGCCATTTCTAATGAGTATTGCGATGTAAACGGATTTCTATCAAAACCATAATTAGTGTAAACCCCTTGTAAACCTAGCTTAACTCCATCATCAGGGTTTACGCCAAATGCAGGGAATACCTCTGTTGAGCTGTATTTTAACTTCTTATAATCGTAGACATTGGTTTTGTAGGAGTCTGTGAGCTTTTTACGCCCTTTGCTTGTTGTAAAAGTGTTCTTTTTTGACTTGTAATCGTATACTTTTATTTTATAACCATTTAAAATAGTGTAAGTATCATTGTTTTGACCACCAATGATTCGAACAAAACTGCCGCTAGAATACTCCCCAAAAACATTAAATTCATCTTTGTCGTCTAAACCATAAATCCAAATCTCTTTGGTGTTTTTAGCACTGTATTTTTTTTGGTGAAAGATGTCGTCTTTTTTGCCTTTTTTAATGCGATACCCTGTAACCTGAGTGATGCCGTTAGCCAATCTTTCAATTTCAAAATAATCATCCTTATCTGTTCCTCTAATCACAGCAAAGTTGTTCATGTATTGAAAATATTCAGTAGCTGTTTTTTGTAGATTTCGAATTCTGCCTTTTAATTTTCGTTTGATATCTACAACAGTTTGATCTGTAACTTCTGAAGGAAAATAGCTAAGTGCTTTATCAATAATGTCATCAGTTATGTTTTTTTGAATGTATGAAGCTTCAGCGTCCCAAGTAGCTTTTTTAGCTTCGGTAATAATAGCCATATCTAAAGGATATGGTTCTAGGTTAAACCATTTTGTATTGCCTATTTCCTCTTCGTAAGATTGCATTAATCGCAAAGCAGGTACCGACTTAGTAACGTAATTTAACAATGCGCCATCTGCCATTATAGAAAACACCTGGTCTCTATCTCTCGGAATAGGCCTGTAAATGGTTTTACTGTCTTCTTTAAAAGCAGCCCATCTCCATTGGTCTTCATGCCGATCCCAATCTCCTAAAACCATGTCAAATAACCGTGCTTTAATATATGCGCTTTCATCAATAATAGAGTTTGCATTTTTACGAATCTTTTTTAACACATCGTTTGTGCTAATAACCTTGTTAGAATATCCAAAATTAGCTTTGTTTCCGTGGCCAGAAGCAGCACGTTCTTCTATCATGTATAATTCGTCTCCGAAATCATCATTAAAATTCGCTAATGTTTTTTGTTTTGGAACATAAAATAATTGCGGTTTGGTGTGCAAAACACCAATAGATTCAGCCAGTGTTGCAACAGTAAAAGGCGCATAAGGATGTGATCCTGTAAATATATCTAATAATAAGTCTTCTGAATACGTGTCGTTAAATTGACCTTCTATGTACTGTGTTTTAAAGGCTACAGCTTGTAAATATTGCAAGGCATTTTTGCGCAAAGCACGCATTACATATTCTCTGCCATCTATATCCTCTAAGCGCAATGATTTCGATTGATGTCCTCCGCCTTTTCTTACGGGTTTTAACCCTCCAAACAGGGTGTCTAAACGCACATTTTTTGCTTTTACTTTTGTTCCGTAATATTTTCGATATCGTTTTCCCCAAAGATATTTGTAGAATTTTCCTTTTGTAATTTCATCTTTGGTGTAAATAGCCGCTGTTGTATATTGATTTGAGTTTAGAGGGGGTTCTCGGTGTATTTTAGCTCGATTCGGTTTTAAGACCTGTGTTTGAAAGAGTATTTTATTTTCTTTAGAAGCAATGAAAGTAACATTAGAGGAACCGTCTTTATAAACATCTAAGCGTGCATAACCTGGTACCCCAGCAGAAAATAGTCCGCCTCCAACATTTCTTGTAGGATTTACTTTAGAGCCAGACCCACTCACTATTTGGGGTAAATTATCTTGTACGATATATTGTAAACTATGCTCATGTCCAGCAACTAAAATAACGTTCTCGTTTTCTTGAGAAAGCGTTACAATTCTGTTTTTAAATTCGATATACCTTTTGTTTTGTAAGTCAGTATTGCTCAACCCACTGGTTTTTCTTAGTAGATTTATAAAGGTTCCAAGAATTGGTAACGGAATAGCTCCTTCAGTAGGAAATAATTGCTGATGTAAAGAAAATTGACCTCCATGTGGCCCGTTTGTGTACATTGGATGATGCATTGCTATAATGGTTGTTTTTCCTCTTGCTTTTTTTACCAATCCTTCAAATTCATCAAAAAATCGAGTTCTTGTTTTTATTTCGCAATTGTCATTTAAAGTAGGATGTTTGTCCCAATTAGTTAAATACCATTCGCTATCTATTGTTATCAAAACAATGTCATCAGAAATGTCAATCTTGTCAATTGGACAGCCGTTTTTCGGTAAAAAAGAGTTTTTTCCAAGAATGTTTTTAATGTAATTTTCTTGTCGTTTCAATCCTTTAAGTCCATTTGAATACCAATCGTGGTTCCCAGGAATAAAAATGGTATTTCCTTTGAAATTGGTTACAATATCAGTTTGAATATTTAATTGGTGCTCTGCAAATGCTCTTTGTGGGTGTTCTTTTTTAGGCATTCCTGCAGGATAAATATTATCTCCTAAAAACAATAAAGTACTGTTTTTTGTTGCAGAAGTTAATTCAGTTCTTAGTCTTTTTAATGTTACAGTTTCACTGCCAATTTCTGAGTTTCCTCCATCTCCAAGTAAGTAAAATGAATGTGTTACGTCTTTAGTAGAAGCTGTGTCAAAAACTAGAGTGTTGTTTTTGTATTGTGGTTTATGTGTTGCGCAATTAGCGAATAGTAGTGCAATAATAATTAAGCTTAAATACTTTGGACTGTTCATCTATTTTTTTTTACATTAGTATAAAAATAATTCTTTTATGGAGACCTTGTTGCTTAAAGCCGAAAAATATGTTTTTTTATTATTAACCAAAGAGTTAAATACTAATTTTTTATACCATAATTTTAGCCATACGCAGCGTGTTGTTAATGCTATAAAAGAATTAATAGCTGGTGAGAATATTTCTGAAGTAGATGCAAATGTTTTAGTGCTTGCAGCCTGGTTTCATGATGTAGGTTATATAAAAGGATGTGATAATCATGAAGAATCCAGTGTTAGAATAGTAACAAATTTCTTAGAAGAATATAACATAGATGACTCTATTATAAATACTGTTAGTAGAATCATTAGAGCAACTAAAATGGGAGCTGAAGCTGATGATGTTTTAGAAAAAGTAATGAGAGATGCTGACTGTGCACATTTAGGAAATAAAGGGTTTTCAGATGTTAGTGACTTGCTAAAAGAAGAACTGAATTTAGTGTATAATAAAGACTATTCTGATTCAGAATGGATTCAAGAAAATATTCAGTTTTTAGCAAATAATCATCACTATCATACCAGTTATGCACAAGGAAATTGGCAGCAAGGAAAAGATAAAAATTTAGCACAATTATTTAAGCAGCAAAAGAAGGTTAAACAAGAAGAACGTAAGGAATCTGCTAAAAATGAAGAACTAAAATTAAAAAAACAAAAGGCAAAAACTCCAGAACGCGGAATAGAAACAATGTTTAGAGTTACCTTAAGAAACCATATTACTTTAAGTGATATTGCAGATACAAAAGCCAATATTTTATTGTCTGTAAATGCAATTATTATTTCTTTAGCGCTATCTAGTTTGTTGCCTAAATTAGACAATCCATCTAATCAACACTTAATTGTACCAACCATTGTTTTTATTGCTTTTACAGTTGCATCTATTGTGTTATCTGTAATTGCTACAAGACCAAATGTAACGGAAGGGAAGTTTTCTAGAAAAGATGTGGAAAATAAAAAAGTGAATTTATTATTCTTCGGAAACTTTCATAAAATGAGTTTACCGGAGTTTGAATGGGCGATGGGTGAGTTAATGAAAGACAAAGCGTATTTATACAATTCTATGACAAAAGATTTGTATTTTTTAGGATTGGTGTTGAGTAGAAAGTACAAAATATTAAGATTAACGTATCTGGTTTTTATGATTGGAATTATCGTTTCTGTTATCGCTTTCGCAGTAGCCTTTAAATTACAAGAAACAGTGAGTTTATAGTCGTTTTCTAATGACTTAACTCTTCTATTAAATCATTAAAAGAGATTGTTTTTTCTTCATTAAACTCTTTGTTAAAAATTACTTCTACTCGCAATGCTTTAAGTCCAGAAACGCCTTGTAAGTCTTCAATTTCTAATTTCTCTACGGCACCTAAGTGGTTTTTAGACTGTAAGAATTTAATATATTTTAGATATTCAATGGCATCGCTATCTTGAGAGTAAACTATCGCAATTTTTCCAGGAATGGTTAGGCGCTCGTTTGTGTCTTTTATGTTTGCTTTGTCAATCCTTTTTTTAATTATTTCGTATCTAATATTATAAGCGCCATCAACATCAAACTGTTTTTCATCCATTCTAAACTTAATCGCCAATGGATTGCTATGTACTAAGATTAATGATGCAACTCTCAAGTCATGATTCATTTCTGATCTAGCTTTAAATGCAACATTCTCCATGTTGTACATCATTTGTAATTGCCACAATCTTAAATTATATAAGAATAATGTATCAAACGAATCATTCTTAACCAAAGAGTTTCCAATATACATGTTGTATTCAACACCATCCGTTTTATATCGTTCAAAATAATGAGGAAACATATCTTGCGCTTCTTCTTGTTGTTGATCTAAGAATTTGGCTAGTTTATCGTTTAATAAGGTAACGCTATCTTCATAATCTTTACGTTTTTCGTACACAACATGTAATTGAGAATCTATTCGATTCATATACACAGCTACATGTTCAGATAAACTTTTATTTACTTCTTTAATGTGATTAAATACAGGGTAAATATCTCGTTTTAAAAAGTCGATGATTTCAATTTCATCTCCAGCTTTTAATCCTTTAGAAATAGCTGTAGAGTACTCTTTTATTCTAAATATTAACTCTTCATAAATTGGTAGTTTTTCTACAGAATACGCTTCGTTTAAGATGTTTATAGCAAGTGTTAATTGTGTGGTTAAGTCTTGCTTAATTGCACTATTTCTAGCAATAGAAGAGCCTTTAATGTCACTTTGTCCAAATAGAGGATATACCTCATTAAAAACAATTTCATCTAGTTTTGGCTTTTTTACGCGCTCTGTTAATTGCTTTTGATAGTTTTCTGCTGCTTCGATAAAACGCCATTTTACCGCTGGATGAATAGTGGTATAGTGTTCTTGAATTGTAGCTTCTAGTATGTTTAAATGTTCTTCTGAAAAACGATCTATAGCTGCTTTAAAAACCGGAATGATATCTTTTAATTTATTCTGATTTATAGAGTTTAATTCAAATGCTCTTGGTGAAGCAATCTCTAAAATGGATAAATCTTTACCAGAACTCGCTTTAATTGGAATTAAGATGATGCTTCCAATTCCTTGTTCAACTAATTTTTTATACAGTTGATTTTGATTTGTTTGCTTGCCATATTTTTCAATGTCTGAAATAGCAAATGGTTCTTGCTTTAGAAAGATTGTTTGCAGTGTGTGATCACAAAAAAATGTTTCAGAACATACGTGTGTATCACTAGAAACAATTAAGCTTTCAGATTTTTTACTTTTTATATTGTTTTTGTTTTCAGTAGAAATATCAAAAACAGAAAAACCCAACATTAAATCTTTAATATTATAAAAATCTCTTATGTTGCTCTGTAAGTCGGATAATAAATTGTCGTCACTACGTAATAAATTTATTCGAATGTTAGAGATGGTTTCATCTGTAGTAACATCAAACAAATTCATGATTCCAAACCCTTTGTAGATATAACTATTAGGAGGAAACTTCTCTTTCCAAATAGCGATGTTATCAAAATTATCTAGTAAGATTTTAATGTCTTCTTCTGTTATTTTTGGAGCTTTTTCTGTTGGCGTAATTTCACCGAAATCTCCATTAAAAGCAGCTCTGTAATGTTTGGTGTCACCAGTATTTATATCTGGAATATCAAAAAAGAAAGGCCTTCTTAAATCTATGTGGTAATTATAAATAGCTGATAAAATCATTGTACAGCCATAAATAAATAAAAGATCATCTTCAAAATCACGAGGTTTTGCAACGTAATTCTCACCAGCATTGTTTAAGATGTTTTCAAAACGAGTGGTAAATTTAAACGATGTAAAAGTAAAAGGAATTGTAGCAGCCTTAATCTCGTTAAGCAGCAGTGCTTCTGGAAATAAAGGTTCTAATAATAAACTAATTTCATCCTTTAGTGTTTCTAGTACGCTAAAGTCTGAAAACCCATCAATTAACTCTGGATGCTTTTCTATTTCTGCAACCATTCTTTTTGCAGATTTATGAAAAGGATGCTCTTTAAAGTCTTCTTCGGTGTATTTTTTATACATTAAAAAGACCTTCTCAAAACTTATCTTAAGTTGTAAAGGCAATTCAATTTGTTGATGTTCAGGCTTTAGCATATCCATAAGGTTTTCTTCTTAGCGCTACAAAGGTGCGAATTGTATATTTATAGACGTTTTTTTTGAGAGAACTTGCAAAAAAAAACCATCTTATTAAGATGGTTTTTTATAGGATGATTACTATCACTCTTATTTCTGTCTAAAGTAAATTATAATAGGCACTCCATTAAAATCGTACACCTCACGGAGTTTGTTTTCTAAAAAGCGTCTGTATGCATCTTTAACATACTGAGGTAAATTTGAGAAAAATGCAAACTGTGGCGTTGGTGTTGGTAACTGCATACAGTATTTTATTTTTACAAATTTTCCTTTTATAGCTGGTGGCGGGTAACTTTTTATGATTTCCAACATCGTTTCATTCAACTTGCTAGTTGAAATTCTGGTTTTTCTGTTTTGAAAAACAGTTACAGCTGATTCTATCGCTTTAAAAATACGTTGTTTCGTTAATACAGAAACAAAGATAATTGGCACGTCTGTAAAAGGTGCAATTTGCGCTCTTACAGCAGCTTCATAATCACGCATGGTATTGGTTTCTTTTTCTACCAAATCCCACTTGTTGATTAAAATAATAACTCCTTTTTTATTTTTTTCTGCTAACCAAAAAATGTTTTGATCTTGACTTTCAAACCCTCTAGTTGCATCAATCATTAAAATAACAACATCAGAATATTCAATGGTTCTAACAGCACGCATTACAGAATAGAATTCTAAGTCTTCTTTCACTTTCGATTTCTTTCTAATTCCGGCTGTATCAACTAAATTAAAGTCAAATCCAAAACGATTGTATTGAGTGTGAATAGAGTCTCTAGTAGTACCAGCAATATCGGTTACAATATTTCTGTCTTCTCCAATTAATGCGTTTATAAAAGAAGATTTTCCTGCGTTTGGTCTACCAACTACAGCAAATCTAGGAAGTTCTTCTTTTTCTAAATCAACCTCTTCTGCTTCAGGCATTATTTTTGCCAAAGAATCTAATAATTCTCCAGTTCCACTTCCATTTATAGATGAAATTGTATGGTATTCTCCTAAGCCTAAATTGTAGAATTCAACTGCATCTGCATCACGCATCGCATTGTCAACTTTATTTACTGCTGTAAGTATTGGTTTTTTAACTTTTCTAAGAAGCTTGGCAACTTCTGTGTCCATTGGCGTAATTCCTTGCTCAACATCTACAACAAAAATAATAATATCAGCTTCATCTAAGGCTAATTGTACTTGTTTACGGATTTCTTCTTCAAAGATATCATCAGAACCAACCACATAACCTCCAGTATCAATTACAGAAAACTCCTTACCGTTCCAATCAGACTTTCCGTAGTGTCTGTCACGTGTTACACCGCTAACAGAATCTACAATAGCTTCTCTACGCTGTACTAATCGATTAAATAAAGTCGATTTTCCTACATTTGGTCTTCCTACAATCGCTACAATACTATTCATTTCTTGAAAAATTTCTGCAAAGATACTAATAAGAGAATGATTTTTGACCTAATTTTGTGCGTTAAATGGATAATTTACAGGATTTAATGACAACTATTTGTAAGAGTTAATTCTCTTTATACCCAAAACGTTTTAATTGACTTTTATCACTACGCCAGTTTTTGTTTACTTTTACGTAGAGTTCCATAAAAACTTTCTTACCAAAAAAGATTTCTAAATCCTTACGAGCTTCTGTTCCTACTCGTTTTATAGCAGTACCTTTATGTCCAATAATAATTCCTTTTTGTGTTTCACGTTCTACCATTATCACTGAGCGAATTCTAATAATTTTTTCTTCCTCAACAAATTCTTCTGTTTCTACTTCTACAGCATACGGAATCTCTTTTTTGTAGTGTATTAAGATTTTCTCTCTAATTTTTTCATTTACAAAAAAACGTTCAGGTTTATCTGTTAATTGATCTTTAGGGTAAAATGCAGGACTTTCTGGAAGGTGTTCTATAATTTTAGCTAGAACAACGTCAATATTAAATTTCTCTAAAGCAGAGATGATATAGACAGATGCATTAGGTACTTTTTCGCTCCAATACGCTAGTTTTTCTTCTACTTCATCTTGTGATGACGTATCAATTTTATTTAATAAAAGGATTACTGGTACTTTAGTATTGATAATTCTTTTAAAGAATGCTTCATTTTTTAATTCTCTCTCTCCAATTTCTACCATGTAAATCAATACATCAGCGTCATCAATAGCAGACTTTACAAAATCCATCATAGATTCTTGTAATTCATAGGCCGGTTGTAAAATTCCAGGCGTATCTGAAATGACAATTTGATAGTCGTCATCATTTACAATTCCCAAAATACGATGTCTGGTTGTTTGCGCTTTAGAAGTTATAATAGATAACTTCTCACCAACCAATGCATTCATTAATGTTGATTTACCAACGTTAGGATTACCAATAATATTTACAAAACCTGCTTTATGTGTCATGCCGCAAAGATAGTTTGTTTTTTGTTTTTACAAATTAAAAAGGCAGGATATTGTTGATGAGAGAATTAATAATTTAATAAAATTCATTATTAGTTTGGAACGAACAAAGTGATGAAGTGCGACATAAACTAAAAAAATATATTTACAGTCTATGATGAGATCAGGTTCGTCATCATTGAAGTTAGGTTAACTATAAAACGAATATCTACGGATTACTCATGTCCCCCCTAATTTTAACATATTATCGGGGGGAATTAAGCTCTTTTTCTAAACTGTATCATAAATTTTTCTTGATTGTTTCATAAATTAAAATCAAGATTTTATGCTTAACTCTAACTGTAAGCTAAATTAGTACATCCACTTATCCAAGTATTCTCAATATCAATAGTTTTACAACTAAATAAAAAGATCACAGGAATTAAAAACAAACCTTTTATGAAATATTTTCACATACTTTACTAACTAAAATAATTTTTATATTACAAATATAATTACATTAGTATTCTAAATAGCCCATATGCTGCCCATTAGCTTATCTGTAAAATAAATATAAATGGAAATAGACTTTTCTCAGTTCTTAGTTGATGTACAAAAAAAAGCTAACATTATAGTAAGCAACGTCAATGATGTTCAGTTTTTGAAATTAGAAATTGAAATTTCTACAGGTATTTCTATAGGTTTTAATACACTGCGAAGATTGTTTGGTTTTTTAGAAAATAGAAAACCATCAATTAAAACATTAAATACTCTATCAAAATACATCGGTTTTAATTCTTTCTCTCATTATAAAGCCAATGAAATAAAATATAATGATTGGTATTTTCAACAATATTTACTAAAAATATTATTGGTGAATAAAATAACCAAAGATGATATTTTTATTATGCAAAGCGCTATTTTAAATAATGAAAACATAGTGTATTTAGCTTACTTTTTATCTTTTCATATTCAAAAAAATAATTTAAAAATATTAATTACAATTTTTAATAATGTAAGTTTTGAAACAGTTTCCCACCCTAATATTCGTAAACTTTCTTTTATTTTATATTTAAGTCTACTAGGTCTTTCAGAAAAGAAGTCACTAACTTTATATAAAAGACTAATAGGAATCAATAATTTCAGAAATCATGTGCCATTACTTTATATAGACTATACAAATTTGAATTCAAGATATCTTAAAATTCTTGCTACTATTGAAGAACTTGGAGATAATGCTTCTGATTTACTTTTTGTTTCTTTAATGAAGTTTTTAAATCAATTTTACAGAGAAGAAAATATAATTCATATAGATATTTATTTCGAATTTAAAAACGAAGAACCTCTTTATCCTGTGCTAAGGGGGCGATTATACGGGTATCGTATAATGAAGAGTCTAAAAACAAATTCGGAGTTAAAAAAACAAATTATAGATATAGCTAAGGATGCTAACACTAGTGGCTTTTTACAAGAAATAGTTCCTGCTTTAATAATTAAAGAGGAATATGATTTTTTAGAAAAATTATTAGATCTATTTTATGAGGACATGTTTCAATCTGATAGATGGGATTCCAAAACATCTTCAGTACTTTATCTTATAGCTTTAGCGAATGTAAATTGGAATAATAATAGCATTAAAACAGCAAAATCAAACCTTGATTTAGTTTCGTTAGATAAAATAGAATTGGGTTATGATCTCTATGTTTCTCTATTTTACTACTTAATCAAACTTAAAATATCTTTTGTGGAAAATAATAAGGCAGAAAATAAATACGTCTATGCTTTATTAAATGAAAATGTAAAAATTACTGGCTTTAAAAAATTTATAATTCAGGGAAATAACTACTTAATTAAATAATTGCTAAAATGATTTACATTATACTAAGTGTTTTATTGTTTTCTTTTAATAATGTTTTGTGGAAAAAAAACCTAGGCTTCTCTAATGTGTCTTTTTTAGTTACTTATAGATCGTTTTTTACAAGTAGTATTGCTTTGTTGATTGTTCTGCTATTTTATTCTACGAAACAACTTACTGTCTTTAATCTTATCAAGATTACAGCTGGATCTTTATTTGGCGTTATAGGGTTGTTTAGTATGTTAAATGTTATTAAAAAGAACTCCCTACAATGGGTTGGTATATACAATTTAATGGGTATTATTTTCACATCTTTGTATTTGTGGATTTTTGAAAAAATAAATATTTTTGAAAATATAATAGGTATTTCTATTATTATTTTGGGGTTTATTTTCTTTGTGTTTTCTAGTTTAAAAAGCGAAATGAAAATCACTTTAAAACAGCATTTTAGTTTGTTAATTATGACTTTCTGTTTTACGGTATCTTCTTTAATACACTGGAAAAATTTAACAAACCAAATACCGCCTGTTTTTATTATTGCAAATCAAGAATTGATAGTTTTTATTGTAGGATTAAGTTTTACATTGGTTCATAATAAAAAAGTTGAAATTGTAAGCTTAATTAAAAGTCAATGTAATAATGTTATTATAATGAGTACGGTTGTTATAGCTGCTCTTTTGTGTAGTTTTTTAGGTTTGAAGATTGTGAACCCTTTCATTTCTGGTTTGGTGTTTTTAGCAAGTCCATTAACAACTATTTTATTCAGTTCTTATTTCTTTAAGGAGCGTATTTCTATTAAAATTTGGAGCTCAATAACAATAATTTCAATTGGTGCGTTTATTATTTATTTACAGACTTTGTGATTTTTGGGGTAGCCAGGCGGTAAAATATTATTGTCACCTACTATGTTTTTATTGAATAGCAATGGAAAGATGATTTTTCACCTACCAATCCATTCATCAATGTTGATTTCCCGGCGTTTGGATTTCCAATAATATTTACAAAACCTGCTCTATGTGTCATGCCGCAAAGATGGTTTGTTTTTTGTTTTTACGAATTAAAAAGGTAGGATATTGTTACTGTGTTGTTTATCAGGGTCAATAAAAATATTTAAATAAATATGGTATTTATTTTGGTTTAAACAAAAGAAAGTGCGTACCTTTGCAGTCGAAATCGCGGGATAGAGCAGTAGGTAGCTCGTCGGGCTCATAACCCGAAGGTCACTGGTTCGAGTCCAGTTCCCGCTACTATAAAGAGTAATCAGAAATGATTGCTCTTTTTTTTGTTCCAAATCCTAGTGATACTTCGTTTCTTCAAATTACTAATAGTCAACTTGCCAACTTTATTTTGATAAAAAAGGTACACATATAGGTACACCATTTCTAAAATAAGGTACACTATAACTAAAAACACATGAAACTATGAATAATCATAATAAACTAACGGTTTTGTTTCTTTTACAAAAGAACAGAATCAACAAAAGAGGAGAATGCTCTATACGTTGTAGATTAACATTCTTGAAAAAAAGAAAAATATTCTCCACAGGATTATTCATCAATCCAACTCACTGGAATAGTAAGAAGCAAAAAGCTACACTTCCAGATGATAACTACATCAACAACCAACTAAGTCTGATTAAACAAAAAATTAATCAGGCTTTTTTGTTTCTACAAGTCAAAAGCTTCACCGTGTATACTAAACTTAATTCTCTCTTTTATTCTTTCTGATTATATCTATAAAACTAGAGATTGTAAACTTAAGCCGTATAAAATTAATTGCTAGTTTTAGCATGTTTACGAAAATCCTCTCAGGCTTTTTATTCTTGGTTTATTTGCTTAATGTAATAATTAAACCACGCAACTTTCCTTACACAACACGTTGTTTTTCATTTATATACCACTTCCTGAATTCAAAAGTTTATATTTCATAATATATGCTAAAAGGAATATATGCAAAATCACATATATATATATTATTATATCCAAAAAAGCATATATATTTGAAGAAAATCAGAACTTATGTTTGCAATCATAACTGGAGACATTATCAATTCTCGAAATGTTGATGTACAAAAATGGATGCCCGAATTAAAAACAGTTTTGAATAAATACGGTTCAGAACCAAGAAATTGGGAAATATATAGAGGTGATAGCTTTCAAATAGAGGTATTACCGAATGATGCATTAAAAGTAGCAATACTAATCAAGTCAACTGCCAAACAGTTTAAGTTATTAGATGTTAGGTTAGCAATTGAAATTGGAGAAAAAACGTACGAATCAGAAAAAATAACTGAATCAAATGGAAGTGCTTTTATCTATTATGGAGAATCTTTTGAGAAACTAAAGAAACAAACTCTTACTATTCAAACCATATGGAAAGATTTCAATCAAACAATGAACTTAATGTTTGGTCTAGCAAGCCTTACTATGGAAAGCTGGACTCCAACCTCTTCTTTAATAATCAAAACAGCAATAGAGTCTGACCATATTAATCAAAAAGAATTAGCTCTTTTGCTTAATAAAAAAACAAAGCAATATAAGTACAAGTTTAAAAAGAGGCGAGTTTGATGAAATTCAGAAACTACTCCGCTGCTATCAACAAAAAATTAAAAATAAATGTTAACACTAGCCATAAAATTTATTCTAGCTCATTTAGCAGGTGATTTTTTATTTCAACCTGACAAATGGATTAAACATAAGAAAAAAGGAAAATACAAATCAAAATATTTGTATTGGCATATTTTAATTCACACAGTTTTATTATTAGTAACACTTCAATTCAATTTCAATTACTGGAAAGGGATTGTTTTAGTAATAACTTCATACTACATAATTGATCTTCTAAAGCTATGCTTGGATAAAAAAGTTAATTCACGGATATTATTTTTTACTGATCAAATACTTCATTTCATTGTTATTACAAGTGTTGTACACTATTACAATCCTTTCAATGTTAATTTATCCTTAGTTTATAGCATTGAATCATTACTTTTAATAACATTTATTCTAATAACGACTTATGTGTCCTCCGTTATAATTAAAATACTTATTTCTAAGTGGAAAATAAATGATGAATCCCCAAACCAAGCCGGAAAGTATATTGGAATGTTAGAAAGATTATTTATTTTTCCCTTTATAATTCTAAATTATTGGGAGGTAATTGGTTTCCTTCTAGCAGCAAAATCTGTATTCAGATTTGGTGATTTATCCAAAGCTAAGAATCGAAATTTAACCGTTGTAAGCAATTAAACAAACTTCGAAATGAGTGAAAATATCGAATTATCAGTTGTTGTATTGTGCTATGGCGCAGAGAAAAGTATTATTCCCTTTTCTCAAAATTTAAAAAAGGAAATTTCAAAACATGTTGATGATTTTGAAATTTTGTTGATTGGTAATTACGTTGAGTCTTCGTCTGATACTACTCCTGAAATAATTGAAAAAATAGCTCAACAGGATTCTACTTTTAAATCTATTTCAAAACCCAAAAAGGGGATGATGGGATGGGATGTAAAAGTAGGACTTTCAGCTGCAAAGGGTGAGTTTATTTGTTTTATTGATGGAGATGGGCAATTCCCAATCAACAGTATCTCCGAATGCTACAAGAAAATAAAAACGGGAGAATTTGGCTTAGTAAAAACTTATAGATCTAAAAGAAAAGATGGACTGCAGAGAGCAGCCATGTCGTTTGTTTACAATATCGTATTTAAAATACTTTTTCCAAAAGTAAAAGCAAGAGATATAAACTCTAAGCCTAAAATCTTTCGAAGGGATGTATATGAAAAATTAAACCTAACATATGACGACTGGTTTATTGACGCAGAAATAATGATAAAAACAAGTAGTTTAAGTGTTAAATTTTATGAATTTCCTATTGAATTTGAGCAACTGGCCGGTCGTACTTCATTCGTGAATTTAAATACTGTTCTGGAATTTATTCGTAATCTCATTTCCTATAAGATAAATCACAAATAGTATGAAGAAAAAAATTGTTATTACTGGTATTTCTTCTGCTATCATAAAAAAAATGACGGAGCAATTTGATTTATCAAAGTACGATATAGTCGGTATAACACGAAACCTTTCTAATGTTTCTCTCAGCAGTATTAAAATTATTAAAGGCGACCTCCTGAATATTACGGATTATTCGACTCTTTTAAATGACTGTTATATGATTATTCATGGTGCTGCAATCACACATTCACGAAAAGAAAAAGAGTATTTTAAGATAAACCTAGATGCTACTAAAAAATTAGTTGATGCAGCAAAGAAGTACAATGTAGAGCGTTTTATTTTTGTTAGTTCAAATACAGCAGGAAAAACAAGTGGCACTTATGGTTTAACTAAGTTTCTAGCTGAAAATTATATCAAGAAACAATGTGACAACTGGATAATTTTTAGAATTTCTGAAGTATATGGAGGAAATAAGGGCGAGGGAATTGAAAAGCTGTTGAGTAATATACTTACTAATTCAATTGTACTTTGTCCAACAAATGTTCCGTCTAAATTATGCCCTATTCATATAAAAGATGTGGTACAACAAATGCTCCATCATACTTTTTTAAGAGAAAGATTGAATATTACTTTAATGATAAATGGACCTAAAGCGTATTCCTATTCTGAGATAATTGACTTGGGAAAAAAAAGATCAAAAAGAAAAGTTAAAGTAATTTATTTGTCTAAGAGATTCATGTTTTTTGTTAAATGGATTGTAAAAAAATGCCCTTTTAACATTGGAATAGTGCCAGATCAAGTTGATCGACTTTACAGTGTAAAAGATATTAGACCCAATGAAAATACGTTAATAAAATTGGAAGACTACATAGATAAACTGCTTACAACAAAACCTAAACTGCATTAAAACGCAGTTTAGTCGTAACCTTGTGTGTAATGTAAGGAAACCGTAAACTCACAAAATAAAAAATGAATAAAATTCAATTTGTATTAAAATTTGGATTCTACTAGAAAAATTAAAACATCTGATTATGACCACTATATTTGAAAAAAAAATCTAAAAAGAAAACTGACTTTGATAAAATCAAGGTTACTTCTAGTATATGTTGTAACTGGAACGATTCTATTCCTACTAGATTTATTCCGATTACCAGATAAATGAATGTATTTAAGGTTATCATAAAAGCCTGACTAAGTAAGTTCTCTAATCTCACGATGCGGTCTTAAAAGGCATCCATAGGTCATTAGCAACATAGGTATAAATGTTTGTTATATGCTTTAATAGCTTCAAGTATTTCATTGATATTATCAAAGGCTTTATGCTTTGAATTATGTTAGCTTTAAATTCAGTAAGTAACTGCTTAAAGTAAATTTTACGGTTCGTTGTGTCTTTGCACTCCAATTTTGTCTTACAAGAAAGTTTCTGATGTGTGCGGGTTGTAGTTTATCAAGTGTAAGGTTTCTTGTGTGTTATTCATTCTCATAACGTTGCCATAGGACAATAATACGTTTAGCATCCTTTATAAAGCGTTCAAAACATCTTTGCGCTCTCTTTGTTTCTGCACCTTGTTGAAGTGCTTGAATAACTGTGATAGGAACTTCTTTAATTTCCTTTTTCTTTGGTTGAGGTCTCCAACCTTCTCTTAATTTTAATTCAAAGGCAACTTTGAGTAGCGTAGGGTTTTCAATACACTTGATGTTTGTTTCAATACTTTCTCCATTCCAAAATCGGTAACGTGTTTTATGAATATATACGTTGATAATTGGTTTGTTTTTGTAGTAGCCAATAGTCACTTTTAAATTACTCATACTGCCAGTGTTTACTGTCAGTTATAGTATGTATTTACATCAACTTTTTACAGTAGGGAGCTCGTCGGGCTCATAACGCGAAGGTTATTAGTTCGAGTCCAGTTCCCGCTACAAAGAAACTCAGTTTTACTGGGTTTTTTCTTTTTTTAGCATGTTTTGTTGATTATATGCTCTGTAATTGGTTTCAATTTATGTCTTGTAATTGAATGAACAGTTAATGGGATGAAATCTTTTTTCTTATCTTGCGATCGAAAATTAAGCAATAACAATAATGATTAATAAGATTTCCTCGTTATTAATAGCTAATCTCCCCAAAAAAAATAGGCTGGAAAGAATCTGGATTTTGGCAAAAACAGATTTTAAAAAACGTTATTATGGAACCAGTTTGGGAATTTTATGGGCGCTAATAAATCCAATATTCCAATTAATTATTTATTATTTCGTTTTCTCGGTGTTTTTCAAAAACGATGTACCTAATTTTAGCCTGTACCTATTTTCAGGGCTTATCTTATGGATGTTTATTTCCGAAAGTAATAAAAAAGGCATGTACATGATTAGTTCAAATCGACATCTTATAGAAATGATTAGGATTGACAAACATGATATTATTACTGCTGGATTAGTCAGCAACTCACTTGCACTTATCTTTAATTTTTTTGTTTATTTTATTGTTGCTGCTTTCTTTGATATTCAGTACAATGCAAACCTATTGTATTTACCTTTAATAATTTTCAATCTCATGTTAATAACATATGGGGTTAATCTTATTTTATCCATAATATATGTTTACTTGCGCGATTTTGATCATTTTTGGGATATTTTTATGATCGCTGCATTTTGGGCAAACCCAATAGTTTATAATGAAAGTATACTGTACCAATATAAAATAGTACTTTATTTAAACCCAATTTCAGGACTAATAATTAATATGCACAACTGTCTTATTTACGGGAAAAGTGTGGATTTTGAATTATTGCAATTAAATTTAATTTTTGGTGTTTTTATATTTATCGTAGGTATTTTTATATTTAAACATCACTCAAAAAAAGTGATAGAAATACTATAATATGAGTAACGAGAATGTAGTAATAAAGTTAAGTAATATTAATAAAACTTTTAGAATTAAAGATAGAAATACCGGCTCTGTTCTAGCTAAAGTTTCAAATATTTTTAATCCAAATAAAAGCAGGGCTATTAAAGCTCTTGAAAATATAAATGTTGAAATAAAGAAAGGTGAATTTTTCGGAATAATTGGAAGTAATGGAAGTGGGAAGTCAACCCTCTTAAAAATTATGACTTCTGTCTATCAACCAGACAAGGGAGGTGAAATTAAGATTACAGGTGATTTTCAAAGATTGACGCTAGCAACAGGATTTGATAATGAACTAACCGCTCGGGAAAATATATTCTTAAATGGCTCATTACATGGTTTGAGTTTTAAAAAAATTCGTATTATTTTCAATTCCATCTTACAATTTGCAGAATTAGAAAAATTTGTTGATACAAAAGTTAAATATTTTTCCTCAGGAATGATAAGCAGGCTCGCTTTCTCAATTGCAGTTAATATTGAAGCAGATATATTGTTTTTAGATGAATTTGGCGGAGTAGGTGATGCAAGTTTTAGAAAAAAAACAGAACAAGTTTTTAATGATTTCATCTTAAGAGGAAAAACAATTGTTCATGTTAGTCATGAGTTGGATACCATTAGTGAATACTGTGACAGAGTTTTATTATTGGATAAAGGAAAACAAATTTTAATTGACAAGCCAGACGTAGCACTGGCGAGTTACAGAAGGAAAGTAAAGAAAGATGAGGGAATAAGTTTACATACTTTCTTACACAATGAAACAACCAGAAGAGATTGATCATAATTAATAAAATTATAAGTACGCTCGATATCCCTAATAGATCAAAAAAACAAGATAACATTAAACGTATAATGAAGAAAAAGAAAGTTGCTTTTGAGATGCTTGTTGTGTTAATTTTGGGTGTCATATTAGAAGCTATTTTTTTTCGTCAAGTGGTGTGGTCTAATTTTGATCAAATGATTGGTGATGCTGGAGACGCAAGGTTTAATGGAGTTGTTTTGGAGCATTGGTGGCAAGTGTTTCAAGGCTATTCAAATTGGTTGTCTCCCAGCTACTTCTATCCAACAAAAGGAGTTTTAGGATATAGCGATGCTGATTTTTTGTTTGCATTACCATATAGTGGGCTGCGATATGTTGGACTAAATATTTTCACCTCTTTTCAAATAGTTTTACTAACTACTGTATTTCTAGGTTGGACAGGGTCATTTATCTTTTTTCGCTATTGCTTGCGATTAAATATTTTTCCTGCAATTATAGGAACTATCTTGTTTTCATTTCCAAATGCAATGGCAATCTCAGTAGGACGTCCTCAGTTATTGGCAATCTATTTTTTACCATACCTTGCTATAGCAATTTTTCTATTCATTAAAAATTTCAGTAAAAAAAACTTTCAAGGCCGCATAGCTGGAGCATTTATAGCCGTATTTGTGCCGTGCTTTTTCTATACAAGTTTTTATATGGCATGGTTTACCATGTTTTTCATGCTCTTGTTATTTTTTGTTTTTGTGGTTTGGTTGCTAATACAAAAAAAAGAGGTTAAAACATGGAGAACAATTTTTCTAAATAAGCAACTGTGGAAAAAACTGTTACCCTACATTGTTATAAGCGTCATCTGCTTTATTCCTTTTTTTATCACCTATATTCCTGCACAGCGCGTGTTAGGTGTACGTCCTTATGAAGAGGTTTTAACAATGCTTCCGACATTTATTGACTACATAAATGTGGGTTCGTCTAATTGGGTATGGGGAGATTATTTTAACTCTGAAGAGTTGCGTAACAGGCCTATGTCGTGGGAGTTAGATAAAGGTTTATCTCTCGTTTTGTTCTTTACCTTTTTAATTATTTCAATCATTTTTATAAGGAAAGTAAGGAATTATAAGCTTCAGATCACTCATGAAGGGGAGTTTAAAATGAGTTCAAAAAAAGATAGCGCCAATACAGTTCATTGGCAAACAATTCTAGTTATTGGACTTAGCCTTGCTGTTTTGCTTGCGTGGGTACTTATATTAAAAATTGAGGATTATTCCCTTTGGTGGGTTATTTCTAAAGTTACTCCAGGAGCTGGTGCAATTCGGATTGTTTGTCGCTTTCAGCAATTTTTAGTATTTCCTGTTGCCATTGTTATTGCGATTGCATTCAATCAAGCACTTAATATTATTCCATATATAAAAGAAACGGCTGTACAATTCGTAATTTTAATGTCGATAGCTGTCATTAGTTTGTTTATTATCGTAGAACAATTGAATACTGCACCTACATCTAATTATAGTAAACACCAACAGCTTGAGATGTTGTCAGGCATTCAGGCACCACCTTCTGATGCGGAAGTTTTTACGGTGCTTCCTGACTCAAGTTTACATAAGAATCCTTTTGAAATACATATTGACGCCATGATTATAGCACAAAAATATAACCTATTTACCATTAATGGCTATAGTGGGTCTCCTCCTCCAGGTTGGAATACAACTCACGACATTAATGACCCATATTATTCTATCTTTTTAAATCGTTGGATAAATTACTATCAATTAAACAACCCTTATTTATATTTTTTAAACCTTAAAACGGGAACGTGGTTATCAGCACAAGAATCTAACTTGTCAAAATCAGATTTTTATCCTTTTATGTCCGAAGCTATTACTGAGAATTCAGACTTTGCATTGCAATTATCCATATTGAAAATTCCAGATAATTGGAAAAAAAATGAGACAAGAGATTGCCTACTGAAAGCTATTAATAATGGAAATGTAACTCTTTCTAGCTTTGTTGCTGATGTTGACGAACCTGATTATTATGGTATAAAGATATGCTACAGATGGGTGAAACTAAAAGATGTTGGTCTTGACCCTGATGGTTTGACAACCCCATGGTCTTTATATAGGCACCCGCCCATCAAAAAAGAATTAATTTGGAGCCAATCAATAACAGCACCTCCAGAAGCAGGTTCATATTATTTGGAAATGGAATTTACTCAAGAAAACGTGACTTGGTTCAAATCCAAGGGGTATCCCGGAATAAAAGTGAAAGTAGATATTTTGTAATATTATAAATTAATGTTAACAGTTTTAAAGAACCCATAAATTTCATTAAATGCGTGTAGCCATTTTAGCAGATTCTTTGACGAATCAAAGAGCAGGAGTTCATCATTACACTATGGGGGTAGTTAATTCTATTGAGCAATTGGATAGTGAAACAGAATACATTATTATTACAGAAAGAAAACAAGAGTATATAAAGAATTGTAAGCAAGTTGTAATAAGAAATTATAATTTCATTGGCTATAGGGCACTCAGAATGTTTTTTATAATACCATGGGTGATTCGAAAGCTTAAAGTGGATATGGTGGTTGAACCTACACATTTTGGACCATTTAATTTACCAAAAAAAGTAAAAAGGATTACCGTTATTCATGATTTAACCCCCATTCTTTTCCCACATTATCATCCTTTTCTGAGTCAGTTATTACAGCGTTTATTTTTGAAGAGGATTCTTCGAAAAGCAGATTATATCGTTACCAATTCAAAATATACAATGGATGACATTGTAAAAAAGTATTCTTTCACGAAAGAGAAAGTCAACTTCATATACTTAGGTTATGATAGTATATTTCAGCCTCAAGAAAATAATAAAGAGGTTTTATCCAACTATGGAATTGTTAACGATTTTTTCCTTTTTGTTGGAACCATAGAACCACGTAAAAATCTTAAAACGTTAATTAGAGCATTTTCTTTGTATAAAGAAGAAACTAAAAAAGATATAAAACTTGTAATTATTGGTGAAATAGGCTGGAGGTCAAATGAACTGCTAAAACAAATTAATTTACATCCCTTGAAAGACGAAATTTTTATTTTAGGATATGTTCCAGGTAAGCATTTACCAGCTTTCTACAGTGAAGCTCAGGTGAATATAATGCCTTCTTTTTATGAGGGATTTGGAATGACAGTACTGGAATCTTTTGCATGTGGAACACCTAGTATTGTTTCAAACATCTCAAGTTTGCCAGAAGTGGGAGGAGATGCTTCGTTAACCTTCGATCCGAATGATGTATTAGATTTAAAACACAAAATGAGATTAATTACAGAGGATGAAGAACTTCTTCTGGATCTAAGATTGAAATCTTTAGAGAGAGCAAAGTGTTTCAGTTGGGGAGATTATGCGCATGATTTTGATAAAATAGTTGTAAAAATAGTACAATAACAACGGAGCATTTGTAAGAAATGGGACTCCTCAAAAAAAGAATAAAAAAATTAACCTATGATATTGATAGCATCATTCCCGGGATCAGGCAATACATTTTTGAGAAATATACTGTACGAAGTTTATGGTATTGAATCTAGTACATACCTTATAGATTCAAATCAAATTCACGATGAAAATTTTAGTGAGTATTCTTTTGTGAAGACGCATTTGCTTCCCCATAAGCTTCCTGTTGTTGCTGAAAAAGCGACATCTATCTATATTATTAGAGATGGAAGAGACGTGCTTTGTTCTTTAGCCCATCATAAAAAAGATAATGTTGAACTGGATACTGGTTTTTATCAAAATCTGCAAAAGGCTATAGTTACAGATAATGAGAACTTTTTTGGAGGATGGTCAAGCAATGTGATACAATGGGTTGAGAAAGCAGATCTTGTTTTGCGATACGAAGATTTGATCTCTGATCCTCAAAAAGTACTTGAAAGAATAAACACACTATTTCCGCTACCAATTGCGCATTGGGATCGATTGCCCTCTTTTGAAGAAATGAAAAACCGTATTAATAAATATGGAAGTGGAGATCAGTTAGATATATCCAATATTGAAAAACTAAAATTATCTAATAAAAATTTTAGAAAAGGCAAATCTGGAAGTTGGATAGAGGAGATGCCTGACGCATTGCATGATTTATTTTGGAGTAAACATGGCGATACAATGGAAATGTTAGGTTATGCTCGTGGTGGAGAAATACGAACTCCAAATAGTGAGTTGTGTCACGTGTTATTAGAAAAATTGGGGGTTTCACTAAGTATTCCTGACAAGAAAGAAAAGGTTTTAATTGAAGCAAATAAATTAGTTTCAAATGATAATGATGGTATAAGTAGATATCAGTTTGAACTGCTAAAAGCCATGTGGCCAATAGCAAATAATCCATATTCGAAATATGAAATCTATCTTTTTATCAATGAAAAAACAATTCCTTTAATCGATTGTGAAAAACTTATATTCAGAGATTTTGATAATACAAAGAGGAAGAAGTTAACTGTAATTGATGAAGCATATGAAAAATCGAAATCTAATAATGAATTCAAATTACTTTTAAATAAGCAAGATGAAACCTACGCTAATATTGAATCATATAGCAGAATTTTTATGCCTTCTACTTTTCAAATTTTAGAACAAGATATACTTAACGCAATTTCACCGCGATTCAAAATTTTTCTTTACAAAAATAATATTTTAGTACTACATAAAATATATGATTTATTAAGACCAATCAATCAATTTGTTATAAATATTTTTCCTAAAATTTATAGATTTTTCAAGACTACTTCTTTTCAAAAGATTCGTAAATTAAAGAAATTCAAAAAAATTCCTAAAAAATTTAAAGTCATTCATTTACCTTTACAGCAGCATTATAAGCCTT
>JBLFXB010000026.1:0-23740 GCA_047611925.1 Polaribacter sp.
GGTGTCTTTTTTATTAGCTAATAATTCAATTATTAACAATACATTTACCGCACTAATTTATGATGATAATGGTAGGAAAACCACGCATATTACTGATTTATACCGGAGGTACAATTGGGATGATAAAAGACTACGAAACCAATGCTTTAAGAGCGTTTAATTTCGAAAAACTATTAGATAGGATTCCAGAGCTAGTACAGCTAGATTGTTCTATTGATACGTATTCTTTTGAGGAGCCGATAGATTCATCAAACATGAATATAGCCTACTATGTTACAATTGCTCAAGTAATAGAAGACAACTATACTGCGTTTGATGGTTTTGTAATATTAACAGGATCAGATACGATGTCTTACACATCATCAGCGATTAGTTTTATGTTAGAGAACTTAAAAAAACCAATAATTTTTACAGGTTCGCAATTGCCTATTGGCCATTTACGAACTGATGCGAAAGAAAACTTAATTACCTCTATAGAAATTGCGGGTTCTCGTAAAGATGGTAAACCTGTTATTAGTGAGGTTTGTTTGTATTTCGAGTACAAGTTATACAGAGCAAATAGAACTACTAAAATTAATGCAGAACGGTTTGAGGCTTTTGCTTCTTTAAATTACCCTCCATTAGCAGAGAGTGGTGTGCATCTCCATTTTCGTAACGATTTGCTATTAAAACCAACAAATGATGCTGAAAAATTAATTGTTAGAAAAGCATTAAACAATGAGGTTGTAATATTAAAATTGTTTCCAGGGATTACTGAAGAGGTTGTTAAGAGTATTACTCAAATAAATGGTTTAAAGGGGGTTGTGATGGAGACTTACGGTTCTGGAAACGCACCAACGTATCCTTGGTTTATTGAGCTGTTAGAGGCTGCAATAAAAAATGGTATACAAATTGTTAATGTTACACAATGTGTGGGAGGAAGTATTATTTTAGGTCATTATGAAACAAGTGTTGATTTAAAAAGAATTGGAGTGATTGATGGAAAGAATATAACTACAGAATCTGCTATCGCCAAATTGATGTATTTATTAGGAGAGAAAATCACTCAAAAAGAGTTTAAAAACATATTTGAAAAACCATTAAGAGGTGAATTAGATTTTTAAGAAAAACCTAATTTAGATGGAATTTTAATAAAGTAAATAAGAGTTGGTTGCCAAATTGAGATGTAATTGAGTTAAATTTCATGATTTACACATAATAAGCGTGATTTTTTTTTAGAGACTCAACATTTTTTTGTTAATTGGCAGTCTCAAAACAATAAAGATTAAAAATTGTTACTCATAATTCTAAAAAATAGAAAAGACTATTTTTGGTAATTAGAGATTAAATTCAATATCTTTAAACCCGTTAACTATTAAAAATTAATTTATAACAAAGATGAAAAAAGTATCAAACATCCTTACAGTAGCAGGATTCATGTTTTTTGGAGCTATTCAATCAACTTTCGCACAAGAAGTAGCGCAATCGGAAACTTTCCACCAAGAGTTAAAGAAGCGTTTCATTGAAGGGGATCCACAATTTATGGGTATCGTATTAGTAGCTTTAATCTTAGGATTAGCAATTGCTATCGAAAGAATCATTTACTTAAACATGGCAACAACAAATACTAAGAAATTAGTAGCTAGTGTTGATGAAGCATTAAGTTCTGGTGGTATTGAAGCAGCAAAAGAAATTTGTAAAAACACAAAAGGACCAGTTGCATCTATCTTTTACCAAGGATTAGATAGAATGGATGAAGGTGTAGAAGCTGCAGAAAAAGCAGTAGTATCATACGGTGGAGTTCAAATGGGATTATTAGAGAAGAATGTTTCTTGGTTGTCTTTATTTATTGCTTTAGCGCCAATGTTAGGGTTCATGGGAACTGTAATTGGAATGATTGATGCATTCGATAGAATTGCAGTAGCAAATGATATCTCTCCAGGAGTAGTTGCAGGTGGTATTAAAATTGCACTTTTAACAACTGTATTTGGATTAGTAGTAGCAATTATTTTACAAATTTTTTATAATTATATCGTTTCTAAAGTAGATAGTATCGTAAACAGCATGGAAGATGCTTCTATCTCTTTAATTGACTTATTAGTGAAATATAAAAAATAAGAATAGTTATGAAAGATAATCTATCAAAAATATTAAACATTTTTATTGCGCTTGTAGCTGCCATAGGAGCTTTTCTATTTATTAGAATCTTCATGGAAGATGCAGACTTAATAAAAACGGACCCAGATGTTCAACAGAGCGTTATTAGTCCGATTATAACATTCTCTACATGGTTGTTGTATTTAGCAATTGGTGTAACAGTAGTACTTTCTTTTATTGGAATGGTGAAAAATCCAGAAAACTTAAAGAAAACGGGATTAGGAGTTGTTGCATTAGCAGTTATCTTGGTCTTGGCTTACTTTACAGGAGATAGTCTTGAAGTTACAGATCCTCAAGGAAAAGTATTAGCTGGTGGAGAAGCAGGTTCTTCTATAAACCACTGGGTAAGTACAGGTATTTGGTATAGTATGTTTTTGGGTCTTATAGCCGGAGCATTCTTTGTGTTAGATTTAGTAAAAGGATTAATTAAATCATAAAACATGGCAAGAAGAGAAACCCCAGAAATTAATGCAGGTTCTATGGCGGATATTGCCTTCTTGTTATTAATCTTTTTCTTAGTAACTACTACTATGGATGTGGATTCAGGTATTTCAAAAAAATTATCTGAAAAACCACCAAAAGATTATGTACCACCTGTTATTAAAGAAAGAAATATTTTCGAAGTTAATATCAATAGAAATAATGAATTGTTAGTTGAAGGTGAAACTATGAAAGTAGAGGAACTTAAAGAAGCTACAATGAAGTTTATTGATAACGGAGGAGGAGACGGAAAAATTGTAGATGGAGTTTCTACTGGTAAATGTGATTATTGTAAAGGAGCCAGAAGTACATCGTCATCAGATCATCCAAATAAAGCAATTATTTCTGTTCAGAGTGATAGAGGTACAGAATATGGAATGTATATTAAGGTTCAAAATGAGCTTCTAAGAGCTTATACTGAATTAAGAAATAAATTGGCTTTAGATACATATCAAACTTCTTATGACGTGCTTGAAAAAGCGTATAAGAAAGATAGGAATAACGAAAAGTTGAAGGCTAAAGTAGAATTTATTAAATCTAGTTACCCTCAAATTGTTTCTGATGCAGAACCAACTTCTGCTAATTAATATTAAAAACAAGTAGTATGTCTAAATTCGGAAAGAAGAAAAAACCTATGCCAGCAGTAAACACGGCATCGTTACCTGATATTGTTTTTATGTTGTTGTTCTTTTTTATGGTTACAACTGTAATGAGAGAAACAGACTTAAAGATTGAAAATCCAACGTTACCAAATGCTACTGAAGTAAAAAAACTAGAGCATAAAAGCTTAGTGAGTACTATTTATGTAGGTAAAGCAAAAGATTTAAAATTAGGGAGAGGTGATAAGATTCAGTTAAATGATAAAATCGCAACTGCTGAAGATGTTACTGCTTTTATTTATAATGAAAGATCTCAAAAATCGGAAGCTGAACACCCATATATGACTACTTCAATTAAAGCTGATGTAGAATCTAGTGTTGGTACAATTTCTGATATCAAATTAAAATTAAGAGATGTAAATGCCTTAAAGTTGAGTTTATCTAGCCGTAAGATTGAACAAATTAAACAATAAGTATTTACTACTGATAAATTTTTAAAAAAGGACAATCAATTTGATTGTCCTTTTTTAATACCAAAAATAGTATCTTTAACGTCATAAGAAGATAATTAAGTCAATGAAGAACCTCATTCTTTTCCTTTCATTTACCAATGCTATTTGCCTTTTTGGTCAAAAAGATTCTTTACAACTGGGTGATGCATACCTTGAAGATCAGTTGTACTTTGGGATTACTTTTAATCAATTATTAAATCAACCAGCAGGCGTAATTGGAAGTGGTTTCTCTTACGGAATTAATGCAGGTTATATTAGAGATTTTTCTATTGTAAAAAGTGGTAAAGTTGCACTTGGTTTAGGGATTGGATATGCCTTCGATTCTTTAGAACACGGGTTTAAAGTAGGGAATCAAAATTCAACCATTGTATTGGATGTCGATCCAAATATTCAATCTAGAAGTAGTTTAACACTCCATACATTAGAGTTTCCTCTAGAATTAAGATGGAGAACTTCTACTGCGAATAGATACAAATTTTGGAGAATTTATTCTGGAATAAAAATCAGTTACAATTTAAAGAACACAATTGAGTACACAGAAAATTCAATTTTAAGCTCTTACAATAATATTGAACGCTTTAATAAAGTACAATATGGATTGACTTTTTCTGCAGGGTATTCTACGTTCAACTTTAATTTATATTACGGACTAACACCTCTTTTTAAGGATGCTAATATTGGAACTAAATCAATTGAAACGAAAGTAATAAAACTAGGAATGGTGTTTTATATTTTATAAAAAAACATATCCTAAGTACTGAGTAAAAACCCCTAAAAAGAAACCTAAATTCACTTCTAAAGGTGTATGAGCTTTTAAATGCAGCCTAGAACTAGCCAACAAACCTGTTAATACAATCAGAATAATTACAATTGGTAAAATTGAAAGAGAATGTATGGTTCCATAAATTAAAAAAAAGCCTAAAGTGCTACTCATAGATACTGTATGTAAGCTTGTTTTGATATTAAAGAAGAATAAAATATTGATTATTAGTAAAGCTAAATTTGTTCCATAAAACAAAACACCTAAGTCTTTAAATACCGGAATATTTATTAAATACCTTCCCAAAAGATAAAATATAAGTAGCATTAAATACAATGGTACTTTTCTTTCTTTAATGCTTTCTACTTGAAAACTTTGTATAACACCAATCGCTTTTAATATCACTAGAAAAATTATTGGAACAATGTACGTTGAGAAAAAAACGAGACTTAGTACTACATATTGACTTTCCTTTCTGATAAAATCTGGCGTTAAAGCTAAAAAAAGTAAAACGCCAATAGTAGGAATCACTATTGGATGTAAAATTACAGATATGAATTTGTGAAACTTCAAATGTTAGATTTCTTTACGTAATCTTGCTACAGGAATATCTAATTGCTCTCTATATTTAGCTACCGTTCTTCTTGCAATTGGATACCCTTTTTCTTTAAGTACAGCAGCTAATTTATCATCTGTTAATGGCTTTCTTTTATTTTCATCCCCAACAACATTTTGCAGTATCTTTTTAATTTCCTTTGTAGAAACATCTTCTCCTTGATCATTTTTCATAGACTCAGAAAAGAATTCTTTTATCAATTTTGTGCCATAAGGTGTAGATACATATTTGCTGTTCGCGACTCTAGAAACAGTAGAAATATCCATCTTTATTTGATCTGCAATATCCTTTAAAATCATTGGTTTTAACTTGCGCTCATCACCAGATAAAAAATAATCATATTGATATTGCATAATTGAATTCATGGTTATCAATAACGTTTGTTGGCGCTGCCTAATTGCATCAATAAACCATTTAGCGGAATCTAGTTTTTGCTTGATAAAAAGGACTGCATCTTTTTGAGATTTAGATTTCTCTTTTGATTCTTGATATCCTCTAAGCATATTATTATACTCTCTAGAAACATGTAATTCAGGTGCGTTTCTAGAATTTAAAGTAAGCTCTAAATCACTGTCAATAATTTTTATTGAAAAATCTGGAACAATCTGCTCGGCAATTTTATTATTACCCGCATAAGAACTTCCTGGTTTTGGATTTAATTTGCTTATTTCTTTAATAACATCTTTTAGTTGTTCTTCAGAAATATCATATTTTTCCATCAATTTTTTGTAATGTTTTTTTACAAAATGATCAAATGAAGATTCCAAAACATGTATTGCTAAGTTTCTAATTTGTAGTTGAGGTTTAGATTTTAATTGGATAATTAAACACTCTTTTAAATCCCTTCCTCCAACACCAATTGGGTCTAATCTTTGCACAACCGTAGTTAGTAACTCAACTACTTTTTCTTCTGTTGTAAAAATATTTTGAGTAAAAGCAAGATCATCAACTAAATCTAAAACATCTCTACGTATATAACCACTGTCATCAATACTACCAACTAAAAATTCTGCAATTAAGCGCTCCTCTTCGTTAATTCGAAATGTATTTAATTGAGTTTTTAACGATTGGTGAAATGTTGTTCCAGCAGCATATGGAATGTCTCTTTCTTCATCATCAGACGAGTAATTATTTGCTTGTGTTTTATAACTCGGAATTTCATCGTCACTTAAGTATTCATCAATGTTGATGTCTTCAGCTTCAATTTTTTCGTTTCCAAGGTCTTCGTATTCGTTAGAAAGAGAATCGTCAAATTCTGCTTCCTCTTTACCGGTATCTAATGCAGGATTTTCTTCTATTTCTTGTTTTAAGCGCTCTTCAAAAGCTTGTGTAGGTAACTGAATTAACTTCATCAACTGTATTTGTTGAGGAGATAATTTTTGTAACAGCTTAAAATTTAAACCTTGTTTTAGCATTTAATATTCCTGATTAAGTAACCTTAATTAAAACTCTGCGTTTTGTGGTGTTCTTGGAAAAGGAATTACATCTCTAATGTTTCCCATTCCGGTTGCAAATTGAACCAAACGTTCAAACCCTAAACCAAAACCAGAATGTATAGCTGTACCAAACTTACGCGTATCTAAATACCACCATAATTCTTTTTCATCAATATCTAAAGCAGCCATTTTTTCTTTTAAAACGTCTAAGCGTTCTTCACGTTGCGCTCCACCAACAATTTCTCCAATTCCAGGGAATAATACATCCATTGCTCTCACTGTTTTTCCATCATCATTCATTCTCATGTAGAACGCTTTTATGTTTGCAGGATAATCAAATAAAATAACAGGACATTTAAAGTGTTTTTCAACTAAGAAGCGTTCGTGTTCAGATTGTAAATCTACTCCCCATTCGTTAATTGGATATTGAAATTTCTTCTTTTTATTAGGTTTTGAGTTGCGTAAAATATCAATAGCTTCTGTATAGCTAACTCTTTTGAAATTGTTTTCTACAACAAAGTTTAACTTTTCTAACAAAGTCATATCGCTTCGTTGTACTTGAGGTTTTGCTTTTTCTTCATCAGCAAAACGTTGATCTAAAAAGGCTAAATCATCCTTACAGTGTTCTAAAACATATCTTAATACAGATTTTATAAAATCTTCAGACAGGTCCATGTTTCCATCTAAGTCCATAAAAGCTACTTCTGGCTCAATCATCCAAAACTCTGCTAAATGACGTGTTGTATTTGAGTTTTCAGCTCTAAAAGTAGGTCCAAAAGTATATACTTTTCCTAATGCCATTGCATAGGTCTCAGCTTCTAATTGACCAGATACTGTTAAGTTGGTTTCTTTACCAAAAAAATCTTGTTTGTAATCTATAGTTCCATCTTCATTTAATGGAGCTTTGTTAGCTTCAAATGCTGAAACGCCAAACATTTCTCCAGCTCCTTCCGCATCAGACCCAGTTATGATTGGTGTGTTGACGTAGTTGAACCCGTTTTCTTGAAAGTATTTATGTACCGCGAAAGATAGTTTAGAACGAACTCTCATTACAGCACTAAATGTATTTGTTCTAATACGTAAATGTGCATTTTCACGTAAAAATTCTAAGCTGTGTTTTTTAGGCTGAATAGGGTATTCATCTGGGTTAGAATCTCCTAAGATTTCAAATGCTGAAACTTGTATTTCTACAGATTGTCCTTTTCCTTGACTTTCAGCTAAAATTCCTTTAATAGCTATAGCAGCACCAGTATTAATTCTTTTTAAAAGTGCTTCGTCTGTGTTTTCGAAATCAACTACACATTGTATATTATGTATTGTAGATCCATCATTTAAAGCAATAAAACGATTGCTTCTAAACGATCTCACCCAACCATTAAGGGTTACTTCCTGTAAAATTTTATCTGATTGTAATAATTCTAATACGCTACTTCTAGTCATCTGCTTAAAATAAATATTAACAATAACACCTATGTGATATTGAAAAGCAAAGATACTTTTTTAGCGATAATTAACAACGATACAGTTGTTAATAAAATCCGAACTTATTCTTCCTCTTCTTGTTCATCTTCCTCTGAAGGGAATATCCTCATTGAGGGTTCTTTAAAGACTTTTTTGTTTGTGACTTTTTTCTCAAATGTAAGTAATAATGAAGGCAGTAATAATAGGTTGGATACCATTGCAAAAAGTAAGGTAACAGATACTAAACCACCTAAAGCAATTGTGCCTCCAAAACTAGAAACAGTAAACACTAAGAAACCAAAAAACAGTACAATTGACGTGTAAAACATACTAACGCCTGTTTCTCTTAAAGCACTATACACTGATTTTTTAATTTTCCAATTATTTGCCTGAAGCTCTTGCCTGTATTTTGCCAAAAAGTGAATGGTATCATCTACAGAAATACCAAAAGCAATACTAAATACTAATATGGTAGAAGGTTTTATTGGAATCCCAATAAAGCCCATTAATCCTGCGGTAATTAATAATGGCAACATATTTGGAATGATAGAAATCAAAATCATTTGATACGATCTAAACATCCAAGCCATAAAGATGGAGATTAAAAATATTGCTAACGATAAAGAAATAATCAAGTTGTTGATTAAGTAATTGGTTCCTTTTAAGAAAACCAACGCCTTACCGGTTAAGTGAACTTCATATCTGTCTGACGGAAATTCTTTAGCGATAACTGCTTTTAATCGATCTTGGATTAAGGTCATTTTATCAGTGCCAATATCCTTCATAAATGTTGTTATTCTTGCATATCTACCAGTAGAATCAACAAAATTGTTTAACATTTTAGAATTACCTTCTGAGTTTTTTGTGTAGGCAAAAATATAACTCTGTTCTTGAGAAGTTGGTAATTGATAATATTTTGGGATGCCGTTGTAATAGGCTTGCTTTGAGTATTTAACCAAGTTTGTTACTGAAATTGGTTTTGAAAGTTCAGGGAATTGCTCAATAGCTTCATTAATTTTCTCCATCTTTTTCAATGTAGAAAGCTTCATCACTCCTTTTTCTTTTTTAGTATCTATTAGAATTTCTAATGGCATAATACCACCAAACTCGTCTTCAAAGAATTTAATGTCTTTATAAAACTGCATACCTTTTGGCATGTCTTCTATTAAACTACCAGAAACACGAATTTGATAGATACCAACAATACCAAAAACGATTACAATTACTGTTGTAATATAAATTGTAATTCTTTTATAGCGAACCATTTGTTCCATCCAATTTACAACATTGTCAATCCATTTTTTCTCTAAATGATTTAAATGTTTCTTCTTTGGTAATGGCATAAAGCTATAAATAATCGGAATGATTAATAACGCTAAAATGAAGATTCCAATGATGTTTATTGAAGCAATAATACCAAACTCTTTTAAGAGCTGACTTTTAGTAAAAACAAAAGTTGCAAAACCAGAAGCGGTGGTAATATTGGTCATTAAAGTGGCATTACCAACTTTAGAAATTACACGTTGTAATGATTTTGCCTGGTTGCCATGTTTTTTAACTTCTTGTTGGTATTTGTTAATTAAAAAGACCGCATTGGGTACTCCAATAACAATAATTAATGGTGGTATTAAGGCTGTTAACACCGTAATTTCATATCCAAATAAACCAATAAAACCAAAAGCCCAAACAACCCCAATCATTACTACAAGTAGTGTAATAAATGTTGCTCTATATGATCTAAAAAAGAAGAAAAAGATAACCGCAGTAATTAACAAAGCACCAACTACAAATAGTAAAATTTCATCTTGAATGTTTTGAGAATTTAAGGTTCTGATATATGGCATACCAGATACACGAACTTTTAAATTGTGTTCTTTTTCAAAAGCTTCAATTGTCGGAATTAAATCGTTGAAAATAAAATCTCTACGCTCTGGAGTGTTTACAATTTTTTTGTCAATATAAATTGCAGTTTGAACAGTACCAGTATTCTTGTTGTATAAAATATTGTCGTAAAAAGGAAGGTTCTCAAACAATTGTTTTTTTAATGCTGATACCTCTTTCTGAGTTGTAGGCTTTGTTTCTAATAAAGGCTCAACTATAAATTTTTTGTTTTTTCTGTCTACTTTTAATTGTTGAATATCAGCTATAGAAACCGAAAATTCAACCTCTTTATGTTTGTCAAGCTTTTTAGTTAAGCTGTTCCAAGCATTAAATTTTTCTGGAGTAAAAAGAGTAGAATCTTTAACCGCAAGAATTACTAAATTCCCTTCTTCACCAAAAATTTCTAAAAACTGATTGTATTGAATGTTTGCTTCATGATTTTCTGGTAACAAATTAGCTTCTGTATATGAAAACTTCATATGCTTCATTTGTGAAGCCAAAAATGCTGTAAAAGCAGCAACTAACAAAAGAACTATATATCTGTTCCTTAAAATTAACCCTGCTACTTTAGTCCAAAAACTCATGCTGTATATTTTATGTAAATGTAGTAAATGTTTGTAAACAAAGGCCTACAAAAAAAGAGTGTTTAAAACACTCTTTTTACTTTTTATGATTAAATTATGATGTGATTAAACAGTCAAAATTTCTTTTTCTTTTACAACGAATAACTCTTCAGTGTTTTTAACATAAGAGTCAGTTAATGTTTGCACTTCTGATTCTGCATTTTTTTTCATATCATCAGAAATATCGACTTTTTTAATTTCGTTATTTGCATCTTTACGTGCGTTTCTAATTCCAACTTTTGCGTGTTCAGCTTCAGCCTTTGCTTGTTTCGCTAAGCCAATACGTCTTTCTTCTGTAAGTGGCGGAACGTTAATAATTATATTATCTCCATTGTTCATTGGGTTGAAGCCGATATTAGCAACCATAATTGCTTTTTCAATTTCTTGCAACATGTTTTTTTCCCAAGGCTGAACCGTAATTGTTCTTGCATCTGGAGTGTTTATACTTGCAATTTGACTTAATGGAGTAGAAGAACCATAATAATTTACTTGAATTCCAGCTAACATTGCAGGAGTTGCTTTTCCAGCTCTAATGTTTCTTAATTCTTTAACTAAATGCTCTATTGCGTTTTGCATTTGCTCTTTAGCACTGTCTATTATAAAATCAATTTCTTCGTTCATCACTTAAAATTTTTATGATATTTTTTTAATTGTTAACTATGGTTCCGATATTTTCTCCAGAAACCAATCTCATAAGGTTCCCGTTTGTATTCATATCAAAAACAATAATAGGTAATTTATTTTCTTCACTTAAGGTAAAAGCTGTCATGTCCATTACTTTCAGCCCTTTTTGAATTACTTCTTTAAAAGTAATGTTTTCATATTTAACAGCATCCGCATTTTTTTCTGGATCAGCCGTGTAAATTCCGTCTACACGAGTTCCTTTTAAGATTGCATCTGCACTAATTTCTATAGCTCTTAAAACAGCTGCGGTATCAGTTGTGAAATATGGATTTCCTGTTCCGCCTCCAAAAATAACGACTCTTCCTTTTTCTAAATGACGTATTGCTTTTCTTTTAATATAAGGTTCAGCGATTTCTTTTATTTCGATTGCTGTTTGTAATCTTGTAATTACATCCTCTGCTTCTAATGCACTTTGTAATGCTAATCCGTTAATACAGGTAGCAAGCATTCCCATATGATCACCTTGTACGCGATCCATTCCATTACTAGCACCAGCAACACCTCTAAAGATGTTTCCGCCACCAATAACAATTGCAACTTCAATACCTTTGTCTACAACTTGTTTAATTTCTTTTGCATATTCTGATAAACGTTTGGGGTCAATTCCATACTGTCTATCACCCATTAATGCTTCTCCGCTTAATTTTAAAAGAATCCTTTTGTATTCCATAGTCTTGTTGAAAGTTTTGCAAATATAATGAATTTCAAGAAAGCGTTTGCGCTGTAGTTTAGGTTTTTGTAAATAAAAAAACCATCCGAATTCGGATGGTTTTAAAGTATTGTATTTTGGAAGAGATTATCCTAAAGCAATTCTTATAAAAGTGCTAATTGCAACGTCTCCATAAGAACCAACATATGCAGCTACATTTTTCTTTTCATCTTTGATGAAATTTTGATCTAATAAACATTGTTCTTGATCTAATGAAGTGTTGTCAGAAATGAATCTTTCCATTTTTCCTGGTAAAATTCTATCCCAAATTTGTTCTGGTTTCCCTTCAGCTTTTAATTCAGCTTTTGCAGCTTCTTCAGCGCTTGCTATAACCTCTTCAGATAATTGAGACATAGAAATGTATTGAGGAACATTTTTCAATGTTTTCCCTAATCTTCCTAATTCAATATTATCTTTTTCGATAACAGCAATTCTTGCTTCAGTTTCTGCAGCAACAAATGCAGGGTCAAAATCTTTATAAGATAAAGTAGATGCACCCATAGAAGCAATTTGCATTGCAACATCTTTAGTTAAAACGTCTGCGTTATTAACAGCAGCAGTTAAACCAACAAGTGCAGCAATTTTACCACCGTGAGTATAAGAACCTACATAAGCAGCTTCAACTCTTTCAAAAGCAGTAATTTCTAATTTTTCACCAATAACCCCAGTTTGTTCAACTAATTTCTCAGTAACAGTCATTCCGCCAAAATCAGCAGCTAAGAATGATTCTTTGTTGTCGTGATTTAATGCAATAGTTGCAAATTGGCTAGCTAATTCTTTAAAAGAATCATTTATACCAACAAAATCAGTTTCACATGCTAAAACGATAGCAACACCAGTAGTGTTGTCATCATTAATTTTAGTGATAGCACAACCTTCATTAGATTCTCTATCAGCTCTTTTTGCAGCTACTTTTTGACCTTTTTTACGTAATACATCAATTGCGTTTTCGAAGTTGCCTTCTGCTTCTACTAATGCCTTTTTACAGTCCATCATTCCAGCACCAGTTGCTTCTCTTAATTTTTTTACGTCTGCAGCAGTTATGTTTGCCATGTCACTTTTATTTTTTAGAAAAACCTTTCTAATACATGTATTAGAAAGGTTTTATATAATTAAACATTTAACTATTTAGCTTCTTCTGTCTTAGTTTCAGTTGCTTCAGCCTTTGGAGCCTCAACTTCTTCAGTCTTTGGAGCTTTAACTTTAGCAGTTTTAGCCTTAGGAGCCTTTGCTTTAGGAGCTTCAACTACAGGTGCTTCAGCTACAGGTGCCTCAACTACAGGTGCCTCAACTTTCTCAGCTTCAGCTTTAGGAGCTTCAGTTTTTACTTTTTCTTTTCCTTCTTTTCTTTCTGCTAATCCATTTGCAACAGCATCAATAATATACCCTAATACTTTTTCAATAGATTTAGAAGCATCATCGTTTGCAGGAATTACATAATCAACTGGTCTTGGATCAGAGTTTGTATCTACCATTGCAAAGATTGGAATATTTAAGTTTTGAGCTTCTGCAATTGCAATGTGCTCTTTCTTAACATCTACTACAAATAAAGCACCAGGTAAACGAGTCATATCAGTAATAGAACCTAAATTCTTTTCTAATTTTGCTCTCTGACGGTTAATTTGTAATTTTTCTCTTTTTGATAATGCATCAAAAGATCCATCTAACTTCATTCGATCAATAGTAGCCATTTTCTTAACAGCTTTTCTAATAGTTACAAAGTTTGTTAACATTCCTCCAGGCCATCTTTCAGTGATGAAAGGCATGTCAATACTTTTTGCTTTTTCAGCAACGATGTCTTTTGCTTGCTTTTTTGTTGCAACAAATAAAATCTTTCTACCTGAATTAGCGATTTTCTCTAATGCAGCAGCAGATTCTTCTATTTTTGCAGCAGTTTTATACAAATCAATGATGTGTACACCATTACGTTCTGTATAAATGTATGGAGCCATGTTTGGGTCCCATTTTCTAGTTAAGTGACCGAAGTGCACTCCGCTATCTAGTAATTCTTTAATGTTTACGTTTGCCATTGTTTACTTTCTTTTAATTGTAGCAATACTTAAGTAGCCTATATTTAGAGTCTTAAGTATTTAGATGCTAAACTGTTTATTTAAAATTTAAATTAACAATTCACTACTACGTTTAAATAGAGACACCGAAATAAATTCGAGTATTCTATTAACGTTTCGAGAATTGGAATTTTTTTCTTGCTTTCTTTTGACCAAATTTCTTTCTTTCTACCATTCTTGGATCTCTTGTTAATAATCCATGAGGTTTTAAAAGCGCTTTGTCTTCTTCGTTAATAGATACTAGTGCTCTAGTAATTGCTAAACGAATAGCTTCTGCTTGACCAGTTACTCCTCCTCCAAAAACATTTACTTTAATATCGTACGATGTTAAGTTATCTGTAAGTTGTAAAGGTTGTTGTACTTTATATTGTAAAGTAGATGTAGTAAAGTAGTTTGTAAACTCTCTGTTGTTAACAGTAATGTTTCCTTTTCCTTCTGAAAGATAAATACGAGCTACAGCTGTTTTTCTTCTACCGATTTTGTGTACTGTTTCCATTATCTTAATTCGTTAACGTTAATAGCTTTTGGGTTTTGAGCAGTATGTAAATGCTTAGTTCCAGCGTATACATATAAGTTTCTAAAAAGAGCGCTTCCTAATTTGTTTTTAGGTAACATCCCTTTTACTGCTTTTTCGATTAATCTTGTAGGATCTTTTTCGAACATTTCAGTAGCTGTTAGAGATCTCTGTCCTCCAGGATAACCTGTGTGACGGATGTACGTTTTATCAGTCCACTTTTTACCAGTAAGATTGATTTTCTCTGCGTTAATTACTACAACGTTATCACCACAATCTACGTGAGGTGTAAAGTTTGTTTTGTATTTACCTCTAATTAGCATTGCTATTTTAGAAGAAAGACGACCCAATGTTTGTCCGTCCGCATCAACAACTAACCACTCTTTGTTAGCAGTTTCTTTGTTAGCTGATACTGTTTTGTAACTTAATGTGTTCATTACACTATTAGTTTTTGTCAATTAATAAAATTATTTTTTCCTTAAAAAAGGTCTGCAAAGGTACAACTTAATATCTAATAGACAAACAGCGAATGGGTTTATTTTAAAGATTGATTTAGAATGGAATAACAGGTTTATTAACAAATAATTAAGAGGTTAGTTTTGTAGTTTTGATTCTTTAAATTATTTAGGGCTTAATATAGAATTAATGAAAAGACATCGATTACTTTTTTTTATACTTACAATAGTATTGTTTCAACAAAATTTATTTGCACAAAAATATAATTCAGCTAAAAAAGTATATACCACAACAGAGAATACTAAATTTAAGGCTCCGGTTATTGATGGAGTTATTGATGATGAGAGTTGGGGCCTAGTTCCTTGGGGAACAGATTTTATAGAAAATGAACCTGATGAAAATACTGCTCCAAGTTTTCAAACTAGGTTTAAAATATTATACGATGCTAAGTTTGTTTATTTTGCTGTTCAAGCATTTGACCCAGACCCAGATAAGATAGAAAAAAGATTATCAAGAAGAGATGGTTTTCAGGGCGATAGAGTGAATTTCACGATAGATAGTTATCATGATAAGAGAACGGCATTTATTTTTACAGTTACAGCAGCTGGTGTTAAAGGAGATGAGATTGTGACAAACAATGGTGAAAATATGGATGATAGCTGGAATCCGGTTTGGTATACAAAAGCAGAGATAAATAAAGACGGTTGGAGTGCAGAAATGAAAATTCCATTAAGTCAATTACGTTTTGGGTCATCTAAAGATCAGGTTTGGGGTTTAAATGTAGTTAGACATCTTTTTAGAAAAAATGAAAGATCTATTTGGAATAGAATACCTGCAGGATCCCCCGGGTTTGTTAGTGAATATGGAGAGTTACATGGGTTGAAAAACTTAAAACCACAAAGGCAATTAGAAGTGCAGCCTTTTACCGTTTTACAGTTTGATACCTATCCAAAACAAGCAGGTAATCCTTTTAAGGATGGAAAAGATTTTAAAATTAATGGAGGAATAGATGCAAAAATTGGAGTTACGAATGACTTAACAATTGACTTAACAATCAATCCAGATTTTGGACAAGTAGAAGCAGATCCAGGTAATTTTGCTTTAGATGGATTTCAAGTCTTTTTAAAAGAGCAAAGACCCTTTTTTGTTGAAAATAAAAACATTTTCGATTACGAATTTGCTGACGGACAAGATAATTTATTTTATAGTAGAAGAATTGGTAGGGCTCCTCATGGATATCCAGCTTTAGGAAACAACGAATTTGCAAATGTGCCAAGAAATTCTACCATATTAGGTGCTGCAAAATTTTCTGGAAAAACTCAAAATGGTTGGTCCATTGGTGTTTTAGAAACTGTAACAGCAAGAGAATTTGCAGAAATTGATACGAATGGAGCCAGACGAGAAGAAATTGTAGAGCCTTTAACCAACTACTTAGTATTAAGAACACAAAAAGATTTTAATAATAATAATTCTTATATAGGTGGAATTTTTACTGCCACCAACCGAAATTTAGAAGGGAAATTTGAGTACTTACATAAATCAGCGTATACAACAGGTTTAGATTTTAGACATAACTGGAAAAACAGAAATTATTTTTTAGAAGGAAACTTTGTAGCAAGTAAGGTTTCTGGAAGTGCAATTGCAATTGAGAGAACTCAAAGATCTTTAACACATTTATTTCAAAGAGTTGATGCAAGTCATGTTCGTGTAGATCCAAACAGAACAACACTCTCTGGTACAGGAGGTAAAATTGCTGTAGGAAAATCTGGAGGTGGTAAATGGAGGTATACTGGAGCTCTTGCATGGAGATCTCCCGAATTAGAATTAAATGACATTGGTTTTTTAAGGCAAGCTGATGAGATTTTTCAGTATGCAGATGTAAGTTATCAAATATTAAAGCCAACAAAAGTATTTAGAAAAGCTTCTTTAAAATTAGAACAAACATCTAAATATGATTATGATGGAAATTACAATCGATTTCAGTTAGAATTAAAAACAAATGTTAACTGGAAAAATAATTGGTGGACAACATTGGGGTTTGGCCATAAGCCAAGAATTTTCATAAACACATTTTTACGAGGTGGACCTAGATGGAGGTATTCTGATGAAAACTTTATGTTTTTGTTCTTTGGATCTGATCAAAGTAAAAAAGCAAGTTTTACCCTTGGGGTAGTAGAAAGTAAAGCAAAACAAAATAACTTCGCCTTTAAAAGACGTTTTTTGAGATTAAATTATCAACCAATAAATTCATTGAGTTTTTCTTTAGAGACAGCTTATAATTTAAACCCAAATAGAACTCAATATGTATCAGAAAAAACTCATGGTTCAATTCAACGATATATTCTTGGAGAGATAGATCAGCAAACTTGGGACTCTTCATTAAGAATAAACTATAGCATCAATCCTAACCTATCAGTACAGTTTTATGGTTCGCCGTTTATTACTAGAGGACAATACTCTAATTTTAATTTTGTTAAAAATGCTACAGCAGAAAATTTAAACGATAGAGTAACTTGGTATGCTGATAATCAAATAACGCTAAACGGAAATGAATACTTGGTTGATGAAAATAGGGATGCAACTACAGATTATAAATTCAATAATCCTAATTTTACTTTTGCTCAATTTCGTTCTAATTTAGTAATTCGTTGGGAATACATTCCAGGGTCTGAAATGTTTTTAGTTTGGGCTCGTGGAGCTTCTGGAAGCGGAAATGAGTCTTTAAGTTCTATAGTAAGTAATTTAGTTTTTGACAATAACGCCAATGATACTTTTCTTTTTAAAGTAACCTATAGGTTTTTAAGATAGATTTCGATTCTGTGATTCATCATGAATCAGTATAAGTTAACATAAAAAAGCTGAGTTTTAAAACTCAGCTTTTTTATGAAATATCATTTTCTCTTTTGTTGTTGGATGCGTAAACTCAATCTCTGCAGCATGCAAATGCAATCTGTTGGCTTTTTTTCCGTACAAATCATCTCCAATAATTGGAGTATTTAATCCAGAAATATGAGAAGTATGTACACGTAATTGATGAGTTCTGCCAGAAACCGGAAACAAATGAACCCTCGTTTTTCCATCTTTTCTTTCAATGACCTTCCAGTTTGTAAGTGCAGGTTTTCCGTGTTCAAAACAAACTAATTGTCTAGGTCTGTCATTTAAATCAACACGCAACGGCAAGTCAATCGTTCCAGTATCATTTTTAAGATTTCCGTCTAATAAGGCTTCATATCTTTTTTTAACCGTTTTATCTATAAACTGACTTTGTAAATTTTTATGAGACTTTTTATTTCTTGCAATCAATAAAATTCCTGAAGTAGACATGTCTAATCGATGTACAATAATAGGACCTGTTATGTTTGAGTATTTGTGTTTGATTCTAGTGTACACAGAATCTTGAATGTGAATTCCTGGAACAGATAAAAACTCAGCAGGTTTGTGAACTACAATAATATCGTCATCTTCAAATAGATATTCTAATTCTTTTCCGATGGCAGGATTTTGCAACATAGGATTTGTGTCCATTTCAATTCCCGTTAACATATGTGTTAAAATAGGCTTGCATTTTCCTTGACAAGCTGGGTAAAACTGTTTGTGTTTTCTAATTTCTGCATTTGGCGATTGTCCCCACCAAAATTCTGCCATTGCAATAGGTTTTAAATCGTGTTGAAAAGCATGTTGCAATAATTTTGGAGCTGCACATTCTCCAGAGCCTGCAGGCGGATTTAATTGAGAGGTTTCTAAAAAAAGTTGCGATAAATCTTTGGTTTCCTTCTTCGTGTTTAAAAACTGATATTGTTCAAATAAATACTGTTGTAATGTTGCAGATTTTGTTTTTCGTTCTTCTTTTAAAGCGTCAATCTGATTTGTGAAAGCTGATAGTTTTTCTTCAATGGCGTTCAGCGTATGTTCCCAAAATCGAGTTACATTATTAAAGAAATATTTTGCTTCTAAACTTTCTTTTGCGAGCTCTTTTTCAAAGGCAGTATATGCTTCCAATTTCAACTCAAATTCAGCTTTGTCTCTGCGCAAGTCACGCTCTTTTTTTGCAGTTTTTAAAGCTTGTTTTTTTTCGTTAATATCTATAGCGGCTTTTTTCTTGTCTGTTTTAAATAGTAAAAGAAGTGCTAGGTAATCTATATTATTTTCTAGGGTGTTTAGTTTTGAATTTAAGGCATTTAAAACTGCTTCCTCTTTTAAGAAATGTGAGTTTTTGGTTAGCATATCATACACTGGTGGCACAAACTTTTTATGTGTATTTACTTTAGCTAATTTTCCTGAAACAGCAGTAATATAACCAACCACTCCTTGTTGGTTTTGAACGACTAAAACCCCAAACATTTTTCCAATAACCAAGCCTTTTTTTGATGTATCTAACCCGAAATTGTGCTCAAAATCGGTTTGAGTTTTTAAATACTCTTGAACTTCATTTGCAGCAATCTCACTCAAAGTATGTGGTTCGTAGTAAAACGGGAAAGTGAATTTTTTGGGAAGCTTTATTTTAGAAATGTCTTCACTAAAAAAATAAAATGGGCTTATGGTTTTTATCATAAAAAATGCTTTAAAAGTATTTGTAACGTATGATAATACGTCTAGTTATTTTTATAGATAATTAATCTTTTGGGACGTAGTTTTATAATATGACTTTGTTATTGGCTGAACTTATTGCTTATAAAAGCTCATAAGTTATTTATAGCTGCATAATATTAAATTTATCTAAACTATATGAGAATTTTAAAACTTTTTTTTAATTAATAATAATCTTATTATAAGTCTAAAGAAATAGTTTCATCCAGAAAATTAATTGTTTCAGGCAATCAAACGTTATATATTTTCATTTTTTATTTTTAAATTCTACTTTTGAAATACAAACTTATAAAAAATGGAAGCTCATAAAACAATACGTATTATTAAAACACTATTTATAACTATGTTTTTTATAGTGGGATGTAGTAGTGAAGAAGAAACTACAGAAGTCGAATTATCAAGTTATAAAACAGCTACAATAACTCACTTTGGGTTTGATTTCTCGGAAGATAAAAATGAAGATAGCCCACAGCTTTGGGACGGGTCAGTAAATAAGTGGCAACCAGGTAACGGAGAACACTCCACGTATAAGAATAATGATAAACACCTTTGGTGGAGTAATTCAGGAATTAATAATGGAGTTAATGCCACAAAGTATGTTGGTAGCGGTACAGATCTTTCAACAATAACCTCTGTCCCTGCTAATAGTTGGGATTCGAATCCATCAATATTACCTTTGTTAGAAAATATTTTATATATCGCAAAATGCAGAGATGGGTATGTTAAGTTTAGAGTTTTGTCTACTAAACCAAATTCTAGTAATTGGGCAACAGAAGTTGAATACTATTTTTCTAAAACAACAACTTTTGATAAATAACTTTTTGTTAGTGTGCCTCAAACCAGTTTTTCTAGACTTATCGGAATAGACGTTTCAAGAGTGTTCCCAGTTTCTTGCTCATCCAAGATAAATCTATAAAACACATGTTTTTACTTGTCGCTAATTTAATAATTCAATGCAATTTTAGTTGAATATTTTTAATCCATATATATTATAAGCATTCTTTACCCTACCAACTTGCAGTCGGAGAAAATAATAAGTCAGTTGGACTGTCAACATCATATAAGTATTGAAAACCTCTAGATTCTTTCTTGCAAAAAGGTTCTAAAAGGGTGATCATGTTGACATAGCTTTCCATGGTGAGTACGCAAAAGAAAGTTTCATTGTCTTTGGTGAGTATTCCTTCGTCAGAGTTAAATAAACCGAAAAGTAAATTACAATTTCTTGGCGTTATAAAATCTACTTCAGATAGATCAAGTCTTTTCTTTTTATCAATAATTACGTCTTTAATTAGTGCTCTGAACTTAATAGCTTCTGCCATGTCAAAGTTGTACAGACGAACAACATTTTCGTCAAGACCATTTACGTTTTCAATATAATCTAATTCCATTTTTTTTCTTTATTAATGTGCTTCTAGCCAATTTTCTCCAATTCCCATTTCTACATCTAACGGAACTGTCATTTTATAGGCATTTTCCATTTCTTCTTTGATAATAGGCTTGATAATTTCTAATTCATCTTTGTGTGCATCAAAAACCAATTCATCATGTACTTGCAGTAACATTTTTGACTTGAATTGTTCTTTTTCAAAGCGTTTGTGAATGTTAATCATTGCTAGTTTTATAATGTCTGCAGCAGATCCTTGTATTGGTGCATTTACAGCGTTACGTTCTGCAGCGCCACGAACAATAGCGTTTTGAGAATTGATGTCTTTTAAATATCTACGGCGCTTTAAAACAGTTTCTACATATCCATTATCTCTTGCAAAATCAACCTGATCTGCCATATAGCTTCTCAGCTTAGGATAGGTTTCATAATAGGTGTCAATCAACGCTTTTGCTTCTTTTCTGCTTAAATCTGTTTGATTACTCAGCCCAAATGCAGAAACCCCATATATAATTCCGAAATTTACTGTTTTAGCATTACTACGTTGTTCTCTGGTAACTTCTTCTAGCGGAACATTAAATACTTTTGCCGCAGTAGAAGCATGAATATCTTCACCATTTTTAAAGGCTGCTATCATCGTTTCCTCTTCACTTAAAGCAGCTATAATTCTCAATTCAATCTGACTATAATCCGCAGCTAATAATACATGATTTTCATCTCTAGGAATAAATGCTTTACGCACTTGTTTTCCGCGTTCTGTCCGAATCGGAATGTTCTGTAAATTAGGATTGTTAGAGCTCAAACGACCCGTTGCAGCAACAGCTTGCATGTATTCTGTATGAATTCTTCCTGTTTTTGGGTTGATTTCATTTGGCAATGCATCTACATAGGTGCTTAGTAATTTTTTATATTGACGATACTCTTGAATGTCTCTAATAATTTGATGGTCTTTGGCTAAGAAAGATAAGATGTCTTCTCCTGTTGCATATTGCCCAGTTTTTGTCTTTTTAGGTTTGTCTACTAATTTCATGTTTTCAAACAAGACAATACCTAACTGTTTGGGTGATGCTAAATTGAATTCTTCACCAGCTTGTTCAAACACACTTTTTTCTAATCGCTCAATATCGCTAGCTAAATCAACCGATAAACCTTTTAAAAATTCAGTATTTAAGTTGATTCCTTCAATTTCCATTGCTGTTAAAACAGAAACCAACGGAGTTTCAATATCATTAAACAATTTGGTCACATTACCGCTTTCTAATTCTTTGGTAAAATGCTCTTTTAATTGCAATGTAATATCTGCATCTTCAACAGCATACTCTGTTTGTTTAGAAAGGTCAACATCTCGCATAGAAAGTTGATTCTTTCCTTTTTTACCAATCAATTCAGTAATAGAAACAGGTTGATAATTCAAATAAGTTTCAGACAAAACATCCATTCCATGTCGCATATCTGGATTGATCAAATAATGAGCAATCATGGTGTCAAACAATTTTCCTTTTACAGGCATGCCGTAATTAGATAATACTTTGATGTCGTATTTTAAATTGTGTCCAATCTTCTCGATGTTTTCATTTGTGAAAAATGATCTGAATTCGTTTAAAATAGTTGCTGTTTCTTCTTGGTCTTCTGGAAAAGAAACATAATACCCTTTTCCTGTTTCCCAAGAAAAAGAAATTCCAATCAACTCTACCTCTAAGGCTTTTAAGCCCGTGGTTTCAGTATCAAAACAGACAGAAGTTTGTTTTGATAATTTATTCAATAATATTTTTCTAGATAATGGGCTGTTTGCTAATTGGTAGAAATGATTTTTCTTCTCAATAGTTTTCATTCCGCTTCCTGATTCTTCTTCAGAAAGAGTTCCAGTTCCAGGAGCTGCAAATAAATCAAACTGTCCATTATTAGGTATTTGGGGACTGAGCGGAGGCGAAATATTTTTCTGCTGACCCGAAGTCTCGGGAGTAGCTGGCTGCTGTTCTCCAATGCTAGAATTTGCGTACGTTTTAATTAAATTATCAGTAAGTCTTCTAAACTCTAACTCCCCAAAAATGGTTTTAATTTCTTCCATGTTTGGTGCGCAAAACTCAAAGTCTTTTTCATGAAATTCTACAGGAACATCTAGCATGATAGTTGCTAGTTCTTTAGAGAGAATTCCAAGTTCTTTACTCGCTTCAACTTTCTCTTTCATTTTCCCTTTCAAGTCGGCAGTATTGGCTAATAAATTCTCCATAGAACCATATTGTGCTAAGAACTTTTTGGCTGTTTTTTCTCCAACTCCAGGCAAACCAGGAATATTATCTACAGCATCTCCCATCATTCCTAAAAAGTCAATGACTTGTTCAGGTCTTTCTACGCCAAACTTCTCTTGTACTTCTGGTATTCCCCAAGTTTCATATCCACCACCAAAACGTGGTCGATACATAAAGATGTTTTCAGAAACTAACTGAGCAAAATCTTTATCAGGTGTAACCATAAACGTAGTATATCCTTCTTTTTCTGCTTTCTTAGCGAGTGTTCCAATAATATCATCAGCCTCATACCCTGTTTTTATAATCGCAGGAATATTCATTGCTTTTAATATTTCTTCGATATACGGAACGGCAATTTTTATGGCTTCTGGTGTTTCTTGTCTGTTGGCTTTGTATGCTGGAAAAGCATCTTTTCTGGCAACAGATCCTCCACGATCAAAACAGACAGCAATATGGTCTGGTTTTTCTCTTTTTATAACATCTAATAATGAATTTGTGAATCCTAAAATGGCAGAAACATCCATGCCCTTAGAATTGATTCTTGGGTTCTTTATAAATGCATAATATCCTCTAAAAATTAATGC
>JBLFXB010000027.1:0-22882 GCA_047611925.1 Polaribacter sp.
AAAAACCACAACCTAGAAGCGCATGAAGACATGCCTCTATTGTGGGCTATTAGAGATATTATTGGATTAACAGGCACCAAATATGGTTGCGGAGTTAGTCAATGTGGCGCATGTTCTATACTTATAGATGACGAAGTTGTAAGGTCTTGTAGTCTACCTGTAAGCTACGGTGTTGGCAAAAAAATCACAACGATAGAAGGTAAAACAGATAATCTTGACTATTTAAGAGAGGCCTGGGAAGAAATTAATGTACCACAATGCGGTTATTGTCAATCTGGACAATTAATTGCTGCAACCTCTCTATTGAATAGCAATCCAAATCCTACAGATCAAGATATTGATGATGCAATGAGCGGAAATATTTGTAGATGCGGAACGTATCCAAGAATTAGAAAAGCAATACATAAAGCCGTTAAACTTAAAAACAAATAGACATGGAAGATATACAAAATATAAGCCGTAGAAATTTCGTAAAAGTTTTTGGATTGGCTTCTGGAGGATTAATTATTGGATGCCAATTTACATCAGAAAAAGAAAGCATAAGAATTGATGACGGAACCACCTTTGCTCCAAATCTCTTTGTACAACTTAAAAAAGATGGAAAACTAATTCTATTATCCTCTCGGTCTGAGATGGGACAAGGAATTAAAACCTCTCTAACATCTGCAATTGCAGACGAAATGGATGCTGATTGGGAATATGTTAGTGTAGACCAAGCAACTGGAAATAAAAAATTTGGAAACCAAAATACTGACGGCTCTAGAAGTGTACGAACTATTTTAGAACCAATGCGTAAATTAGGAGCAACTACAAGAGCTATTCTTATTGCTGCAGCTGCAAAAAAATGGCAAATTTCTCCATCTGATTGTACCGCAGAAATGCATTATGTCATCAATAAAAACAACAATAAAAAACTATTCTTTGGGGATTTAGTTGAGGAAGCAATGCAAATAGAAATTCCTAAAGACGTACAACTTAAAGATAAAAAAGATTTTAAATACATCGGTAAAACATTAAAAAGTATCGATATAAAAGATTTTACACACGGTACTGCAACCTATGGATTAGACGCTCGCTTACCAAACATGAAATTTGCGGTTATAGCGCGTTGTCCATCAACTTTTGGAACCGTGAAGAGCTTCGACAACTCTGAAGCAATAAAAGTAGTTGGTGTAGAAGCTGTTTTTGAAATAGAACGCGTAAAAAGACCTTTCGGAATGTTAGGAGGTGTTGCTGTAGTTGCCAATAATACGTGGGCTGCGATTCAAGGCAGAAATAATCTTGAAGTGATATGGGGTACAGGTGAGAATGGAAAATACAATAGTAAAAATTACACCCAAAAGTTAACCAACCGAGTTCATACAAGAGGTAAAGTTATTCCGCCTACAAAAGGGAATGTAAATACTGCTTTTTCTAAAGCTGATAAAGTAATTGAAGCGACATATCAATTACCACATTTAGCGCACGCTCCAATGGAAACACCAAATGCATTGGCCTGGGTTCATGATGGAAAATGTGAAGTTTGGGCACCAGTTCAATCTCCGCAATCTGCAAGAGAAGAAGCTGCAGCATATTTAGGAATCGACATAAAAGATGTCACCATTAATGTTACCTTTTTAGGAGGTGGATTTGGACGAAAATCAAAACCGGATTTTGTTGTAGAAGCAGTTGCTTTATCTAAAAAAATGAAGGCGCCTGTTCAAGTAGTTTGGACAAGAGAAGATGACATACAACATGGGTATTACCACGCAACAAATGCACAATATTTAAAAGCCTCTTTAGACAAAAATGGAGAAGTAACAGGGTGGCTACACAGAACCGCTTTCCCTTCAATTAACTCAACTTTTATGCCTGGTGCAAATTATGCTGCTGGCTGGGAAATTGGACAGGGAATGAACAACAATCCTTTTGAAATTGCCAATACGCGTTATGAGAATGCAAAAGCAGAGCCTTTTGTAAGAATTGGTTGGCTGCGTTCAGTTTGTTCCATTTTTCATAGTTTCGGAATCAATTCTTTTATTGATGAGTTGGCAAATACAGCAGAAAAAGACCCGTTACAGTTTAAATTAAACCTGATTGGAAAAGATAGAATTAGAGAAGAAAAATCTCCACATCCATTAAATACAACACGTTTAAAAAACGTAATGAATATTGCTGCTAAAAAAGCAAATTGGGGAAGAAAACTACCAGAAGGACATGGCCTAGGAATTGCTTTTTATTATAGTTTTTTCAGTTATGTTACAACTGTGGTAGAAGTTTCTGTAATAAATGATAAAGTAAAACTTCATGCTATTTGGACAGCTTTAGATTGTGGATTGGTGTTGAATAGAGATAATGTAATCAATCAGATGGAAGGAGCAGCTGTTTTTGGAATGTCAATTGCTTTACACGGAAAAATTACGGCAAAAGATGGTGCCATTGAACAAAGCAATTTCCATGATTACACAATGACTAGAATGCATGAAGTACCGCCAATAGATATTACTATTGTAGAGAATGATGAAGCAGCAACTGGCGTTGGTGAACCTGGAGTTCCACCAATTGCTCCAGCAATTGCAAACGCAATTTTCAATGCAACAGGAAAACGCTATAGAACACTGCCATTATCTGATCACGGAATTGTATAAAACAGTCACAAAACTAAAATTCCCGCTTTGGCGGGAATCTTTTTTTTATAAAAAAAAGAGAAATCTAAGAAAGCATCTAATGAGATAAGCTCGATTTAAATGATAAGAATTCAACAAAAAAAAATATTGTGGTAAAAACACCAAATTAGACCTAAGACGAGGCTTATATAGAAAATTTCATCCATAAAAATAAATAGAAGAAAATGAACAAACAACTCATATTTGAAAAAAGACCGGTAGGAACGGCAGATACTTCCACTTGGTCCTTAAAAACGAACCCTATTCCTGAACTAAAAGAGGGAGAGATCTTGGTGAAAAATCATTATATTTCTCTTGACCCCGCAATGCGCGGATGGATGAATGCAGGAAAATCATATATAGCGCCAGTAGAAATAGGTGCCGTAATGCGAGCTGGTTCGGTTGGTGAGGTCATAAAAGTCAAAAATCACTTAACATTCAAGGTCGGAGATTTTATTTCAGGTCATGGCGGAGTACAACAATATGTTGCCACAGATGGTAAAGGGTATTATAAAGTTGACCCAAAACTAGCACCATTACCAACCTATATTGGCACCTTGGGAATGCCCGGAATGACGGCTTATTTCGGAATTCTGGAAGTTGGAAAAATTAAAGAAGGTAATATCGTAGTGGTCTCTGGCGCAGCTGGTGCAGTAGGTAGTATTGTTGGACAAATAGCCAAGATAAAGGGATGTAAGGTAATTGGCATAGCAGGTGGCGTCGATAAGTGTAAATATGTAGTTGAGAATCTAGGATTTGATGCCTGTATCGATTATAAAAACGAAGATATAAAAGAGCGATTGAAGCAAGAATGCCCTAAAGGGCTGGATGTTTATTTTGATAATGTTGGAGGGGAGATTTTGGATGCAGCTTTAGGTAGATTGCGAATGCACGCAAGAGTAGTAATTTGCGGAGCGATTTCTCAGTACAACAATAAGGAAAACATAAAAGGACCTGCTAATTACCTTTCTTTATTAGTAAATAGAGCTACCATGCAAGGAATGGTGGTGTTTGATTGGGCCCAAAGATATGGCGAAGCTGGTCTACAAATGGGTACATGGATGGCTGAAGGAAAGTTGCAAACGCATGAGGATATTTATAAGGGAATTGAAAACTTCCCAGAGACCTATAATCGACTTTTCTCTGGCGACAAATTAGGTAAATTGGTATTGAAAGTTATAGAGAATTAAATTCTTACTAAAAGCTAAAAACAATCTGTTTGCACAATTCTCTTGCATCTTGAAAGAAATCTAATCAACAACAGAAAACAATGTATGCTGCAGGTAAAACTTATTAAAAAGACAAAAGAGCAAAACATATAAAATGAGAGCAATACGATGTAAAACATTCGGCCCACCTTCCAATTTGAAACTAGAGGAAATAGACTCTCTGTATGCAGGTCCAAAAGATGTTGTAGTACATGTAGAAGCCTGTGGATTAAATTTTCCAGATACATTGATCATTCAAGGGTTGTATCAATTTAAACCCGAGCTCCCATTTACTCCGGGAAGCGATATAGCAGGTATTGTTAAAGAAGTCGGAGAAGAAGTGAAACACCTGAAAACTGGAGATAAAGTTTTTGGTTTTGTAGCACATGGAGGCTTAGCGGAAGAAGTTATCGTGCCAGGGAACGCTTGTTTTCTGAAACCTTCTCAAATGGATTATCCGGTAGCGGCATCTTTTATGATGGCTTATGGCACTTCCTATCATGCATTAAAAGATAGGGCACAATTAATGGAAGGAGAGACCCTCTTAGTTATGGGTGCCTCAGGAGGAGTTGGTTTAGCAGCTGTTGAATTGGGGAAATTAATGGGCGCAAAGGTAATTGCGGCAGCATCCACTCAAGAAAAGCTAGAACTCTGTAAAGAATACGGCGCAGACGAACTTATAAATTACACCATCCAAGATTTAAAATCCACGCTAAAGGAACTAACGAAGGGAAAAGGTGTCGATGTGATATATGATCCCGTAGGTGGTGACTTTTCCGAGCAGGCACTAAGAGGTATCGCATGGAACGGGCGATTTTTAGTTGTAGGCTTTGCGGCAGGTGCCATACCAAATATCCCGCTAAATCTGCCTTTGTTAAAAGGAGCATCTATTGTAGGTGTTTTTTGGGGTGGTTTCGCGATGAAATATCCTAAGAAAAACATGTCTAATACAATAACCCTAATGCAATGGCACGCAGAAGGAAAACTAAAACCTTATATTCACAAAATAGTCCCCTTAGAAGACACTAAAGATGCTTTAGACGAAATGATGAACCGAAAGGTGAAAGGGAAAATCGTTGTACAAATCAGATAAGATGCTATCGCTATTTAAGCCGTGATCCATTTTGATTTGCGATAAAGAGATAACTGTACGAGTACTTTTCGATAGAAAACGATATTGATAACAGCTTTTAATTTGAATTCCCTTCAAATTCGCCATGAGTAACTAACGAATCAACTAATACTAAATGATATGAGATTAAAAGGTAAAATAGCAATTATAACAGGAGGATCAAGGGGAATTGGTAAGGAAATCTCCGAATTGTTCGCAAGAGAAGGAGCTACCGTTATTATTATGGACCTTCTTTATCAAGGCCAAGAAGTAGTTAAGAATATAAATGCATCTGGTGGCAGGGCAGAATTCCATGCCGTTTCTGTAACCGATAAATCGGCTGTAAAAACTCTTTTTGAAGAGATAAATTCCAAATATGGTAAAATTGATATCCTAATTAATAATGCTGGTATAACACGGGATCGCACCTTGGAAAAAATGAGTGAGGATGAATTTGACGCTGTTATCGAAGTGAACCTAAAAGGGGTATTTATTTGTGCGCAAGCTGTAGCACCTTTCATGAAGTCAAATAAATATGGAAGAATTGTTAGTGCGGCTTCCAATGTCGGATTACGAGGTAATTTTGGTCAAACCAATTATGCGGCAACCAAAGCTGGTGTTATTGCCATGTCCAAAACATGGACCATGGAACTAGGTAAACACGGAATAACTGCAAACGCAATAGCTCCTGGCTTTACTATGACCGATATGGTTGATAAAATTCCAGAAGAACACTTTGAGGCTATTAAAGAAAGCATCCCATTAAAAACGGTTGCACATCCTATAGACATAGCTTATGGGTATTTATATCTAGCATCTGATGAGGCACGTTTTGTCTCTGGAATTTGCTTAACTATTGATGGTGGAGTTTCAAGATAAATGATAAAAAAATGGCTAAACTGATTTTTGACGACTTAAAGGAATTTAGTACGTACGAGGGCAAAATACTTCCACCAGGTGAATGGATTACCATAACACAGGAAATGATAAATTATTTTGCTAAAGCGACCTTGGATTTTCAATGGATACATGTAGATGTAGAAAAGGCTACTCAACATTCCCCATTTAAGAAACCAGTTGCACACGGTTTTATGTCGATATCCCTATTGTCTAAAATGCTTGGAGACCTTCTACAGATTAAATCGGTAAAAATGGGAGTGAATTATGGCTTGAATAAAGTACGCTTTCCAAATGCCGTCTTGGTAGATAGCAAGTTACGACTGAATGCAAAAATTACTGCTATTGATAAATATCACGAAAACGGTGTCAAAGTTACATGGCACTGTTCGGTGAATATTAAAGGGGTTAAAAAACCGGCCTGTGTAGCTGAATTTATCAGTATTATGTTTGAATAACCGCTAACCAATGACTGGAGTCTTCGATTTACTTTACAAGCAATTAAAAAATAGCTTTAAAAAAATAGTAATGCGATTAAGCTTTAGTGTTCTTTTTGGTGTTACATTTTGTAGACACTTCCTAATTTCAAAATAGTATGAAAGCAGAAAATAAAGTGCCATTACTCATAATTTTAGCTGGAGGAAAATCTTCTAGAATGGAAGAACCAAAAGGGTTGCTAAAACACAACAATACCTTTTGGTTTTTATCTCAAGTTGAAACCTTTATTGGCACTGAAGTTCACCTTGGACTAGGGTATGACAGCCAACTGTATTTTGATGCAATTCCTTGGTTAAAGGATGCCGTTCAAACTTCAATAATTTATAAAGGAAAGAAAATTCGAGTCGTAATAAACCTAAGTCCTGAATTTGGATTATTCTCTACACTACAGTCAGTTTTAAAACAGGTAGACACAAATCAACACGTATTTATTTTACCTGTTGACGTTCCTTTATTCAATAAAAAAGAGCAAAAAAAATTGAGCAACCAAGAGTGTCTAATTGTTATTCCGAAGTACAAAGAAAAAAAAGGGCATCCAATTAAAATAACTTCTGAATTTTGGCAATCCCTTTTAAATATAGACCTTTCAGATAAAAATGCAAGATTAGATTATCAAATTAAAAAAATTAACCCATCAGAAATTTCTTTTGTAGAAGTTTCTGATGGGTTATGTATTCAAAATTTAAACACGCCAAAAGATTGGCAAGCGTTTATTTCTGATTAAAATTTATATTCTGATAATGGCTTAGGAAAGTCTTCTGGGTTTGCTGCTAAATGATATCGAGGATCATCAATTCCCTCTTCAATTACTCCTTCAAAGATTGGACTAGACTTATACAATAACACTTTACAATCTTCACTAAGGTGTTTTAATTTTATAGACTTCCCTTGTGCTTGGTATTTTTCTACCAAAGCAAAAATAGCTTCAATTGCAGAATGATCACTAATACGTGCTTCTACAAAATCAATCTCAACCATTTTAGGGTCTTTTTTTGGGTCAAATTTCTCATTAAAAGCAGAAATACTCCCAAAGAATAATGGGCCCCAAATTTCATAGACTTTCGTTCCGTCTTCCTTTATACGTTTTCTTGCTCTAATTTTCTTTGCGTTTTCCCACGCAAAAACCAATGCAGAAATGATAACTCCTACAAATACAGCAATTGCTAAATCAAACAAAACAGTTACTACAGAAACCACGATTAAAACAAAAGCATCAGAAGCTGGTATTTTTCTTAAAATTCTAAAACTAGACCAAGCAAATGTTTCGATAACCATCATAAACATAACTCCTATTAAGGCAGAAATTGGCACTTGCTCAATATATTTATCAGTAAACAAAATAAAAGTTAATAAGGTTAAAGACATTACAATTCCAGAGACTCTTCCTCTACCACCAGCATTGATATTAATTACTGTTTGTCCAATCATTCCACATCCACCTGTTCCTCCAAACAGTCCACTTACAATATTTCCTGCTCCTTGAGCCACACATTCTCTATTTCCATTCCCTCTAGTTTCTGTTAATTCATCAACTAAATTCATTGTCATTAATGATTCAATCAAACCAACACTAGCTGCTAAAAAGGCATATGGTAAAATAAACATAAACGTATCTAAATTAATTGGTAGATTTTGCCATAATTCGGTATTTGGAGTTGGAAACTCTCCAGACAATCCTTTTCCTCCACCTTCTATAATATAAGACCCAACAGTACTTACATCTAGCCCTCCAAAAATTACAATTCCGGTAGTTACTAAAATAGCTGTTAAAGCTGCAGGTATCTTTTTTGTTAGTTTTGGCAGTAACCAAATAATTGACATTGTTAAAGCAACTAAGCCTAACATAATGTACAATTCACTACCACTCATTGCAATGTTTATATAACTCTTTACACCTTCAGCAGACATTGTCGCCTCTTTGTGTGTGAACATTTTTACTTGGGCAATAAAGATTACAATTGCCAATCCGTTTACAAATCCCATCATTACAGAATGCGGAATTAAACGCACAAAACGACCTAATTTTAATAATCCGGCACCAATTTGAAAACACCCCATTAAAATAACAGCCGCTAACAAATAGTAATACCCCATATTATCTACAGGAGTATCCAATAACATTCCTTTTGCATGCCCTTCAGAAATCATGGTTACAAAAATTACTGCAACAGCACCTGCTGCTCCAGAGATTAAACCTGGTCTCCCACCAAAAACTGCCGTAATCAATCCTATAATAAAAGCTCCTGAAAGTGCTACTAACGGATCTATTTGTGCAACAAAAGCAAATGCAACTACTTCTGGAATCATCGCTAAAGAAACTGTAATTCCGGCAAAAGTATCGTCTTTTATATTCAACGTTTTGCTTTTAATGTATTTCATCATAGTATATAGGTTTTCTGAAAGTCGGCAAAGGTAGGTTTAATTTTAGAGTTAGTTTTTATAATACGCATCTAAAACTAACTTGATGTTTGCATAGGTATTTTTCATTGCCTCTTGCACTTCATCTTTGTTCTTAAACAGCACTTTCGTAATTCCTTCTTCCAGTTGTGGCTTTAAGTTTTTTTGAAAATCAGCTTCCATCAAAAACCAATGTGTAATTTTCATTTGCTGAATATTATCCATATAAAACAAATGATGTGTGATTAATAAAGGCTCAATCAGTTTTAATTCTTCTGCTCCGCACTCCTCTTCTACCTCTCTTACAGCTGTTTTCTCTATAGATTCTCCTGCTTCAACTCTTCCTTTTGGCAAGTCCCAAACATTAGATCTATATATAAAAAGTATTTCTTTATTGGGGTTTGTAACTAAACCGCCACCTGCATACACCACTTTAAATTCTTTTTGAAAAGTACTCCAATCTGCAGCCAAGTTTGAACAGAATAAATAAGCTCCGCTTGTATTTCCTCTTTTTAATTTGAGTAAAATTTCATCAATAACTACTTCATTAAAAATATAAGCAGGAAAATTGTTGTCATTTTTTAATGAATCTGTTAAGATAATTGGCTTATCATTTACAAAAACTTTATACATTTGCAGCATGATTTTAAACAAAGATACAGCAAAAAAAACAGCTGAATTTCTATTACAGATAAAAGCGATAAAACTAAGTCCGTCAGAACCTTTTAATTGGGCTTCTGGGTGGAAATCTCCTATTTATTGCGACAATAGAATTACACTTTCTTTTCCAGCAATTAGAAACTACTTAAAAGAAGAACTTGCTAAGTTAGTTATAGACAAACATGGAAAACCAGATGTTATTGCGGGTGTTGCAACCGGTGCAATTGCTATAGGTGTTCTTGTTGCTCAAGAACTAGGTGTTCCTTTTGTATATGTTAGACCTGAAGCTAAAAAGCATGGTAGAAAAAACCAAATTGAAGGTCACATTGAAAAAGGTCAAAACGTCGTTGTTATCGAAGATTTAATTAGCACTGGCAAAAGTAGCTTACAAGCCGTAGAAGCTTTAAAAGAAGCCGATGTTAACATTAAAGGTATGGTGGCGATTTTTACATATGGGTTTGATATTGCTTTTAACAACTTTAAAGAAAGTAATGTTGAATTAACAACGTTAAGCAGCTACGAGTACCTATTAGAACAAGCTTTAGACAGCAAGTACATTTCAGAAAAAGAATTAATCACTTTACAAGATTGGAAATCAAATCCAAGTAAGTGGAAACAATAATATAAAATTATGAATTTAGAAAGTGCAAAAGTATCCGTTGCTAAATCTTCAAAAGAAGTATTTGAGTTTTTATCAGATTTAAAAAACTTTGAACATTTGATGCCAGAAAATACTCAAAAATTTGAAGTTGATGGAGATTCTTTTCTGTTTGCTTTAAAAGGAATGCCAGAAATCAGATTGATCTTAAAAGAGAAAACAGCATTTTCTAACATTACTTTAGCTGCTGCAAGTAGCAAATTGCCATTTACATTATCTGGTAATTTAAGTGAGGTTTCTGAAAATGAATCTCAGGCACAGTTACTATTTAGCGGTGATTTCAATCCAATGATGGCCATGATGGTAAAAAAACCGCTAACGAAATTCATTGAAGTATTAGCAGAAAACATTTCTAAGCTTTAGGCAAAAGAAACCTCTTTAATTCCAAATTCTTGTATAGATTCATCTTCCAATTCAATTTGTAATTTTCCCTGAAGAGAAACGCCAACAATTTTCCCCATGAACAAAACATCTTTACTCTTTTTAAACATAGTAGGGATGTTTTTTTTATACAACCATTTTAAATACCCCTTCTTTAAAACATTCGTGGAAGAATTTGTTATAAAAGCAATCGTTTTTTTTAACTCGTCAACAAGTTTATTAAGCAAATCATCTAAATCAACAGCACGCATTATTTCCTTTTTTATGGATGTGACATTTTTTAACTGACTAGGGAAAATTTCTTGATTTACATTGATCCCAATTCCAATAATTACTGACTTAATCTCCTTGCCCTGCATGACATTCTCTATCAATACACCACAGATTTTCTGACTAGATGACAAAATGTCGTTTGGCCACTTAATAGCTAAATTAGGGAGTTCAAATTCCCTTAATGTATCAATTATAGCTAAAGAAACAGCATAGTTAACCAACACCTTATCTTCTATTGGAAACCCATCAAAGGCAACATAAACGCTACAAATCAAGTTTTTACCAGGCTCAGAAACCCATTTTTCCCCCATCTGACCTCTGCCTTTTTTTTGCGCTTTAGTTGTAACAATTGTATAGTTTTCGAGACTAGTATTCTGTGACAATTCCTTTAAAAAAGAATTGGTAGAGTCGATGGCATCAAGTTTGATTATCTTCATATGTTAAATATTCCACAAACAAGTTGAATATAGCGCAAAATACTCATAAAAAAATAATAACTTTGTTTTAAATATTAAAGAATTTTCATGACTGTAAAAAAAATAAACACAGACGATTTAATTGCTGAAATTGTAAAAGGAATTGATGATGTAAAAGGAGAAAACATTCAACTGTTAGATTTAAGAGAAATAGAAAACACAGTGTGTGATTATTTCATTATTTGCTCTGGAAATTCAAATACTCAAGTAAAAGCAATTTCCGGTTCAATTCAAAAAAATGTTAGTAAAACCTTAAAAGATAAACCTTGGCATATAGAAGGTGAGGTAAATTCTGAATGGGTTTTAATGGACTATGTGAATGTAGTTGTTCATGTTTTTCAAAAACAAATTAGAGAGCATTACGACATTGAAAGCCTTTGGGGAGACGCTAAAGCAACTCTAATTAACGCATCAAATTAATAATACTTTATAGGCAAATAACACATGAGTGATTCTAATAAAAAAAATAAACCAAGCATCCCTAAGTTCAATTTTTATTGGGTGTATGGAGCAATTTTCGTTTTATTAATTACATTTCAATTTTTCAGTTCTGATGATGTTTCTTCAAGAAATATTACTACTAATAAATTTTCTGAAGTACTAAGCAGTAATGATATTAAAGAAATTGTTATTGTAAATAGAAGCAGTGCTCAAATTTATTTAACAGAAGAAGCTCTAAACAAAGAAGCCTATAAAAATTTAAAAAAGACCACGCTATTTAATCAGCGTGCACCTATTTTTTCTTATGATTTTGGAGATTTACAAAATTTCGAAAATCAATTATCTACAGCTAAAGAAACATCCAATTTAGATTTTGATCAAAAACACGTAGAGCAGACTAGCTTTATGGATCAAATATTTGCATTCTTACCGTTTATAATCCTTATAGCTATTTGGTTGTTCTTTATGAAAAGAATGTCTGGCGGTGGATCTGGTGGCGGTGGAGGTGGTCAAATTTTTAACATTGGAAAATCTAAAGCTAAATTATTTGACAAAGACACAAAGGTAAAAACAACATTTAAAGACGTTGCAGGATTAGAGGGCGCAAAAGAAGAAGTTCAAGAAATTGTAGACTTCTTAAAAAACCCAGAAAAATATACTGCCTTAGGAGGTAAAATTCCGAAAGGAGCCTTGTTAGTTGGTTTACCTGGAACAGGGAAAACGTTATTAGCAAAAGCGGTTGCTGGTGAAGCAGGCGTTCCATTTTTCTCTTTATCAGGTTCAGATTTTGTAGAAATGTTTGTTGGAGTTGGTGCTTCTCGTGTAAGAGATTTATTTAAGCAAGCAGCACAGAAATCTCCATCAATTATTTTTATTGATGAGATAGATGCAATTGGTAGAGCTCGTGGAAAGAACAGTATGACAGGTGGTAATGATGAACGTGAAAACACACTAAATCAGTTATTAACAGAAATGGACGGATTTGGGACTGACATTAATGTTATCGTCTTGGCAGCAACCAATAGAGCAGATGTATTAGATAAGGCTTTGATGCGTGCTGGCCGTTTTGATCGTCAGATATATGTTGATTTACCAGATATTAATGAGCGTAAAGCAATTTTTGAGGTACATATTAAACCTTTAAAATTAGGGGATGATGTAAACATTGAATCTTTAGCACAACAAACACCTGGTTTTTCTGGTGCTGACATTGCTAACATGTGTAATGAATCTGCATTAATAGCTGCAAGGCATGATAAAAAGGCAATTGAACATCAAGACTTCTTAGATGCTGTTGACAGAATTGTTGGTGGTTTAGAAAAGAAAAACAAAGTAATTACTCCAAAAGAGAAAGAAACGATTGCTTTTCACGAAGCTGGGCATGCAACGGTAAGTTGGATGTTAGAACACGCTGCTCCTTTGGTAAAAGTTACGATTGTTCCTAGAGGTCAATCTTTAGGTGCTGCATGGTATCTGCCTGCAGAAAGAATGATTGTTCAAACTGAGCAAATGTTAGATGAAATGTGTGCTACTTTAGGTGGTAGAGCTGCAGAAAAAATCATTTTTAATAAAATTTCTACAGGTGCATTAAGTGATTTAGAAAAAGTAACGAAACAAGCGAGAGCAATGGTTACTGTATATGGACTAAATGAGACTGTTGGTAATATTACGTATTATGATTCCTCTGGAAATGATGCTTTTGTGAAACCTTATAGTGAAGACACAGCAAAAACTATTGACAAAGAAATTTCTAAAATGATTGAAGCTCAATACCAAAGAGCAATTGAATTATTAGAAGGTCATAAAGAAAAATTAACCGTTCTTGCAAAATTACTTTTAGAGAAAGAAGTTATTTTTAAAGACGATTTATTGAAAATATTTGGAAAAAGACCATTTGAAGAAGAAGAAAAAGTTGCAGAAAAAAAACCTGAAGTAACAGAAAAAACTGAAGAATAATTTTTTACCTTTATTTTTTTATTGAAAATGAATTTGTTTAAAAAAATATTTAAAAAGCCACCCAAAGAAAGGGCAGCTAAAAAGCTAGAAGTCAACTTGTCTTTGGGTGATTCTTTTGCGCATTATTTCATAGAAAAAGGCGGCAAATTTCTATACTGCACAAAGGAAGAAGAAGTCAAATTTTTTCTAGAAAAAATTATTCTAGAAAATAATTGGAAAGAACTCGTCTGTATTGATAAGAATATTGCCAAATTAGCGAGTAAAAAGAGTAGCTCTTTAAAAGATGACATTAATTATTCAGCCCCCTTTCTAACATCTTGCGAACATTTAATTACTGATAATGGGGATATCTTGTTTTCTTCAAATCAGTTAAGAAGTAAGAAGATTTCTTCCCTTTCAGAACACTTTATTGTTTTTGCCACTACTAGTCAACTAGTTAAGAACACTGGTGAAGGCCTAAAAGGTATTAAAATAAATTCCAACGGAAACATCCCAACTAATATTAGCTCCGTAAAAAATTATTCGATTAACAATAAAGACGATAATTTCCTAAATTACGGGAACAGTAACTCAAAAAACTTATATTTGCTCCTATTCGAAGATTTATAATATGCGCAACCTAATAACCCGATTAATTTCCGGCTTTTTTTATGTCTCTCTTTTCATTTTTGCAACTCTTTTTGATGCAAAAAGCTATATAGCTATAACCAGTATATTTGCTGCTATTTGTATTTGGGAATTTTCAAAAATTGTAAAATTCAAGAATATAATTCCATATATTCTCTTGGGGATTATGGTTTACTTTTTTGTGTACCCTTATTCAAACAGTTTTTTTACTCTTGATATTATTTCTGGAGGAACAGTAGGAGGGCTATTGATATTAATCTATTTACTATATAGTAAAAAAGTTATCAAGACTGAAACCCTTTCTCAACGATTATTTTTACAGCTTATATATATTGTACTCCCTTTTTATTATTTAATTTCAATTCCATTTGTTTTTGGAGAATATCAACCAAAAATTGTGATTGCCATTTTAATCTTTATTTGGGTAAATGATAGTTTTGCATATTTAGTTGGAAAAAATTTCGGAAAAAGAAAACTCTTTGAAAGTGTATCACCTAAAAAAACCATTGAAGGCTTTATTGGTGGATGGGTTTTCTCTTTAATAGCTGCGTTTTTCATTTCTCAACAACATAACAATTCTGACATCAACTTGGTAGATTGGATTATTATCGCCTCTATTTTATCTGTTATTGGAACAATTGGAGACCTCGTTGAATCAAAATTCAAAAGACAGGCCAACGTAAAAGACAGTGGTACAATTATGCCAGGACATGGTGGAATGTTAGACAGGTTAGATAGTTTATTTTTTGCTGCTCCTTTTGTATTTTTATATTTACACTTTTTCATCTAAGCCTTAGTATGTTTCATAAAGAAGGATTTAACATCATAACAATTACTTCAATACTAATTGTTGCTGGTATTATAGTAGCAGATAATTTCCTAGAAACATATCTACTTCAAAAAACTGTACAAATATCATTACTACTACTATTCTTAGCTGTTTTACAATTTTTTAGAAACCCAAAAAGAAATACGCTATTAAACGAAAATCACATCATTGCTCCTGTAGACGGAAAAGTAGTTGTGATTGAAGAAGTGTACGAATCAGAATATTTTAAAGATCATAGATTACAAGTTTCAATTTTTATGTCTCCAGTGAATGTTCATGTTACTAGATATGGAATAAGTGGCATAATTAAATTAAGCAAATATCACCCGGGTAAGCATTTAGTTGCTTGGCACCCAAAAGCATCAACTGACAATGAGAGAACAACAATTGTTATTGACTCAAAAAAGTTTGGAGAAGTAATGTACAGACAAATTGCGGGAGCATTTGCAAAAAGAATTGTAAATTACGCTACCGAAGGAAACACTGCTGTTCAAGGGGAGGATTCTGGATTTATTAAATTTGGTTCGAGAGTAGATTTATTCTTACCTTTAAACACCAAAATCAATGTTCAAATCGGAGATAAAGTAAAAGGAGGAGAGCAAATAGTAGCTAGTAAATAGAATGAACCAAACCACTTTAGACATACAATTTAAAGAAGCTTATAAAGCAATTTCTGAGTTATCTCAAGATCAATTTGCTCCAGATACAATGCTAAAACTATACGCTTACTATAAACAAGCAACTTACGGAGATAACAATCCTCAATATATTGAAACAAACGAAATAGATCTTAGAAATAGGTTTAAATTGAATGCATGGATTCAATTAAGAGGAATGTCAATAAATACTGCTAAGAAAGAATACATTAAAATTGTTACCAATTTATAAAACAACATCAATCATGAAGAAAATACTAATCCTTACATTAATCCTTGGAATCTCTTTTCAATTTACTTCTTGTAAAGAAGAAAAGAAGAAAGAAGTTGAAGCTAAAAAAGAAATTAAGGCATACCCGTTTTCTTTAAAAACAGCAAAAAATTCAATTGACTGGATCGGCTATAAAACTACAGAAAAAACACCTGTAAAAGGAAAGTTCAAAAAAGTAGACATCACTAAAAATGGTGAAGGAAATACTGCAAAAGAAGCAATTAATGGAGCTGAATTTTCAATACCTGTTAGTAGTCTTTTTACTGCTGATGCAAGTAGAGATTATAAATTAAAGAAACTTTTCTTTGCCGTAATGGACAACACAAAATTACTGTCTGGAACATTAAATATCTCTGATGAAGCAAACGGAACAGCTTCTATAACAATGAATGGAACAACTGCTGACTTACCTTTTACATATACTCTACAAGGAAAGGAATTCAAGTTAACAGCAACGATGAATTTAGACAATTGGAGTGCTCAAAAAGCTGTAGAATCGTTAAATATCGCTTGTAAAGAATTACACAAAGGAAAAGATGGTGTTTCAAAAACATGGAGTGAAGTTGCAATCAACATTACGACTGTTTTTCAATAAGACAAATTAAATATATAAATAAAAAGCCTCACAATTGTGAGGCTTTTTATTTATGATAAAATCTTATCTACTAACTCTTTCTTTGCTTGCTCATCATTCCCGAACAACCAACGCAACGTATTGTCTTCCCAAATTTCATGGTATTCTTGTTGGCTAATTAAATCGCGTTCTATTGCTAAATCCAATAATTTCCCTGGATACGAAGATTGTGCATCACTTTCCATTTCTCCTAACGGATACGGATCATCTAGACCCATAATTATTTGATTAGACCCTTGACGATCTATCATTAGTTTTAACGAATCTGTATCATGCACCAACGTATCAAAATAAATATTTGGATGTCCAACCGCTTTTCTAGGATGTGTTTTTCCCTCAAACAAATCTGGTCTTCCATCAAAACCTTGAATTCTTCTTCCTAAATTCATTTGAGCTAATTGACCTCCATGCGCAAAGCATGTTCTGATATTCGGAAAACGTTCTTGCATTCCATTTAACGTATAAAAATGATAGGCATCACCACATTGTGCCAACATCCAAATTAGATGAAAACGCCAATTCGTATTCTCTAATTTAATCATTTTATCACCATCATACGGATGAATTTCAATGGCTAATTTGTATTCATTTGCCAATTCGAAAATTGGATCATTTTCTTGATCAAAAACACAACGCCACTGACCAATAGAATCCATAAAATGCGTAGGCAAACACAAAACTTTCAATCCTAACTCTTCAACACAACGTTTCATTTCCCATAAAGCACCTTGAATAAATCCAGGATGCACCACAAATCCACACGTAAATTTAGATGGATGATCATGTTGTACTTTTGCATTAAAATCATTCTGAAAACGCAATGCTTTCTTCATTTCTTCCAAACGCAATCCATTTCCATACAACTGAGAAAGGTTTAACACCACAGCGTGGTCTAAACGATTTTTCTCCATCCACTCTAGCTTCTCGTCTAAAAAGAAACTCGAATGAGTTACAGGGCGTTTCCATCCTTTTTGCAACATATGTTTACGTTCATCATCAACCCAAAAAATTTCCTTGTCTTTCATAAACTGCGGAATTTGCTCTGGATAAGGCAATAAATGTGAATGTCCGTTTATACGTAGTTTTCTTTTTGTCATTATTTCTGTTATTCCTGTAAAATAGGAATCTCATTTTAAAATAGTTAGTATTCAATAGTAGATTCCTGCCTCCGCAGGAATGACACATATTATATTTTTCCAGGCGCTTCCATTACAGATCCACAACTAGAACAGGTACATTTTTGGGTATCTGAATAATATTTGTCAAAAATAATTGGCATATCTGTTTCTATATTATCCAATGCAAATGGCTCTCTGTACAATTGATTTCCACAATTCTCACAATACCATTCCAACGCATCTAACATTCCTTCAGAACGAGGATACTCGATTACCAAACCAACAGTATTCGCTTTTCGCTGAGGAGAATGTGGCACTTTTGCAGGCAACAAATAAATATCTCCTTCATTAATTTCTACATCTTGTTGATTTCCATCATGATCAATAATTTTCAACACCATATCTCCTTCTAGTTGATAAAAGAATTCTGGGGTTTCATTATAATGATAATCTTTTCTACTATTTGGCCCACCAACAACCATCACAATAAATTCTCCATCATCCCAAACACATTTATTCCCAACAGGCGGTTTTAATAAATGACGATTTTCATCAATCCACTTTTTAAAATTTAAAGGCGATACTAATTTACTCATGACTTTTCTTTTTTTGGGCGTTCCTTAAAGGTCGGGCTTTTCGCTATATTTTTTTTAGTTGTTCTCGATACATTTTATTGTTGACTTTGACTACTCTCAATCCACAAATAAAACACTCGAACTGACATAAAAAAGGATATCGCTTCAATCCCTAACGCGAGATTTCGTTAAATTTACAAACTTTTTGTTCTACCTCCATCAACCGGAACATTTATTCCGTTGATAAAACTTGCTTTTTCACTTGCTAAAAACACCACTGCATTTGCAATCTCTTCTGGTTTTGCAAATCGTTTTGCTGGTGAAGCGTTCATCATATTTTTAGAAACCGCATCAACAGACAATCCCGTTTTAGTGGCTTTGTTATTGATAATCTCATTTAAACGCTCAGTACCAGTTGCTCCAGGCAACACATTATTTACAGTAATTCCAAACTCACCTAACTCATTTGCCAACGTTTTTGACCAACTAGCAACAGCTCCACGAATGGTATTTGAAACTCCCAAACCATCTAATGGTTGTTTTACTGAGGTAGAAATTACATTGATAATTCTACCAAAACAGTTCGTTTTCATATAAGGGACCAAAGCTTGCACCAACACATGATTACATTTTAAATGCTGTGTAAACGCGCTTTCAAACTCATCTAACGTCGCATTAAAAACAGGTCCTCCTGCTGGACCACCAGTGTTATTCACTAAAATATGAAAATCTAAACTACTTGCTTCAATTTTTGATTTCAACTCCGCTGGATTTGAAAAATCAGCAACTATATAATTATGATTTTGATTGTTGTTTGGCAACTCTAAAAGCACTGCTTTCAATTTCTCTTCGTTACGAGCAATCAATGTTACATTAACTCCCTCAGAAGCCAACCCAATTGCTGATGCTTTCCCGATTCCTTGAGTACTTCCGCAAACCAAGGCGTTTCTACTGTTTATTTTTAAATCCATTTTTTACTTTTATCTTTTATTTACAAACTTATCTTGAATCTCTTTAGGGATTGCAAATCCTAAATTTTTAGCTTTTTCTAAATCGCTTCTACCTAAATTTGTTTGTTTGTTATTGAAATATGCTAATGCTCTATAATAATAAACTTCTCCAGAACCTTCTTTTAAAGTCGTTATTACAACAGTATAATCTTCTATTGACTCTTTATATTTTTTTGCCACAAAATAACCATAGGCTCTATTTAATCTTGCTTCTTTATTTGACGGCGCTAACTCAATTATTTTTGAAAAAGTTTTAACTGATGAATCCCATTTTTGAAGTTGTGATTCTAACTTTCCTTTTTCTATTTGATAGTTGATTTTAGCTGGAAAAACTAATGCCAATTTTTCATATTCAACAATCATATTTTGAAGATCATTTATTTTAATCATTGAATCTATTCTCTTTAACGACGTCTTTTCTAATTGTTGAAATTGATCAATTTTCAAAGAGTTCTTATCTGTTTTAAATATTGCTTGTTGTACATTATAGTGTTTTGCACTATCTAAACTAACCTGAGCGCTATCTTTTAAATTCATCTTTTTAAAGATCAATGCTTTTTGATAAAAAGCATCTCCTTTTAAGTTGTCTTTAGAAGTAATTACTCTATTTAAATCTTTTAGAGCATATTTTAAGTCGCCCATTTCTAGTATAGATAAAGATCTCCAATAGTACAAATCAGAACTGTATGGGTTTATTTGAATCCCATTATTATAGTAATTAACTGCTTTTTCGTGATTATTACTTTTTGCATATATCTTTCCTAAAATTCTATAAGGTTCTGAACTCTGAATTTTAAATTTCTCTACGTATGACCAAAGAGTTAAATCAGATTTCCAAATACCAGCGCGATCATTAGATGTGCTTGCAAGATGAAATAAAAAGATCGCTAGTATTGTGTATATCCCATATTTAAGTAATGGTGTGTTTTTAATAAAAATGTGTAATAAGGTGGAAATAGAAATGTAAACCCCGATAACTCCAATATACATATATCTCTCTGAAAAAAACGAATTTGTAAATGAGATAATATTAATTACAATAAAAATGTTAATCATAAAAAACACAAAACCAAAAACCCATAATCTTTTGTACTCTTGTGATAATTTCCTGTAAACAATCAAACAAAATAGAGCAATTAAAAGTATTGCTAACGGTGCTATTAAAAACGAAAACCCAATATTTCCATCTTCTGTTACTCTATATGGATATCCATAGAAAAAGAATAAATCATCTGCAAATAATGACTTTTTAAGATATAAAAAAACTGATTGACTACTAATACTTAATTTCTCGTACCAGCTATAATAAGTACTAAAGCCAGATTCAGAATCAACAACATCTCTGGAAACCAAACTAATAATTCCAATTGCTAAGGAACCAATAAAGAAAGGGATTTTCTCTACCAATAATTTAATCGACAATTTTCTTTCAAATAGATAATCAATTAATAACAAAATAAATGGCAGTACAATTGCTGATGCTTTAGAGAATAGAGCTAGCACAAAAAATAGTAGCGAACACCATAAATACTTATTTGATGTATTTTCCTTTTTCAAGAACTTAACATAATACAGACATGAAAGCAGAAAAAAGAAACTAAAAATTAATGTACTTCTTGTAGAAACCCAACCTATTAATTCTCCTTGTAATGGATGCAAAGCAAAAACAGCTACAATAAAAACATTTAAACTCTTAAATTTAGGCACTAGATTACTTAGCAAAAAGTAGACAACAATTATATTTAATAAGTGTATTATTAAATTTACTAAATGCGGTACCAATGGATTGTTTCCAAAAAAATAATATTCTAAACCGAAACTTAAAGATGCTAAAGGTTGATAAGATTTCACATAAAAAGTGGTGAAATAGTTTTTCACACTTTGAAAAGAGAGATTTAAGACATCGGGGTTATTTAATATCTGCATATCATCATCCCAATTTAAATAACCTCCTTTAAGAGAAGGAAAGAAAACGATAACTGTCAGGATAAGTAACCCAATTAATACTCCAATTCTTTTAATGTTCATTCTAACTTGTCATTCCAAACTTAATCTGGAATCTTTTAATTTATAATTCTTTGATGAGATTCCCAATCTCGAGATAATTAATATCAACTAATATTTAATACATATATTTTTTGGTTCGGTAAAGAAACGCAAGGCTTCAAAACCTCCTTCTCTACCAACTCCAGATGCTTTTGCACCACCAAACGGTGTGCGTAAATCACGTAACATCCATGTATTTACCCAAACAATTCCGGTTTGTAATTGTTGTGAAAACTGCATCGTTCTATTTAGGTTGTTTGTCCATAATGTTGCAGACAACCCATATTTCACCTCGTTTGCTAAACGCAACGCTTCTGTATCTGATTTGAACGACATGATCGTAACCACAGGTCCAAAAACCTCTTCCTGATTGATTCTACAGGAATTGTCCTTAACTTCTATAATAGTTGGCTCTAGATAATATCCGTTCTCACTACCTGTAACAGTCACCCTTTCTCCTCCACACAAAACCTTTCCGCCTTCATCTTCAGCTATTTTAATATAGGTTGCAACTTTCTCTAAATGCGGTTTTGAAACTAAGGCTCCAATATTCGTTAACTCATCTGATGGATGTCCAACTTTTAAGTTTTTTACTTTCTGAACAAAATCTGCTTTGAATTTGTCATAAATCGTTTCTTCTACAAAAATTCTACTTCCACACAAACAAATTTGACCTTGATTGGCAAATGAAGAACGCACCGTTGTTTCCAACATATCATCATAATTACAATCTGCAAAAATAATATTTGGGTTCTTCCCTCCTAGTTCTAAAGATAGTTTTTTAAACATTGGCGCAGCTATTCTGGCAATATGTGCTCCTGTTGTTGTTCCGCCTGTAAAAGAAATTGCTTTGATATTTGGATGTTCTACAATTGCTTGACCTGTTGTTGTTCCTAATCCATGAACAATATTTAAAACCCCATCAGGCAAACCTGCTTCTGTACAGATTTCTCCTAATAAAAAAGCTGTCATTGGTGTTACTTCACTGGGTTTTGCAACTACACAATTTCCGGCAGCAATAGCCGGAGCAATTTTCCACGTAAATAAATACAGCGGCAAGTTCCAAGGAGAAATACAACCTACAACTCCTAAGGGTTGACGTAGTGTGAAATTCACAGCATTGAATCCGACACTTTCATGAGATTCTGATGCAAACTGCGTAATTGCATTTCCGAAAAAACGAAAATTACTTGCAGCTCTCGGAATATCAATCTGTCTCGCTAAACTCAACGGTTTTCCATTGTCTTTAGATTCTGCCAACGCAAAACGTTCCAAATTGGCTTCTAATAATTCTGAAATTTTAATCAGAATTCTACTTCGCTCTTCTAACGTTGATTTTGACCAAGCAGGAAAAGCTTCCTTTGCTGCTTTATATGCCAAGGCAACATCTTCAGTGGTTGAATTCGGAATTTGACCATATACTTCTCCGTTAGATGGATTGTAATTATCAATCGTTTCTCCATGAATTGGAGTAACAAATTGTCCGTTTATGTAGTTTTTTATATTCATTTAATT
>JBLFXB010000028.1:0-22850 GCA_047611925.1 Polaribacter sp.
ATGATGGATTTTAAAATATGTATTTTTCTCATAATTATATTGTTAAGTCGTTTTCAGATTGAATTTCAATTCCACGTTTTACAATCTGCGCAAAAATAAAGATGATTAGAGAAAGGAAAACGAAATCACTAGAGAACAAGTCCATTTGAAAATCATGTTTTCCGGCGATCAATTGCATGTGTGTGTTGTGTACAATTGCTAAAATCCATAGATAGAAAATACCTTTGCTTATTTGTTGCATCAATTTTTGAACATCCGTGTTAAAGGGTTGTTTAATATTCAATTTCCGAAGTAATTTAATTACTAAAAACGCAATATAAGCTTCAGTAGCAAACAGTAAAATTTTATAAGAGATAATAAAAGAATACTGGATAAAACTGTAATTCCTGTACTCATACAGGTTTAAACCTTCGTATAAGTTTTTTGAAACTTCTGCGTTTTCGATACTTAATAAATAGGTTACTAGAATTCCTCCGGCTTTAATCATCAACCCGATAAAAGCAAACCATGAAAAGAATTTCATGATTTTTAATATTCTTTCTGTTTTCATAGTTATATGGTTAAGTCGTTTTCTTGTTTTAATGTTCTAGAGTTTTCAAAAATGGTGCTGAAAAGTAAAAAGAACAACCCAATGATAATAGCAAGAATACTTTTTAAATCTATTGATGCTGCTAATATGTTTATTAGGCTTGTAAAAAAGTTGGTTTCCATTTGTACGAGATTATTTGCGATACTTTGAATATGTAATACTGCGAATAATTGAATAATAATTGAAGAAACACCAATGAAAACAAAGATATTTCCTGCTTTTTTTAAGTTTCTGGTTACATTCTCACTATAAAAATTTGAGTTTAAAAAAGAGGCTACACTTTTTCTTAAAAAGTACATTGCTATTATTAATAAGGTGTAGTTTATTATTGTTGATATTGGAACTAGGTACATTTTCCAACCAAAATACTGATTGAACAGCATTGAGAAGTTGCCTAAATACGTTGGTAATGATTCTGGAAAGAAATATAAAAGGAAAAGAAATACAAAACCAATACTAAATACAGCAATTAGTGTATAAAATAAAATATTGATAAGGGTTCTTAAGATTTGAATTGTTTTCATAGTTGATTATTATTTAATTTTTATTCATAAACCAAAGTACATGTCCGCAATTGTCGCAGATATAATTTTGAGCAGATTTATTTAGCCAGTCTAGGTTAAAGAATGACATTTTTGGAGTATTCATTAATGTTTCTTTGGCCCAAAAAGTAGTATTGCTACAAACGGTACAGGTTAGTTTATGTCCTTTTATGGTTCTTTCTTTTACGATGGGTGTTTTTGCCATGATTTTTTTGATTTAATAATTATATGTCGATTCATTAACCCAATGAAATTTTCTATTGAGAAGCCTAAATTTAGAAGGAGGAATTCTTTTTAAAGAAATATTTAAATGGTCTCCTTTCAATTTTAACTCATTAGAATCAGAAATAGAATAGGTAAATTTTTGAGCAACCGAATCTGTTGAACTTTTAAAAATAAGTTCTTTTGTTTCAGTATTCTCTTCAAAAGAATATCTTTCTATAGTGTCGTTCATTTTCTTGACAACCGCTTTCTTTTTATAATCGATGATTAAATATCTCCATCTAAGAGAATCTGTTAAGAGTGGCGCCAACGTATCGTTTTGTTTTATAAAGGTTTCTACTTTCCAGATACCACGTATTTTAGAGTTAGATCTAAGTTGTTCTGTGGCTTTAAAATTGATAAAGCATTGTAGAGTTACAAGTATAGGAATTAGAATGATTGTTGCTTTTTTGAAAAAACGAATTATTTTTAAAAACGATTTGTTTTTGATGTAATTTATATAGAGTAGCTTCTCTGTCGCTTCATTTTTAAGAAAGAAGTTGAGTACTCGTTTACCATTTGCAACTAGTAAAATGAATGCCATTAGCACCAAGTGAATAGAAAATAACTTTACAGGAATGTCATAGGTAAGATTCATAATTGTCACGTTCATCATAATTCCTAAAATAAGAAGACTTCCTAAAGTACTTGTTTTACGATATAGCAACAGGAGTCCGCCCAAAATTTCTAAAGAACCAAGAAAGATATTATATACCATAGAATGCCCCATAAATGTCCATGCCAATCCCATAGGAGACATTTCTCCAACAGGTTGTAATAATAACTCTAAACTTGGATCAGCAAATTGCCCTTTAAATACTTTTGCCAAACCATAAAGGATCATCGCAATGCATAAAAACACTCTTAAAATTGTTTGAAACCAATAAAATAAGGTTGTGTAAGAAGCTCTTTTTTTATCTAAAATTGACCATGCAATAGCAGCGAAAAAGGCTAAAAGAAGATTCAGAGCAAAACGGACATAATCAAATGATCGATCTCCACTGCCTGTACTTTCCATTTTAAAATCAGCTCCCCAATTAAGAATAACATCAGCAAACCAACGTAAAGGAGCTTCTATAAAAAGAGCTAAGAATAATAGAAGAATGAATAACGTGAAATAGCTAAAAGAAACTCGAAAGATTATTTTAGATGGTAAACTCCAGTTTTTTGATTGTATTAGATTTTCTTTCACTTTTTATAATTTTGTTTATGATGCAACAAAGATATAAAAATTATCGAATAACAATAATAAATTATTAAAAAAGAATGATTTTATAGTTTTTTAATCACGCTGGTTACAATTCCCCAGATGACAAAATCGTTTTCTTCGGTGATTTTAATAATCGGATAATCAGGGTTTTCTGGTTGTAACCAAACTTCGTCATTTTCTACTCGTAACCGTTTTACGGTAAACTCACCATCTAAAAAACAAACAGCAATTTTATTGTTAGCTGGTTCTATACTTCTGTCAATTACCAACAAATCATTGTCGTCTAAACCTGCACCAATCATAGATTGCCCACTCACTTTTGCAAAAAAGGTAGCTTCTTTATTCTGAATCAATTCTTCATCTAAAGAAATACGAGTTTCTCTAAAATCATCCGCAGGAGAAGGGAATCCAGCAGAAATTCCTGTGTCAATAAATATAGCTCCAGTTCCATTAGAAGTTTTTGGAGTGAAAAAGGTCAATTTTTTAGAAGTATTTGTATCCATACGGTTTTATTTAACAATCAGTATATCATTGATATTTGTGGTGTATTTAGGAGATAATCGCTCTTGACGCATTTTCCAAGTGCGTTTTAAATCTTGATTCCCCAATTTAATTTTATCTGCTTTAAACCGAGTATTCATACGATCAATAGCAGACATTAATGGTTTGTGTTTTGGGTTTTCATGAGAAAACAAATCCAGTTGATGATTGTCTGTTGGTACCAAACCAGTAACAATTACACCCGCTCGTTTGTATTTGACGCCTTTTTTAAACATCGCTGTTGCCGCATTTACTGCCGCTTTACTAATTGACAAAGTAGAATCTGTAGGATACGGAAAAACCACCGTTCTGCTAGTTCTGTGCTGTTCACTCTCTTTTTTATGACGATCGCTACTTAGCAGCACAATAATCATATGACAACTACTATGTTGTTTGCGTAACTTCTCTGCACAACTCACCGCAAAGGTAGAAACACGTTCTTTAATATTATCGATATCAGAAAAAGTAGTTTCAAAACTTCGCGTAGTAGCGATTGATTTTTTAGAACTAATTTCGTTTTCAAACTCAATTTTAGGAATTCCTTCCAACTCTTTTTTTAACTTCCATTCGGTAATAGAAAAGTTTTTCAAGACCCAGTCATCAGAAAGTTGCGTAAAATCCCATGCAGTTTTACATCCATTAAGGGCCAATCTTTTTTCTAGGCGATATCCAATTCCCCAAACCTTTTTTAAAGGTGTCCACTTTAGTGCTTTGATGCGTTTTTCTTCTGTGTCAATAACACAAATCCCTTTAGATTGTTTCAGGTTAGATCTCGCAATTTTATTAGCAACTTTACTCAATGCTTTGGTTGGTGCAATACCAACACAAGTCGGAATTCCTGTCCATTTTAAAATTCGACCTCTAATAATTGTTGCGTAATCGGCAAAATCATAGTTTTCAAAACCCTTCAATTGTAAAAAAGCTTCATCAATAGAATAGACTTCTATCTCTGGAGAAAACTGTTCTAAAATTTTCATTACGCGAGCACTCATATCTCCATACAATGGATAATTGGATGACAATACCGAAATGTTATTTGCTTTACAAAACCCATCCCATTTAAAAATTGGAGCGCCAAAAGGCAGTTGTAAACCCTTGGCTTCATCGCTCATAGAAATTACGCACCCGTCATTATTGCTTAAAATAGCGACAGGTTTTCCTTGTAAATTCGGATTGAAAACCCGTTCACAGGAAGCATAAAAATTATTACAATCTACCAATGCAAACATGCTATAAAAATACAAGAAATATGAAACGAAAGTTTGATAAAAAGAAATAGTAATGAACAATTAGCAATAGAAAACAACTGTCTAAATAAGAATCTGATTGTTAAAAAAGTATAACTACCTGTAAATCTATTTCATAGATACTTTGTTATAAGCACTTTTTAATTTTTTTATTACAGGTTCCATTTCTTCTTTGTTTAGATGCCCAAAACCAAAACGAATGGCACAGGTGTTTTTATCCTGATAAAGAATGGTTTTTGGTAGAAATAAATTATCTTTTTCGGCTTCTTCAGCTAGTTTTACCAATGATATACTCGATTGAAATTGCAACCAAATTGCTAAGCCACCAGCGGGTATATTCCATTGGGCAATTTCTGAAAAATATTCAGTTAGAAGTTTGCATAAACAATCGCGCCTTTCTTTATATATTACAATATTTTTTTTCATCAGACGATAAATTTCACCTTCATTAATTAATTCCGACAGCATTTGTTCTTGTATTAAATCGCCTTGTTTGTCTAGCAATTGTAAATAGTTTTTTGCTTCCGAGATTAGGTTTTCTGGAGCAACTACAAACCCTGTTTGAAAACTTGGAAACAATGATTGTCCTAGTTTTCCTAAATAAATAACCATACCGTTTGTATCTGCACTTGCCATGGGCAAAATTGCAGAACTTTCAAACTGAAAATCGTAATCGTAATCATCTTCGATAATAGCAAATTCGTATGCTGCAGCAAGTTGTAACAATTCTAAACGACGTTCTGCACTTAATGTTACCGCTGTTGGATAATCTCTATGAGCACATATATATACACTTCGAATGCTTCCTTTTACAAAATGATTTTTTATGTATTCAATATCTAAACCATTAGCATCCACAGGAATTTTTTTGATGGTTGCGCCTGCTTGTTGAAAAATCATATTAGATGCATAATTACTTAAATGCCCTACTAATACTACATCGTTTTGTTTTATTAATAATTGAGAAACAATGTACAAACTCATTTCTGTACTACGTGTACTTATGAGATTATTTGGTTTTATATGAAAACCTCTAGTTGCATTTAAATAATTACATAGCTGAGTTTGAAATAATGAATAAGAAAACTTATTTGGTATGTTCCATTTTTTTACCAACGTTTTTCGTTTCATGGCAGCACTATACCATCTTGTAAATTGATGTACAGGATGCAAACGTAAATCAGGTTTCCCATCATTAATGGTGTATTTTGCATTTGTTAACTGAACAGTTGATGCTAAATGAAATGATTTTTGAAAAGGAAACCCTGTTGTTTTAGCAGATGTATATGCTTGATTTGTTTTTTGAGAAGGGGCTTTTATTTTTGCTATTTTTAGTGCTGGGTCCAAAACAAATGTCCCTTTATTTGGTCTTATTTCTACCCAACCTTGAGAGGCCAACTCTTCGTAGATTGCAACTGCTGTATTTCTATGGACTTTTAATAACTGTGCTAACACACGGGTTCCTGGCAATATTGTGCCTTTTGTTAAATTTTGACGTTGTATCGCATTTACAATTTTCTGTGAAACCTGTATGTATACAGGTTGAGACATTGACCTGTCAAAATTAACTAGTTGTTTGAATAATGTATTAACCGGACTATCTATCATTTTAAAACTGGACTAGTTTAGTCGTCCGGAAAGTTACGATTTTTGCACTGTTTTTAAATTAAAATAACAATTAAAATGATACGAAGAAAATTACTAATTATTGCAATCTTATTATTGCATTTGAATTTGTTTTCCCAAGAAAAAAAGGAAATACAAGAATTAGATACAATTGTAATAAAATCGACTAGAATAGATTTACCATTCAAAGAAAACTCTAGAACAATAAACGTTATTACATCCGAAGTGATAAAAAACAGTGCGGCAACAAATGTAGCAGATCTTTTACAGCAAGTTGCAGGTGTAGATATTAGAAGAAGAGGAACTGCCGGGAGCCAAGCTGATTTATATATTAGAGGTGGTGGTTTTGACCAAACGCTACTATTAATTGATGGTATTAAAATGGATGATTCTCAAACGGGACACCATACAATGAATGCCGCTTTACCAATTGAAGTTATTGAACGTATAGAAATAATAAAAGGACCTGCAGCAAGAGTTTTTGGTCAGAATGCATTTACAGGAGCTATAAATATTGTGACTAAAAAGAAATTATCAAACACGCTTTCTGCAAATATTGAAACTGGGTCTTTTGGGCAACTTAATGGTTCTGTAACTGTTGGAGAAGAGTTCGAAAATTCATCAATAATTGCACATGTTGGTGTATTAACTTCGGATGGTTATCGTACAAATTCTGATTATGAAAACAAAAATTATTTATTAAAAGGAATTTTCAATAAAAAAAAGCAAGCTATAGAAGTGATTGCTACTTTTTTCGACAAAAAATTCGGGGCACAAAATTTTTACACACCAGATTCATGGGGGTTTAATGAGTATGAAGAAACACAGAATAGTTTATTAGGAGCTTCTACAACTTTTAGAACTGAAAAATTTAAGATTACACCAAGAGTTTATTGGAAAAGAGGGCAAGATATCTTTTTATTGAAAAGAGACGACCCAAGCTTTTATAGAAATTTACACATTACCAATAAAGTTGGTGTAGAAACGAATGCTTCTTACACATCTGATTTAGGAGTTACAGGCTTTGGTTTCGATATTTCTAGAGTTTTTATTAGTAGTAATAATTTAGGAGAGAGAAACAGAACGATGGCAAACTTGTTTTTAGAGCATCGTTTTAAATTTGCTGATGGTCAAATAGATGTTACTCCTGGAGTTGCAGTTACGTATTTCTCTGATTTTAAATTTCATGCATTCCCTGGTTTAGATGTTGGTATTCAATTATCAGACAATTTAAAAGCTTACGGAAATTTAGGAATTACATACAGAATACCAACCTATACCGATTTATACTACAAAGATAGAACTACAGATGGAAACCCTAATTTAAAACCAGAAGAAGCGTTTGCACAAGAAATAGGGTTGAAATATAATTCAGGAAGATTTACAACTTCTTTAGCAATGTTTAATAGAGATGCTACTAATTTAATCGATTATACTCGTCAAAATACAACGGACTCTAAATATACAGCAACGAATATTACAAAAGTAAATACGAAAGGTTTTGAGTTAAATGCAGATTATCGTTTTAAAATAAACGAGTTTAATCAGACGTTGTCATTTGGATATAATTTCTTAAATGATGATATTTTAGATCAAAATAAAGAGTTGTCTCGTTATTCTTTAAATACATTAAAGCATCAGTTTATAACTCGTTTTACAAGTAAGTTGTTTAAAAATGTAAGACAAAATATTATTTACAAATATGCAGAACGTGCTATTGGAACAAGCTATAATGTTTGGGATGCTTCAGTAATTGTAGACTTTAATAAATTTGTTTTTACAGTTACTGCTAATAATATTTTTGACGCAGCATACATAGAATCTGGTTTTGTGCCAATGCCATCTAGTAGTGTATTATTCGGTTTACGTTATAGATTTTAAGAAAAAACCCCAACATCATTTCACGAAATCCTTGATCTATTTTTATCAAGGTTACTGAGAATTTAATAAAAAAAGCCTCACATTTGTGAGGCTTTTTTTATTCGTTTATTTGTTCCTTCAGTTTATTGAAACAATCTAAAAATATCATTTCCGTTTGCAAAAAGTAGTAGCGCAATTAATAGAACAAAACCAACTACTTGGGCATGCTCTAAAAATTTATCTCCTGGTTTTTTTCCTGTAATCATTTCCCATAAAGTAAACACAACATGTCCACCATCTAAAGCCGGAATAGGTAATAAATTCATGAATCCTAACATGATTGACAAGAATGCCGTAATGTTCCAGAAAACTTCATTACTCCACTCAGAAGGGAAAATACTTCCAATAGAAATAAATCCGCCTAGTCCTTTATAGGCTCCTGTACTTGGGTTGAAAATCTTTTTTAACTGCTTTATATATCCTGTTAATGTGTTCCAAGATTTATTTAAACCAGCAGGAATTGCTTCTGCAAAAGTAAACTTGTTGTTTTCTAATTCGTAATACCCTAGTTTTTCTAAATCAGGCAGTGATAACCCAGCAAGTTGTACGCCTATTGTTCCTTTATCAGTAGTTTTAACATGAATGCCTACTGTTTCATTTCCTCTTTTTACTTTTAACGTAATATTTTGATTCTTATAAAGATCTAAAACACTTTTTGCTTCGTCATAATATGCAATTGGTGTTCCGTTAATATCAATAATAATATCTTTTACTTTTAACTCTCCACCTACATTTGGTGAATCATCAGAAATTTTCCCCACCATAAATGGATATCTTGCTCTTAAAAAAGGGCCTTCATTTTTTCCTCTTTCAATCAATTTAGAAATAAAATCAATCGGAATTTCTTTTTCTAGAACGTCACCATCTCTTTCAACCCTGTAGCTGTTTCCATTAATAAACTCAATCGGTAAATTACTGAATTTACGAACTTCATTCCCGTCAACAGTTAAGACTTTATCTCCTGTTTGTAATCCTAAATCTAAACCTAAAGAATCTTGTACCCAAACGCCACCATTTGCGTTTACATTGTTATTTGGTAAAAAGTTTTCTCCGTACGCATACATTAACATTATGTAAATGAAAATACCTAACACAAAGTTTACAATAACTCCACCCAACATAATAATTAGACGCTGCCAAGCTGGCTTAGATCTAAATTCCCATGGTTGTGGAGGCAAAGCCATTTGCTCAGTATCCATACTTTCATCAATCATACCAGATATTTTTACATATCCACCAAGAGGAATCCAACCAATACCATATACGGTATCGCCAATTTTCTTTTTTACTAATGAGAATTTATAATCGAAAAACAAGTAGAATTTCTCTACTCTTATTTTGAATAGTTTTGCAGGTATAAAGTGACCCAATTCATGTAAAACAATCAATAATGATAGGCTTAAAATAAACTGAGATGCTTTTATTAATATTTCCATGTAGTATTTTTATCTTTTTTAATCGGACAAATGTACCATTTTATTCATGGTTGTTAAACTAAGCAAACGGATCTAATAGTATTTTTAACAAAGATTTATTTCTATTTATTGATTATCACTTTATTTTGTAGTTTTTATGGCTTAATTTTGTAGTCTTCAATCTTATAAAATGGGTATGAAATCACTAAAAAAGTCTTTACCAGCAATTATTATTTTTATCGTTTTTTCTGCAATTGCATTAACTGTTTTTTACCAATTACTTTCGGTAGATAAACGATTACCAATTTATAGCCCTTCTGATGTAAATCCCAAATTGGTAGACGCGTCTGTAAAACACATTCAAATAAATCATAAAATAGCAGACTTTAGCCTTACCAACCAAAATGGTGAAACCATTACCAATAAAGACTATGAAGGCAAAATTTATATAGCAGATTTCTTTTTTACACGGTGTAAAACTATTTGTATTGCAATGGCGTATAATATGAGCGAATTGCAAGCGCATTATAAAGAGGATGCAGATGTTATGTTTCTATCTCATTCTGTTACTCCGGTTATGGATAGCGTTCCTGTTTTAAAAGCATATGCTGATAACAAAGGCGTTATTGATGGAAAATGGAATGTAACGACTGGTTCTAAAAAACACATATACGACTTGGCGCGTAAAAGTTATTTTGCGGTCTTAGATGAAGGGAATGGAGATGAAAATGACTTTATACATACAGAGCAATTTGTATTGGTAGACAAAGACAGAAGAATCCGTGGATATTACGATGGAACAGAAAAGGAAGACATGAAAAAAATCATGACTGATATTGTTTTGTTAAAAGAAGAATATAGTAAGAAATAACTTCTTTAGAATCATTCTAAACACCTATCTTTGCCGTCTTAAAAACAAGGACTGTTGAATACAATTGCAACATTAAAAAAAGGAGAGATTGGAATTATTTCTGAAGAATCTTTAGATTTTATTCCGCTTAAATTGCTAGAAATGGGGTGTTTACCTGGAGCTTTAGTAGAGCTTTTACAAGTTGCGCCATTAAAAGATCCATTGTATATTTGTGTAAACGGGAGTCATTTAGCAATTAGAAAAGAGATGGCTGCTCAAATTAAAATTATCTTAAGCTAGTACATGGAAAACCCAAAACCCATCAAAGTAGCTTTAATTGGAAACCCAAATACAGGTAAAACATCCTTATTTAACCAACTTACTGGCTTAACGCAAAAAGTAGGAAATTACCCAGGAGTTACAGTTGATAAAAAACAAGGAACGTGTAAATTATCAGCAAATAAAACAGCAATAATTACAGATTTACCAGGTACTTATAGTATCAACCCAACATCTGTAGACGAAAGTATTGTATTGACTTCTTTATTAAATACAACTGATAAAGGTTTTCCAGATGTAATTGTTGTCGTTGCAGATATAGAAAACTTAAAACGTAATTTATTTTTATTTTCTCAAGTTAAAGATTTAGAAATTCCGATTGTACTGGCTATTAATATGGCAGATCAAATTGAAAGAAAAGGAATTTTTATTGATATAAAGACATTACAAAAAGAGCTTCAAACAGAAGTCGTTTTAATTAGTGCACGAAAAAACGAAGGGATAGATAAGGTTAAAGCAGCCATAGAAAACTGTATTGAGGTTTCTAGCACACAACCCTTGTGTTCTATCAATCATAAAATTGACGATGACTACTTTAAAAAATTAAAGGGAGTTAGCGGCAATCATACCCTGTATGAATTGTGGTTAATGATCACTCAAAATAATTTCTCAGAGACATTATTGCCAGAAGAGAAAAAGAGATTGCAAGAATTTATGCAAGATGTTTCTAAAGTGAAGAGGTATCAGCATAAAGAAACAATATACCGATACAAGCAAATAAACGATATTCTAAAAACTACGTATAAAGTAGACCCTACAAAAGCGAAGGATTTACGTGGTAAATTAGATCGCGTTTTTACACATAAAATATTTGGGTATGTAATTTTCTTCGGAATTTTAATGTTGATTTTCCAGTCAATTTTTGATTGGTCTTCTGGTCCAATGGATTTTATTGATATGCAATTTGCAAACTTGAGCGAATTCATAAAAGCACAAATGAATCCAGGGGTTCTAACAGATTTAATTACAGACGGAATTATTCCTGGTATTGGAGGTGTTATTATCTTTATTCCGCAAATAGCCATCTTATTTTTATTTGTAGCTATCTTAGAAGAAACGGGCTATATGAGCCGTGTAGTTTTCTTAATGGATAAAATTATGCGACGCTACGGAATGAGTGGTAAAAGTGTAATTCCGTTAATTTCAGGAACTGCATGTGCAATTCCAGCAATAATGGCAACAAGAACAATTTCGGGTTGGAAAGAACGATTGATTACTATTTTAGTAACGCCTTTTACAACATGCTCTGCAAGATTACCAGTCTATGCAATCTTAATATCATTGGTAATTCCAGATAAAAAATTCTTAGGCTTTTTTAGTTTACAGGGATTCACATTGCTTTGTTTATATGCATTAGGCTTTGCAACTGCGCTTGTTTCTGCATTTTTATTACACAAAACACTAAAAGTAAAAAGCACTTCATTCTTTGTTGCAGAAATGCCAAATTATAAATTACCCTCTTTAAAAAATGTGGTTTTTGATGTGTTGGAAAAAACAAAAGCATTTGTTTTAGGTGCTGGTAAAATAATATTAGCAATATCTGTTGTGTTATGGTTTTTGGCCTCAAACGGACCACAATCATATAAAGATGTAGAGAAGAACATTACAGAAAATGTTGCCAATAAAAATGTGTTATCAGCTGATATTCAACAAAAAATAGCAGCCGCTAAATTAGAAAATTCTTACATTGGTATTATGGGTAAATCTATAGAACCTGCAATTAAACCATTAGGGTATGATTGGAAAATAGGAATCGCATTAATTAGTTCTTTTGCTGCTAGAGAAGTTTTTGTTGGAACATTAGCAACTATTTATAGTGTAGAAAGTGATGATGAAACGACCAGTACTATTAAAGAAAGAATGAGAGCAGAGATTAATCCAGAGACAGGTAAGAAAAGATTTGATTTACCCGTTGGGATGTCGTTGTTAATCTTTTATGCATTTGCAATGCAATGTGTGGGGACTTTAGCTGTTGTAAAAAGAGAAACTAAAAGCTGGAAATGGCCACTGATTCAGTTGTTTGGTATGGGAGCTTTGGCATATTTAGCATCATTTATAACGTTTACAATCTTTAGCTAATGCAAGAAATTATTGTTTATATCATCCTATTCCTTTCAGTTGGCTTCTTGGTGAAGAAATACTTTTTTAAATCGAAAAAAAACAAAAAGGGTTGCGATACAGGTTGTGGTTGCTCTTAATTGAGTATTTTACCTTAGATTTACGTGTAACAAACTAAATTTAAGATGAAAAAAGCAGTGTTTATTTTCTTTGCGTTTTATAGCATAATACTTGTATCTCAAAATATTGAGAGAAAATTAAAGCCAACAATTGAAGAATTACGTGATTTTATTTCTATTCCTAATGACGCGATTAATGCGGAAGATATTTTAAAAAATATTGATTGGTTAGAAAAAAAATTTAAAGCAAGAGGTTTTAAAACAACCATCCTTAAAACCGAAGGACAACCGCTTTTTTTTGCTGAACTTCCTAAGGTTAAAAATGCTAAAACAATTTTATTTTATATGCATTTAGATGGTCAAGCTATTGATCCTTCTAAATGGAGCCAAGAAGACCCTTATAAAAGTGTGTTGAAAACGAAAGATGGAGATGGTTGGAAAACCATAGACTGGTCTTTGATGAATACTAAAATAGATGAAAATTGGCGCATTTTTGGACGCTCTTCTTCAGATGACAAAGGCCCGATAGTGATGTTTTTGAACGCAATTGATTTGTTAAAAGAGAACAATCAAACGATTCCATTTAACGTAAAGATTATTTTAGACAGCGAAGAAGAAAAGAGCAGCAAGCCGCTACCAAAAGCAGTAAAAGACAATAGAGACCTCCTTGCTGCAGATTATTTAATTATTAATGACGGACCATTACATGTTTCGGGAAACCCAACATTGGTTTTTGGATGTAGAGGAATTACTACAATTAACATAACAACTTTTGGACCGATAAAACCTCAACACAGTGGACATTTCGGAAACTATGCTCCAAACCCAGGGTTTATACTGTCAAAATTAGTGGCTACATTTAAAGATGATCATGGTAAAGTTGTGATTGATGGATATTATGACGGAATCACAATCGACAAAAAAACGCATAAAATATTGAGGAATGTACCTGATAATAAAACGCATATTTTAGCCAGTTTAGCAATAAAAACGCCAGAAACTGTTGGTGGTTTTTACCAAGAATCATTACAATATCCTTCTCTAAATATTAGAGGATTGTCTTCTGGCTGGGTTGGAAAAAAAGCAAGAACCATTGTTCCTGCAACGGCTACTGCTGCAATTGATATTCGACTGGTTCCAGAAAGTGATGGGAATCGATTAAAAAACTTGATTAGGAAACATATAGAAAAGCAAGGGTTTTATATTACAGATAAAATACCGACCAGAGATGAGCGAATGAAACACGATAGAATACTGATGTTTGAAAGTGGTTCCGTGACCAACCCGTTTAGAACAGACATGAATTTACCCTTTGCACTTTGGTTGGAAAACGTAATGATTTCAAAGAAAAATGAGGACTTGGTAAAAATTAGAATTATGGGAGGAACGGTACCTATTTCTCCATTTATAAATGAGTTAAATATTCCGGCTATTATTGTTCCAATAGTAAATCCAGACAATAACCAACACAGTCCTAATGAGAATTTAAAAATCAAAAATATTAAATATGGCCTTCAAACATTTTACAACATTTTAAAAACCCCTTTGGATTAAACCATACGTTTTAAAGTTGAAAGACTATTAAATAGTCACATGCTTGAAAAAAAAATGTAATAAACTTAAAATTTAACCACTAACCTATATAATAGATATTGAGTACCGATTTTTACACAACTTCGATTTTACCCCATTCGGGAATGATTATTAAAATCTGCCGTGCTTATACAGACACACAAGAAGATTTTGAGGATTATTACCAAGAGGTGTGTTTGCAAATTTGGAAAAGCAAGGATCGGTTTAGAGAAGAATCTAAATGGTCTACATGGGTATATCGTTTGGCACTGAACTGTTGTTTAACCTTGATTAAAAAGAAGAAGAACAACCGTCAAAACGTTGCTTCAGACTTTGAACCTATTGAGATTGGTGAAGAAAACAGAGTCTTTGAAAACGAATCGTTAAATCTATTGTACGCAGCAATTAGAAAGTTGTCAGAAATTGACAGAGCTATTATTTTATTGTATTTAGAAGAAAAACCCTATGAAATTATTGCAGATATAATAGGTACAAGTAGAAATAACATCGCTGTAAGAGTTATAAGAATTAAAGAACGATTAAAAAATTTATTGGATGGAAAAATCAATTGAATCAATCTGGAAAGAAGGGTTTGTGAATGATGATAAATTGATTGCTCCTAAAGTAAACGATTTATACAATCAAAAATCCATTGATATTGTAAGTAAGTTTAAAAGAATGTACAAAATTAATGTAATTGGTATTGTGCTCTTTTCATTTATTATTTTACCTTTTACTTACTTTTTTAAAATGCCCTATATGGGAATCATGATGTTTTTCTTATTCAATACAATCATCATTGTTAATAGAAAAATAATATATGCATTAAATAAAATTGATAACAGTTTAAATAGTTACGAATATTTAATTTCTTTTGAAAACTGGACAGATGACTTAATAAACCTAAATATAAAACTCTCTAGATTTTTATATCCCTATGTGTTTTTAGCCATGTTTTTTGGTTTTTGGTGCGGTGAGATTGGTGGAGACATTCCTGGTGATATTGTTATTAAAGGATTTGTTTCTGAATTTCCAAATACGCCATTAGTTTTTGGTTTTCCGTTGGTGTTTATTGCAATCATGTTATCTATAATGTTATTTTTAGCTTTAGTAGGTGCTAGAATAGGAAAATGGGATTTTAACTTAGTATATGGTCGTATCATGAGAAGACTAAAAACCATGGTTAAAGACATGGAAGAACTCAGGCAGTAATGTGTTTTTTTATTTTTTTTGAGTAAAGTGTAATATTTTAAAAGTATGAGACACTAACCTAAAAAAGAATATTAAAGATGACCATTACAAAAGCCATTACTTTTTTAGAAAACGCTAGGAAGCGAACAGTCAAAAAATCACAAAGAAAAAGCTACGAAACTTTCATCGCTATATTGACAGATTTAAAAACGAAGGATTTAGATCAAGAGCAATTTAAAGCCATAGAAAAAAAATTAGACAATCTACAGTTCAGTGCTAAACTTCCATTTAAAGAATTGAGGCGCAACTTCTCAAAATTGCAAGAATTTTTAAAAGTAAAATTTTCTTTGACTGAAGAAGGACATTATACCAGTTTAGGAATCGCTTTAGGGATGTGTTTTGGTATCGTACTTGGAGCTGTTATAGATACATATATTGGGGCGTCAATTGGAATGACTGTAGGAATGGCAATAGGTATCGTTATAGGAAAATCAATGGATTCTAAAGCAGATGTTAACGACACCGTTTTAAAAACAACTCTTCAACAGTAATCGATACGAAAGGGTATTAAATCAAATATTTATTAAATTATTAAAACGTCGAATATTTATCGACAAGGAATAAAACTGTCTAAAATCAAACAAAAATGAAAACAATTATCGCATTTATTATAGTAACCTCAATTTCAATTGCAAGCGCATTTTCTCAAGATATTTCTGGAGATTGGAGCGGGAAAACAAAAAGAGGGGAGAAGGAACTTACCTTTGTTTTTAATTTTAAAAAGGAAAAAAACACCTATTCGGCTACAATGGCAGTGCCAACATTTAGAATTGACGGAATCAAACCAACAGCAACAACTTTTGAGAATGGAACCTTAATTATTGATGGCTCTAATGTAGGAATGAACTATAAAGGAATCTATAATAAAGAACTTCAAATATTTGAAGGAACTTATAAAGAAGGAGCTATCGTATTGTCATTAAACTTAAAAAGAGGAGCCGAAAAAACAGCAGACTCAAGAAGACCTCAAGAGCCAATAAAACCCTATCCATATTATGAAGAAGAGGTTGTTTTTGAAAATGTTGGAGCAAAGGTTTCCCTTTCAGGAACCTTAACATTACCTAGTAAAAACGGAAATTTTCCAGTAGCAATTTTAATTAGTGGAAGTGGAGCACAAGATAGAGATGAAAGTTTTATGGGGCACAAACCATTTTTAGTGTTGTCAGACCATTTAACAAGACAAGGAATTGCAGTTTTGCGTTTTGATGATAGAGGACATGGAAAATCTACAGGTGATTTTGGAGCTGCTACAACAGCAGATTTTGCTAAAGATGTATTAAGCGCTGTAACATATTTAAAAACCAGAAAAGATATAGATTTAAAACATATTGGATTAATTGGTCATAGCGAAGGTGGAATTATTGCACCTCTAGTTGCAAATCAAACCAAAGATGTTTCGTTCATCGTGTTATTGGCATCAACAGGAATTTCTGGAACGGAGTTGTCTGTAATGCAGTCTAAAACCTTAAGAGGTTTTCCTGTGGATGATGAGGTTGCTTATGAGAAAAATACTAGAAAAGCGATTGCAATTGTAACTTCTAATAAAAGTAATCAAGTAATTAAAAATGAATTGACGAAGCACTATAACGAATTTCTAAGACCAATTTTAACATCTTTGGGAGCACCTGAAAAAAACATCAATGCTTTTATAGATGGGCAACTTAAAACAAGTTTAAAGCCTTGGTCAAAATATTTTTTACAATACAATCCAGCAGATGAATTTGAAAAACTGCAAATCCCTGTGTTATCATTAAATGGAAATAAAGACACACAAGTTGATGCAAAAATCAATCAAACAGGAATAAAAAACGCATTGATCAAAGGAGAAAACAAAGATTATAAAATTGTAGAATTAGAAAATTTGAATCACTTTTTTCAAGAGTGCGAAACAGGAAAGATGAATGAATACCGAAAAATTGATCAAACTTTTTCTCCATTAGCATTGAAAGAAATTTCTACTTGGGTATTAAAAAGAGTGAAATAAGAAGTTGTGTTTTTACACGATGTAAAAATATTCTTTAACAAAATATTAATAGAGTTACTTGTAAGGAAGTGTAGTTTTGAAGACATATTTCAAAACAAATCAAAAATTTATATCATGAAAAAAAATGTATTCGTACTTGCAGTATTAGCAATCGCAATGTTATTCTCTAGTGAAATTTCAGCACAAAAATTCTCTGATCTAGACAAAAGTCCAGTAGATATTACTTTACACAAAACTAAAAAAGAGGGTGTAAAAACAAAAATTGTGTATAGTAGACCTCAGTTAAAAGGTAGAACAGTAGCGTCTTTAGCTAAGCCAGGTAAAATGTGGCGCTTAGGTGCTAACGAAGCAACAGAAGTTACTTTTTACAACAATGTTCTATTTGGTGGTACATCTGTAAAAGCAGGAACCTATGCTATGTTTGCAATCCCTGGAGAAAAAGAATGGACAATTATTTTAAACAAAGATTTAAATGCTTGGGGTAATTATTCTTATAAAGCTGCACAAGATGTTGCGCAAGTAAAAGCAAAGGTTTCTAAAGGAGCAGATTCTTTAGAGGCATTTTCTATTGCGTATTCTAAATCTGGAGACATTTTATTAGGATGGGGAACAACAGTTGTAACTATTTCAGTTAAATAAAAATTTATTTCTAATAGTAGAGCCGCAAAAATTATTTGCGGTTTTTTTTATGCGTATTAGTTTCCACTATTTCAGTGGGTTATGTTTTTAGAATAAAAGTATTTTAAACCCTGTAACAAAATGGCACAAGAATTGTCTTAAAGGAGTAAACTTAAAATAAATTACAATGATTAAAAAATTATGGATTGCTTGTATCGCAATTGCTTTTGCAGGAACAGTTAATGCACAAGATGTGAAATTAGGCGTAAAATTAGGGGTGAATGTTTCTTCAATTAATGGTAATCAAGACAACCTAGATCCTGACACAGGATTTGTTTTAGGAGCAACGGCAGAGGTTTCTTTAACAGAGAAGTTCTCAATACAAACAGAGTTGTTGTATTCTGAACAAGGAGCAAAATCAAGAGGAAATTTTATTTATGATTTAAATTACATAACACTACCGGTTATGGCAAAGTATTATATAGTGAAAGGGTTTTCTGTAGAGGCTGGCCCACAATTTTCTTTTTTAGTAAAAGATGAATTGATTTCTGATAACAACAACTCAGCTAGCGCAAATACAAATGCAGAAAATTTTGATTTTTCAGCGAACCTAGGCTTAGGATATAAATTAGATAATGGTATTTTCTTTCAAACAAGATACAATTTAGGCTTGGTTGCTATTAGTGAAACTCCTGATGTTAAAAATGGTGTGTTTCAAATGACTTTAGGGTTTCAATTCTAAGAAAAACACAGAATATAAAAAGCCTCTTAACTTAGTTAAGAGGCTTTTTGTTTTATAAAACATCTTTCTTTTTAGGTGTTTTACTGATTAAGTACACACCAATTACAACCAAGAAGCAACTTGTGATTTTTACAGGATTTATGTCTTGAGCATATTCAGAATAGCCTAAAACATAGGCGTAAATACTCACCATAATAAAGCTAACTACAGGTTGTAAATAAATATAACTTCCGGTTACTGATGGAGAAACATAATTAAGCGCATATGTATTAAACAAGTACGCTAAAAAGGTCGTTCCTATAATTACAAAGGCAACCGCAAAATAAGTTTGCGATGTAAATGAAGAGAAGTCTGTATTCATAATATCTGTAATTCCAAATGGAAACATACATACAAATCCGAAGAAGAAAACCCAGCTAACAATAGTAATAGAATTGTATTTTTTCATCAATGGTTTTACCAAAACTAAATACAATCCGAAAGCAATAGCATTAATAAAAACAAACAGATTTCCAAGTAAAGAACTCGTTCCTTCAGATTGATTTCCATAGGCAATCAATAACACAGCTCCGATTCCGCCAACGGTAATTCCGAGTAATTTATTTCTGGTGATTTCTTCTTTTAAAAGGATAGACCCAAATACCACAGCAACAATTGGTACCGCTGTAATAATAATAGAAGCATCAATAGGAGATGTTAAATTCAATCCATGAAAAAACAATAATTGATTTGCCGCTACTCCTAATAATCCACAGAGTATCAACCTCGGAAAATCCTTTGTATCAACTTTCTCTTTGATAAAAGATTTGATAAACCAAAACAACAACCCAGCACCAACAATTCGTAGAAAAACAAAAGCAGAAGGCCCAATTTTATCAGGCATCACACCTTTGGCAATCAAATAATTTGCTCCGTAAATAACGTTAGCCCCTAATAGAGCAAGATGTGCTCTTAAAATATTATTTTTCAAAATGACGAATTTAACACTACAAATAACCGTTTTTTTTATAAACGAATTACATCCCTAATAAAGATAAAATATTTTTATGTTTTTGTTGATTTTATACGCCTCAATAACACCAACTTAAGCAAGTTCATTTTTGCTTTCTTCTTTTGCAGAATAGCTGTAACTTTGGCGCTTCTAAAAAAGGAGAAAAACATGCAGTACGATCATATAGAGATAGAAAAGAAATGGCAGAAAGAATGGGAGAAGAGAGGAACTTTCAAAGCTAGCAATACTTCAGAAAAACCTAAATATTACGTGTTAGATATGTTTCCGTATCCATCAGGAGCGGGTTTACATGTTGGGCATCCTTTAGGATATATCGCTTCAGATATTTATGCGCGTTACAAACGTCATAAAGGATTTAATGTATTGCATCCGCAGGGATATGATTCTTTTGGTTTGCCAGCAGAACAATATGCAATTCAGACAGGGCAACATCCTGCAAAAACTACTGAAGAAAATATTACTACCTATAGAAGACAATTAGATCGCGTTGGTTTTTCTTTTGATTGGTCTCGAGAAGTGCGTACTTCAAATCCATCATATTACAAATGGACACAATGGATTTTTATTCAATTGTTCAATTCTTGGTACAACAAAGACACGGACAAAGCAGAAGATGTAAAAACATTAATTGCAGTCTTTAAAAAATCTGGAAACGCATCTGTAAACGCTGTTTCAGATGATGATATAAAAATATTTTCTGCGGATGAATGGAACGCATTCACAAAAGCAGAACAAGAAGAAATCTTATTACAATACCGTTTAACGTATTTGTCAGATACAGAAGTAAACTGGTGTCCTGCATTAGGAACAGTATTAGCAAATGACGAAATTGTAAACGGAGTTTCAGAACGTGGTGGTCATCCTGTTGTTCGTAAGAAAATGACACAATGGTCTATGCGAATTTCTGCATACGCACAACGTTTGTTAGATGGATTAGAAAAAATTGACTGGCCAAACCCATTAAAAGATTCTCAAACCAATTGGATTGGAAAATCTGTTGGAGCAAGTATCAGTTTTGAGGTTGCTGGCGGATCTACTAAAGAAAGTACTGAAGTAAAATTATCATTCAAAGAGTTAGAAGCTTTAAAAGAATTGCGTTTGAATTTATCAAAAGCAGAAGGAATTCTTTGGAATGAAATAAAAAATAAAAAAGGAGCATCAAAATTCAGAAAGAAATACACCATTGGTGCGTTTATGGTTGATTATGTATGCTTGGCAAAGAACATTGTTGTAGAATTTTCTGGAAAAGAAGATGAAGCTGCAAGAGAGGTTTATTTTGCAAGTGAAGGCTTAAATGTAATTCGTTTTACAAATGAAGAAGTTGTAGAGAATGTATTGGGTGTTGTTTCTAAAATTAACAATGCTATTCAGTTTCCAAAAGCAATAACGAAAACTGAAAGTAGTATCAATGTCACTTCGAGCGCAGTCGAGAAGTCATACAAAATTGAAGTATTTACAACGCGCCCTGATACGGTGTTTGGAGTGTCATTTATGACCTTAGCTCCAGAACATGAGTTAGTAGCAAAAATTGTAACAGACAAACAAAAGAAAGAAGTTAATACATATATCAAAGCAACTGCTAAGCGTTCTGAACGCGATAGAATGGCAGATGTAAAAACCATTTCTGGTGCTTTTACTGGTGCATATGCAGTGCATCCGTTTACGGGAAAAGAAATTCCGATTTGGATTGGAGATTACGTATTGGCAAACTACGGAACAGGTGCTGTTATGGCGGTTCCTTGTGGAGATCAACGTGATTATGATTTCGCAAAGAATTTTGGAATTGAGATTCCGAATATTTTTGAAAACATTGATATTTCTGAGGCTGCACATGCAGATAAAGACAAAACGAAAATTGCAAATTCTGATTTCTTAAATGGATTGTCGTACAAAAAAGCGATGAAATTAGCCATTCACGAATTGGAAAAGCAAGGTTTTGGAGAAGGAAAAATAAACTACCGTTTGCGTGATGCTGTTTTTAGCAGACAACGTTATTGGGGAGAGCCTTTTCCGGTATATTATAAAGACGGAATGCCCCAAATGATTGACGCAAAGTACTTGCCAATTGTATTGCCAGAAGTAGCTAACTACTTGCCAACCGAAGATGGAAAACCGCCTTTAGGAAACGCAACAGAATGGGCTTGGGATTCTCGTGCTAAGAAAGTAGTGAGCAACGATAAGTTGAAAAACAAAACGGTATATCCTTTAGAATTAAACACCATGCCAGGTTGGGCGGGTAGTTCTTGGTACTTTAACCGTTATATGGATTCTAACAACGAAGGCGAATTTGCTTCTAAAGAATCTATGGATTATTGGAAAGAAGTAGATTTATATATTGGAGGTTCTGAACATGCAACCGGACATTTATTATATGCTCGTTTTTGGCAAAAATTCTTGTTTGATAAAGGAATTGTACCTGTTGATGAGTTTGCGAAAAAACTAATCAACCAAGGAATGATTTTGGGTACAAGTGCTTTTGTTCAGACAGTTAATAGTTTTGTGTATGAGAGTAAAGATGAAGAAGAAGGTGGAATTTGGAGAATTGAAACACCAATTGTAATTTCTGAGGGCAAAGAGCTTAATCAAGATGAGTTAATTTCATTACTGAAAACGAACTCTTCAAAAGTTAATAAAGAAAAGTTTATAGCCTTTTTAGAAGAAATTGATGAAAATAACTATTTGATTAAATTAGTAAAAAATAATATTCACGTAGATGTTTCTTTTGTGAATTCTTCAGATGAATTAGATATCAAAAATTTCAAAAATTGGAGAGAGGAATTTAAAGGTGCCGATTTTATTACTGAAGAAGATGGTACTTTCAAGGTTTCTAGAGAGGTTGAGAAAATGTCAAAATCGAAATACAACGTTGTAAGTCCTGATGCTATTTGTGAAGAATACGGAGCAGACAGTTTACGATTATTCGAAATGTTTTTAGGCCCTTTAGAACAAGCAAAA
>JBLFXB010000029.1:0-22434 GCA_047611925.1 Polaribacter sp.
CGCCATAAACGAAACACACCAATGCTTTCTGCACGTTGTGTTGGAGTAGTAGTAGCTGCGATTGCAGATAAGAAGGTTGGGTAGACTAAAGCAGTACCAAATCCTAAGATGGCAGCAATAAAAATCAATCCATAAAAACCGGTAGTATAATTTATAGATATAATTGCAATTCCTTGCAATAACATTCCCCAGAAAAGCATCTTTTTCTTTGAGTAAATATCAGACATTTTTCCTGTAAATAGCTGCCCTATTCCCCAAACTGTTGGGTATACTGCAGCTATAATTCCAATGCTTTTAGTGTCAAATTGTAAGCTGACTAATAATATGGGTAATAAGCCCCAAATCATTCCATCATTCAAATTATTTACCATTCCGGCTTGTGTAATAGAGCTCAAGTTTTTATTCTTAAAAGTCGTTTCTAAAAACACGTTGTCGAAACTTTTTGCAGTGTCAATTTTTTGCTCTTGATTGACAAACTGTCTTGTGTCTTTTACAAACAAAATTGAAAGGATTAAACCAATAATAGAAATTCCAATTCCTAAGTAAAAAGGATAAGGTGTAACGCCGTAATTCTGTGCAATAACTCCAGTTAAAAAGGCAACAACTCCAACAGCAAAATACCCAGCAAACTCGTTAATCCCCATTGCCAACCCTCTGTCTTTATCACCTACCAAATCAATTTTCATAACAACGGTACTACTCCAAGTTAATCCTTGATTTATTCCTAAGAGAATATTGGCGAAAATCACCCAATTCCAACTAGGTGCATACAGTAATATAAACGGAATCGGAAGTGCAATTATCCAACCTAAAACTAAGAGGTTTTTTCGGCCGTATTTGTTGGCTAATTTTCCCGTAAAGTAATTGGTAATGGCTTTTGTAATTCCAAATGCAATGATAAAAGATAGAATTGCTGTTTTAGAAGAAATCCCAAATTCTTGTTCGGCAAATTTCGGAAAAATGGAGCGTTCTAAACCGACCATTCCTCCAACAAATGCATTGACAATTACCAAAATTGTAAACTGTTTCCAATTTTCTTTTAATCCTAATTTTAATGGTGTACTCATAAGGCTTTTTCAAAGATTCTATATTTCTTGTAAATGGTATGATTCATGCGTTCGTAAGCTGCACGCATTTTTACATTGTCTTCCATAGTTAAATGGCTATCCATAACGGTTAAATTTCCTTTTCTTGCCGAATCAAAAAGAGCAACGGTCATTAGAGCGTCTAATCCAGAATTTCGATATTTTTGGTGCACACAGCCCAATAACATATCTAATTGTGTGGCGCTTTTTAAGGCTTTTAATATATGGATAAACCCAAATGGGAGTAAGCGTCCGTTTGCTTTTTTGAATCCGTTACTTATGTTTGGCATGGCCACTACAAAAGCAACTACAATACCTTCTTTATCTTTTATTAGTTTGATGTAGTTTGGATTTAATAAAGGTAAAAATCGATTGGAAAACTCAGTTGCTTCTGTGTCGTCTAAAGGAGCAAATCCATAAATTTCGGTATAGGTTTGATTGATTAATTCAAACACCGTTTTTACATAAGGTTTGATTTCTGATGATTTGGTAAACTCTAAAATTTCGAAACCTCGCTGTTGAACACGTTCAGCGATTTTTAAGTAGATTTCTGGCGTTTTATCTTCCAATTGAATTCGATATTGAAATAAATCAAGCTTCTTCGTATAGCCATTTCTTTCTGTATGAGAAATCATGTATTCAAAACTGCAATTGGTAACCATAACGGTCATTGGATCATCAAAACCTTCTAATAAAAACCCTTGTGGATCTTTATCCGAAAAACCTAACGGACCAACAATAGTGTCCATATTTTTCTCTTTTCCCCAAACTTCAATTGCCTGTATTAGTTTATCAAAAACTTCGGCATCATCAAAACATTCTAGAGAACAAAAACGCACATTGTTTTCAGCATGACCTGTGTTATAGGTGTGATTTATGATTCCCATAATTCTACCAACAACATCACCGTTCTTGTAAGCCAAATACATAATGGTATCACAATGATCAAAAGAATGGTTTTTCTTTTTATCAAAAATCTTGTACTCATCAGTTACTAATGGCGGCAACCATTCCTTGTGACTTTTGTGAATTTTATAGGGTAATTTGATAAAGGTTTTTAATGCTTTATATTGAGTTACTTCTCTTAAATGAATCATGAAAATGTTAAATGATGGAATCCTTTTTTGTAGGATAGTTATACATAACAGCAGCTAAATATACTATAATTGGCGCAATTAATATACCGAAGATAGCATCTGCCGCATAATGTGCTTTTATATAAACTGTTGATAGAATTAATATAACGGCCAATGGGAAACAAATTTTGTAAAATAGTGGTAAACTTTTTCTAGCCAATAGTAAAATCACGACAGTTATACCAACATGAGAACTTGGAAATGCACCTGTTGGTTGTTCAGCATTTTCTTGTATTGCGTGCATAATTTGCTGAAAAATATATCCGTTTGTTGGAACAGCCCTATCTGCTGCCTCAAAATAAAATTGTGGGCCAGCTGATGGGAATATCGCGAAAATGAAATAGAAAAAAAATAAGGAGAAAACAACTTTAAACGTGTTCTCTAAAAACAAGGCTTTGCGTTTAAAACACATCGCTACTATAAATCCAATAATAATAAAGTAGAAAGAAAAATATCCGAAGTACATCAATTCGGTAAACCAAGTGCTAGAAAAGGTTTTTGAAAACTCAATACTAGGTTGAAAACCAAAAATCCATTGATCTAAGTTGATAAAAAGTTGATCTAAATTATCGAAGAAGAGCTTATTGTAATAGACAGTTTCAGCATAAAAATACCCAGAAAACAATACAGGGTAGACATTTCTTAAAAGACTAAATAGTGCTGATTTTACAATCGGGTTTAGAAAGATAAGTGCTAAACTTATACTAAAGATAATACCTCTAGTTACGAGTAAATCAACCACGTTTTGGGTTTGATTCCATGAACAAACTAATAAAATGGTAGTACTAAGTAGAAAACCAAGAAAGAGGAAATCTATTCGTTTAAATTGTTTCATTTAGTATCGCTTATAAACACTCATGGATCCGTTGGGTAAAATAGTATATTAATAATGGAGTCATTATAAGGAATTGAACTTGTGCCATCCAACTTATTGACAAGTCATCGTTTTTATTTTGATGAATTTTTAAAATAAAGATTAAAAATAATCAAAAAGGTTGAATTATTAACTGTTTTCTGCAAGGTCTTTTTCTTTGTGTATTCTATGAGAAATAGCAATACTCACAATTACAAAAGCGGTAAAAGAAAAGAATCCGAATAGCATACTAGAGTTGTTAGTTGTTAAGATATCAACAGATTCAGAAACGTTTTTTAATTGACTAAGCTGATCTGTTACAATTCCTTCAAAACCAATAAATGCCATAATAATAGCAATTACAAATACATCTGCCATAGACCATTTCCCTGTTTTAAACATAAAGAACTGTATCAATTTACTTTCCTTTAGTTTTTTATTGAGAATGTATAGTATCGATGAGATTAGCTTTGTGATAGGGAACAAGACACTAAATAAGAAGATTAAACCGCCAACAACAATTATATCAACTTTTTGTTGCGACATCATTAACGTAACTACTTCATAAATACTTTTGCTCTTGTAAAATAATACTTGGTCTTTAAAGCTAATGGTTTCGTTTAAAAAAGAAAAACTCATTTCAGAAATACGCGCATCAATTTCTATCATTGGCAGTGTTATTCCTAAAAATAAAAGTAGAAAGCTAAATGTAATACCTAATAAATAATCAGTTTTAGAGACATTTTTTAAAAAAAAGAAAACACAAATAAACCCTAAAAAGGCAATTGCCAATATTGTTTTGTATGGTTGATTTGTTTCGTTTTGCTCTTGTAGTTTTTGTTGTAAAAGAGTTACTGTATCGCTACTTGTTTCTCCTTCATATTTCTTTACAATAGCATCTATTTTAGAATAATCTGTTCTCTCAAACGTGCCTTCTGTATATTCTTTTAAGAGTATCACTATAAATTCTTTAATGCCTTCTGTATTGTTTTTGATATCTAAAAACACCATCACTTTATCTGTAAGCATTGGTATGTCTTTTCGTATACCATCAAATGCAGATGCATACAAGGAGTTTTTCATTGCACCAAAAAGTTCTCCAGAGTTTTTCTTTTGAATGCTTTTCTCGTAATTGTCAATCAATTCTTTTAACAATGCACCAACATTCTTTTTTAGTACATCATTGTCCATTCCTTCATCATTAAAACCGTCTAGCTTTGTCGCAATTACATCTGCCAGAAGGTTTTCCCATTTGTCAACATTTAAGAGTCCATATTCAATACTAGATAATTCTATTAAATCGTTTTTATGTTGCTGTTGAAGCTGTTCACTTTTGTACATTTTGAACGATGCAAAAATTGAAACTAGCAATAGAAGACTGAGGATAATTGGTTTTAATTGATTCATTAGAGGCGAATAATTAGTGATCGTTTTACAAAATGACGATAAGATACCTTATTTGTTACAATTAGACCCTTTTATTAGTAGAATCATCTATAAAATGATAGTGATACATTAATGATAGAGGTTGTATCTTTGTCAAAAATTTAACAAGCATACATGAAAAAATATATTTCTGAATTCATAGGGACTTTTGCCATGGTTTTTTGTGGTACTGGAGCCATGACAATTAATGAAATTACCGGAGGAGAAGTAACGCATGTTGGCGTTGCAGTTACCTGGGGATTAATTGTAATGGCAATGATTTATGCTTTTGGAGAAATTTCTGGAGCACATTTTAATCCAGCAGTAACGATTGCTTTTGCATATGCTAAAAAGTTTTCATGGAAAGAAGTTCCGAAATATATAGCGATACAAATTTTAGGCGCTTTATCTGCCAGTTTAATTTTGTGGTATTTATTCCCAGAATCTGAGTTTTATGGAGCCACAATTCCGGCGTTAGATATGTGGCGAGCTTTTGTGTTAGAACTCTTACTAACCTTCTTTTTAATGTTGGTAATTATCAATGTTTCTACAGGGAGCAAAGAAGTAGGAACTATGGCAGGAATTGCAATTGGAGGCGTTGTTTTATTGGAAGCAATGTTTGCTGGACCAATGACCAAAGCATCTATGAATCCTGCACGTTCTATTGGCCCCGCAATTGTTTCTGGTCATTATGAGCATTTATGGCTCTATATTGCTGCCCCAATTATAGGCGCCTTATTAGCGGTTGTTTCTTGTAAATTGGTAAAGGATGATAACTGTTGTGATGAAGGTTGTTAATGCAAGTTAAAAAAGCAAATATGAGTGTTTTAGGCTGCGGATGGTTAGGATTACCCTTAGCAACTTATTTAGTTCAGCAAGGTTTTATTGTGAATGGCTCTATTAGGTCTGCAGAGAAAAAAACACTTTTACACTCAAAAAATATCACCCCATTTTTAATAGATATTGATGAAGAACATCCAGTAGATGCTGATTTTCTTGCGGTTGATGTTTTAGTAATTGCTGTTCCTTCAAAAAACAATGTAGGTTTTCAAACCCTAATTTCTCAGATAGAGAAGTCTTCCATAAAAAAAGTACTCTTTATTAGTGCTACTTCCGTGTATCCAGTTTCTGAAAATAGAATAAAAGAAACAGATAAGACGTTGGATACACCATTAGCTTCTATAGAAAAATTATTTCTGAACCACTCGGGCTTTGAGACAACCATTCTTCGTTTTGGAGGATTGTTTGGTGAGCATAGACATCCAGGAAACTTCTTTAAAAATGGACGGATAGTTAAAAATCCAGAAGGAGTTGTGAATATGATTCACCAAGAAGATTGTATTGAAATTATCTACAGAATAATAGAAAAAGGAATTGAAACTGAAATATTCAATGCGTGTGCTGACGGGCATCCAACAAGAAGAGCCTTTTACACACATGCCAAGTTGAAGCTAGGGTTAGAAGCTCCAGTATTTGAAGAAAATCAGCCCATACAAATGAAAAAAATTTGTAGCGAGAAGTTAAAAAATAACTTAAATTTTACTTTTAAGCATTCAGACCTTTCAACTATTTAAGAATATTTTCTTCTTCTCAAATAATTAAAAATAAGACCAAAAGCGGTTAAAAGAACTAAAGGCAGAACAATATTAAATAATTGCCAAAAAGAACGTTCTTCAAACGCTTTTTGTTTGTCTAATAGGTTTATTTTTAGAGACTTATTTCGTAGGTTGATGATTCCAGTATCATCTAATAAATAATCAACAGTATTCAGTAAAAACTCTTTATTTCCAAAGGTTTCTTGCGTCCATTTATCTCTAGATAAATCGTACGGTTTACCTTTTAATAGTTGGTTTCTTCCAATATCTCCATCGGCAATAACAACCATTTTATTTGGACTACTTTTTTCTTTGTAGCTATTTGTTTTAAATGGTTTTACCCTGTCTTTATAAGCCGATTTAAATTCACCTTCTAACAATACCGCAGTCAATTGGTTTCCGCTACTGAATTGATTTTGATTCGGCTCATCAGCAATACTTTTTAGAGACACAAAATTTGGAGTCCCCATTTTTGCTGATAATAATGACGTTGCCAATAAAGGTGTTTTTTTGATGCTGTTTTTTAATGTGTCAATCTGAGTTGTAAATTGCAAACGAACTGGACGAATATTTTTAGTAATTGGGTGCTGAGAATTTCCATTTACTAAAGGATGAAAGAACCAAGGTAGGTTTTGAAACTGAGTTTTGTTTCCAACATTTCCTGTTGCCAATGGAATTTTAGCGGCATACAAATCTTTTACAATACTGGTGTTAATTCGTACTCCATAAGCAAATAATAAATCGGTAAGATTTAAATCTCTGGGATAGGTTAACATCTTGCCTGTTTGTAACAAGCTGTCTTGATCTGCTTGTACATTATCTATCATCCACAAGGTTTTTCCGCCATTTGTAATGAATTGATCCAAGGTTAGTTTTTCATTATCAGAAAACTTAATAGTTGGTTTTGCAATAATTGCCAAATCAAAATTAGTTAAATCTCTAAGTGTTTGTTGAGGGTTTGTCAATACAGAGTCTAACGTAAACTTCGCTAAACTATATTTGTCTTTTACTTCATTTAAAAAACTGTACAATTCTAAATCTTGTAATTCGCCATTACCAGAAATGACGGCTATTTTTTGTCTAGATTTTCTGCTAATAGTGTGTATTGCTGAAACAAATGAGTATTCTAAACTTTCTATAGCAAACTGTAGTTGTTCATCTTGATTTGCTGCATTTGAGTTTGGTAATAAATTGACCAACATCACTTTATTTCTATATAGAACTTCTGCCCAAGGAAAAATGATGGCTTCAGATAGTTTTCCGTTTTCTTCAACAGTTAACCTACTCGGAGTCATTCCTTTTTTGATTAAGCGCTCTCTAAAAGAGTCGGGATTGATAAATTGAATTTTTAAGTTCGAATTTTCTGCTCTTAACTCTTCTAAAAACTGTTTTGTTTCTATTTGTAAACGCTTAAATTCCGCAGGAAAATCTCCTTGTAAATATATTTTTACAACCAATGGAAATTTGAGTTCGTTGACAATAGTTTTAGACGTTTCTTTTAATGTATAGCGGTTGTCATGCGTTAAATCGAACCGGCTGTAATATTGACTTCCTAAAAAGTTAATCAGCAATAAACCAATGATTAATTTTGCGATATTTTTAAAGGTCTTAGGCATTACGTAACTGGTTTTTAGTTAGTAATAAAAAGAAACTGGTAACAGAGACAAAATAAATCACATCTCTTGTGTCAATTACACCGCGACTAATACTTTTAAAATGCTCGTTAATTCCGAATAATTGCACGGAATACCCATTAGAAAACAAACTTGCAATGGCATCAAAGCCATAGAATAAAAAGAACGTAATAAATACACCTAGAATAAAAGCAACTATCTGATTTTTAGAAAATGTTGAGGTAAATAAACCAATAGAAGTATAGGTTGCTGCTAAAAATAGCAAACCAATATATGAACCTAAAGTGCTTCCAATATCTAAATTACCAACAGGGTTTCCTAATTGTAAAATAGTATAGGCATAGGTTAGCGTTGGTGCTAAAGCAACAACAATTAATAATAATGAAGCTGAAAATTTACCCAAAACAATTTGCCAATCAGTAATTGGTTTTGTTTTTAGCGTTTCTATGGTTCCGCTATTTAATTCATCAGCAAAACTCTTCATGGTAATTGCCGGAATTAGAAAAAGTAAAATCCAAGGAGCGACTAAAAAGAAGCTGTTTAAATCTGCAAAACCAGCATTTAAAATGTTTAAATCATCTTTAAAAACCCATAAAAATAATCCGTTTATCAATAAAAACACACCAATAACTAAATAAGCTATTGGTGAGGCAAAAAAGGAATTGAATTCTTTCTTTAATATTGGAAACATTATCGTTCTTACTGTTTAATTTTTAATTGTTCTTCTTTGAATTTTAATATATATAAGAGACATTCAATGAAAAAAACAACAACGAAAGGACTTGTATAATAGTACGTATCGTTTTTCTTGTCTCTTTATGTCTTGCTTCTCAATAATTAATTCCCAAATTTATAAATACGATTGTCCTCAACCGCTTCATCTTTTCTTTCTGGTTGTAAAACAAAAAGATACTTTTCTAATAACGCAATAGATGCGGTATTATTTTGATGCGTATATGCTTCAATTGTTTTTAAATTCATAGCAGTAGTTCCGAAATCTAAAATTGTACTCATGGCTTCGCTCATGTATCCTTCATCTTGATAATCTGGATTCATTTCAAAACCGATTTCTGCATAGTTATTTTCTAAATCAACCTTGTGTAATACAATGGTTCCGATCAATTGATTAGAATCTTCTAATACCATCGCCCAAAAAACACGATTTTCTTTTTCAAATTCATCTAAACACGTCTGAATAAATCCTTCTGCTTGATTCAGGTTTTTTAATGTTTCTCGTTGAATAAATTCATTAATTTCTTTGTTAGAACGCAATCTAAAAATTGCTTTTTTATCGTCAAAAGTTAATTGACGTAATACGAGTCTTTCTGTTGAAAGTTCTGGAAAAAGGGTAAATGAAAATTCTTGCATTAATTTAGTTATATAATTGATTATTTATTTTTTAGTTTAAGACCATTGTTTTGTCAACACTCCATGCTTCTGGTTTTTGGTTGAATAGTATTTTTGTTTCTGTCCACACTTCTTTAAATAAATGTGAGTTTCTGTAGTTTTCTAAATCTTGTTCGGTTTCCCAATAACTATAGGTAAAGAAGATTGTTGGGTTGGTTTTGTCTCTATATAATTCCAATAGTTGGCAACCGTTAGATTTTCTTATGTATTCTTTTTTTGCATTAAAAGTGGAAAGGAAAGCAGCAATATGCTCTTCGTGAAATCCCATTTTTACAATTCGTACAAACATATAAATTCCCTTAATAAAATTCAACTGTAATACTATCTCTATAACTCAAGCCTAAAAGCGTAGAAGCTCCACCAACAGTTTTTAAATTACTTCTGTAAATGGCAATTTCTATGAATCCAGCTGAATTAAAAATAGCTAATTTGTTTCCATCATAATGTTTACGATCTTCATCAATATCGTAATTGATAATATCGTTGTATTTCTGTTGTATCTTCTCAAAGGTGTAGCTCCTTGCTTTAACTCGGTATTTTCTTCCTTTACCAATTTCGGTAAATAGTTTCTTACTTATGTTGCTAATTACGTTTCCATAATTGTCAATATAAATTACACTTCCAAAAATTTGAGTTTGAGTAGCATCAATTTTGGGTTGAATTTCGATCATTTTTTTATATGACTCAATTTCTTTTCCAATAACACCTAAATTTCCACCACGAGCAATAAAGCATGCCACTTGCACAAAAACGTCTAACACAGGGAAACTACTCTCTATTCTATCATGAATATTAATTTCTACAATTTGGGTAGGATTTATTTCAGATGCAATCATAGAAATCAATCCGTTGTCAGGACAAATAAAATAATGATTGTCTAATAATAAGGCAATGTGCTTGTTTTCTGGACTCAATTCTGAGTCAACACCAACGATATGAATACTTCTATCAGGAAAGCTTTTGTAAGAATTCTTTAAAATGTATGCAGTTTCTGCAATGTTAAAAGGAGAAACTTCATGGGTGATATCAACAATCCTAGCATCAGGCAACTCTGAATAGATAGCTCCTTTTACAGCACCTATAAAGTGATCTTTAGTTCCGAAATCTGTTGTTAAAGTAATTAAAGACATGTAAAAACTACCTGTTGATTAGTTGTTTGGAAATTGATAAAATTTTTAAACAAAGTTAATCAATTCTAGAATTTTATCCGTAATTTTCTTGTAGAAATACTTGATAGAATTTATCTCGTTTTTATTTATGAAAATATTTTCAACATGTAATTTGTTAACTTCTTAAAACAGAATCAATTGATAGAAAGAATCATTGAATTGACAGACATTGACCCAAAAGATTTTTTTGGACCTCAAGACAGTACTATTTCCTTATTGAAAAAATATTTCCCAAAGATTAAAATTGTAGCCAGAGGCACTAAATTGAAAATCTATGGGGAGTCAGACATTCTCGATGAGTTTGAAAAACGAGTCGAAATGATGATCAAGTATTTCAATAAATACAATAAACTTGATGAAGACAGTATTGAATCTATCATTACTGAAACAGGTAAAGAAACCAAAGCGAAATCTATTGCGAAGGATGTTTTGGTACATGGTGTTAATGGGAAGTTGATAAAACCTCTAACTCAGAACCAACGTAATATGGTTACATTAATGGGTAAAAACGACATGCTTTTTGCAGTTGGTCCAGCAGGAACAGGGAAAACATATACAGCAGTAGCTTTGGCTGTAAGAGCATTGAAAGAAAAAGAAGTAAGGCGAATTATTTTAACAAGACCAGCGGTAGAGTCTGGAGAGAACCTTGGGTTTTTACCAGGAGATTTAAAAGAAAAATTAGATCCGTATATGCAACCATTATATGATGCGTTGCGAGATATGATTCCGCATGAACGTTTAGCGTCTCATTTAGAAAAAGGCGTAATACAAATTGCACCTTTGGCATTTATGCGTGGTAGAACATTAGACAACGCTTTTGTCATTTTAGATGAAGCGCAAAACACAACGCACAACCAAATGAAAATGTTTTTAACCAGAATGGGGAAAAATGCAAAATTCATTATTAACGGAGATCCTGGTCAGATAGATTTACCTAGAAAGCAAATTTCTGGATTGAAAGAATCTTTATTGGCTTTAAAAGATATAGAAGGAATCGCTCATGTGTATTTAGAGGAGAAAGATGTAGTAAGACATCGTCTGGTAAAACGAATTATATCAGCATATAAAAGCATAGAAACAGAGTAGTTTTTTTTGTTGTAAATCAATAGTCTTTAGATTACTTTTGCAGCAACAACAACATAACTAAAATGAATACAATTAACGAAACAAACTTTCAATTTCCGAATCAAAAATCGGTGTATAAAGGGAAAGTAAGAGAAGTATATAATATCAATGATAAAGTATTGGTAATGATTGCTTCTGATAGATTGTCTGCGTTTGATGTGATTTTACCACGTCAAATTCCTTTTAAAGGACAAATATTAAATCAGATTGCTACAAAAATGATGAATGATACTTCTGATATTGTTCCGAATTGGTTAGTCGCAACTCCTGATGAAAACGTAGCCGTTGGTCATTTATGTGTTCCTTTTAAAGTAGAAATGGTAATTCGTGGTTATATGTCTGGTCATGCAGCACGTGAGTATAAAGCAGGTAAAAGAGTTTTATGTGGTGTTGAAATGGCAGAAGGAATGAAAGAGAACGATCAATTTCCTTTACCAATTATTACACCATCTACCAAAGCAGATAATGGTGATCATGATGAAGATATTACGCGTGAAGCTATTTTAGCAAACCAAGTAGTTTCTAAAGAAGATTACATCGTATTAGAAAAGTACACAAGAGCTTTGTTTCAAAGAGGAACAGAAATCGCTGCAAAACGCGGATTGATTTTAGTAGATACGAAGTATGAATTCGGAAAAACGAACGACGGTAAAATTGTATTGATTGATGAAATTCATACACCAGATTCTTCTCGTTATTTTTATGCTGAAGGATATGCAGAACGTCAAGAAAAAGGAGAGTCTCAAAAACAATTGTCTAAAGAGTTTGTAAGACAATGGTTAATTGAAAATGGATTTCAAGGACTAGAGGGACAACAGATCCCAGCAATGTCTGATGAGAAAACGATCGAAATTTCGAATAGATATATAGAATTATACGAGCAAATTACTGGGGAAGCATTTGTAAAAGCAAATACTGGAGATGTATTAGCGCGTATTGAAAAGAATGTGAATAATTTTTTAAATGGATAATAAAAAAGTAAGTATTCGTCCTATATTAAATTTGTCAGCAAAAAGTGTTGATGAAGATTTTCAAAATAGAACCTTACGACCAATTTTAAAATTACAACACACAACTATTTTACAAGTATTTACTCATTTTTCAAAAAAACAAAAGACAGATGTTAGTACGCTAACAAAAGAAGAATTAAATAAATACGTGAATTTAATCACTAAAAACAATACAGTTTTAAGAAATCAATTACTAGGATTGGTTATCGGACAGTTTACAGAAGGCGAGTTTGATATCTATAAAGTAAAAGACTTAGAATTTAATAAAAGAATATTGAATATGATTGGTCAAAGAATTAATGACGGTCATTCTGAAAATAATTAAAAAACAACCAAACCATGATTATAGAACCAAGAACAAGAGGATTCATTTGTTTAACATCGCATCCAGTAGGTTGTGAGCAAAACGTAATCAACCAAATAGAATATGTAAAATCTAAAGGAGCAATTAATGGCGCTAAAAAAGTGTTGGTAATTGGTTCTTCTACAGGATTTGGATTGGCATCTAGAATCTCTAGTGCTTTTGGATCTGATGCTGCTACAATTGGTGTGTTTTTTGACAAACCATCTACACCAGGAAGAACAGGTTCGGCTGGATATTACAATACTGCTGCTTTTGAAAAACATGCTCATGAGGCAGGTTTGTATGCAAAAAGTATCAATGGTGATGCGTTTTCTAATGAAATTAAACGTAAAACCTTAGACATGATCAAAGAAGACTTAGGTCAAATTGATTTGGTAATTTATAGTTTGGCTTCACCAGTAAGAACACATCCAGATACAGGAACACGTTACAAGTCGGTTTTAAAACCAATTGGAGGTGTTTTTTCAAATAAAACAGTAGATTTCCATACAGGAAATGTTACAGAGATTTCTATCAATCCTGCAGAAGGAGAAGATATTCCGAATACTGTTGCCGTAATGGGAGGTGAAGATTGGAAAATGTGGATGGACGCTTTACAGTCTGAAAACTTATTATCTGAAGGAGCAACCACAGTTGCCTATTCTTATATTGGCCCATCTTTAACAGAAGCAGTCTACAGAAAAGGAACGATTGGAGCAGCAAAAGATCATTTAGAAGCAACTGCATTTACAATTACAGACGATTTAAAATCGATTGGAGGAAAAGCCTATGTTTCTGTAAATAAAGCATTGGTTACACAAGCAAGTTCTGCAATTCCAGTAATTCCGTTATATATTTCTTTATTGTATAAGATTATGAAAGCGAAAGGAACTCATGAAGGTTGTATAGAACAAATTCAACGTTTATATAGCGAGCGTTTATTTGGAGGTGATTTAGCCTTAGATGCGAAAGGAAGAATCCGTATTGACGATTTGGAAATGCAAGAAGATGTTCAAGCTGAAGTTGCTGAACTTTGGAAAACAGCTTCTACAGAAAACTTATCCGAAATTGGAGATTTAGTAGGATACAGTACCGATTTCTTTAATTTATTTGGGTTTAAAGTAGATGGAATCAATTATGAAGAAGAAGTAAACGAAATGGTTGCTATACCAAGTGAACATTAAATGTTTACACAAATACATATCAAAGCTTTTATAGGGTTGTTTTTTATGAGTAGTCTTATTTTTGGACAAGGCTCTAAACAGAAAAACAAACTTGTAAAAGTTTTGTCTTTTAATATATTACACGGTGCAACAACCAATGGTAGTTTTGATTTAGATGTAATTGCGAATGTGATAAAAAAAGCAGATGCTGATTTTGTTTCATTGCAAGAAGTAGATTTTAAAACCAACAGAGCTAAAAAATACGATTTACCAACTGAATTGGGGTATCGTACAAAAATGACTTCGGTTTTTGGAAGAGCAATGTATTATGATGGCGGTGAATATGGAGAAGGCATTTTATCGAAGACTTCTTTTTTATCAACCAGAAATGTTGCGTTGCCGTATACAAAAGGAAATGAACCAAGAGCGGCTTTAGAAATTACAACCGTTTTAAAATCTGGAGATACCATTTCTTTTATAGGTACTCATTTAGACCATTTAGAAACAGATGTTGATAGAGTTTCTCAGGCAAAAGAAATTAATAAAGTCTTTTCTGAAAATAAATATCCAACCATTTTGTCTGGGGATTTAAATGATACTCCAAATAGTAAAACCATTAATATTCTTGAAGGTTTTTGGAAAGCCTCCTATAATAAATCAAATCCAAAAAAAACATTTCCATCAAAAAATCCAACAAAGAAGATAGATTTTGTGCTATTTTATCCAAGGGAAAAATGGAAAGTGATCCGTAGAGAAACCATTTGTGATGTGATTGCTTCAGATCATTGTGGATATTTGGTTACTTTAGAAGTACAAGACTAATTGATATTCAATGAAAGCAGTCACTGTAAAAAAAATAAAAGACGAATTAGCTCATAAGAACTCATTTGAGTTGATTGAACTGTGTTTGCGTTTATCAAAATTTAAAAAAGAAAACAAAGAACTATTAACCTATTTATTGTTCGAGTCTGAAAACGAAGAAGGATATATTGAGAGTGTAAAAGAACAAGTAGATGAATTGTTTGAACAGATAAATACGAAGAGCTATTTTTATATAAGAAAGAGCGCTAGAAAAATATTAACACTCACAAAAAAGTTTATCAGATACTCTCAGAACAAAGAAACAGAAGTAGAGTTATTATTGTATTACTGTATCAAGTTAAAAGAGTTTAGGCCCTCAATAAAAAAGAGTACGATGTTAGTAAATACATTTGATAGACAGATTCTATTGATAAAGAAAGGAATAGCCACATTACATGAAGATTTGCAATACGATTATTTGTTAGAATTAAATGACTTGTTAGAGCATTAAAAACAATACAAGTATTGTTTCTGATATATGAAAAAAAAAGTTGCTACATTTCTGCAGCAACCTAATCGATTCAATTTTAAAAATATAATTATTCTGGCATTACAACTGTATCCACAGCGTGTATAACTCCATTAGAAGCATCAACATCTGCAATTACTACTGTAGAAATGTTTCCTTTTTCATCAGTAAGGATTACTTTCCCATCTTTTAACGAAGCAGTTAACATTCCACCTTGTACAGTTTTAATCACAAATTTTCCTTTGTTATCTTTAATTGCTTTTACTACATCTTTTGCAGAAAATTTTCCAGCAACGACGTGGTATGTTAAAATAGAAGTTAATAGTTTCTTGTTTTCTGGCTTTAGTAAAGTTGCCACAGTTCCTTCTGGTAATTTATTAAAAGCTGCATTTACTGGAGCAAATACTGTAAATGGTCCTTTACTATTTAATACATCTACCAATCCAGCAGCTTTTACTGCCGCTACTAAAGTTGAAAAATTTTCATTTGATGCCGCTACAGCTACAATTGTTTTCTTCTCTTTATCTTTAATTGGGTCAGTATTAGAAGCGGAAATTGGAGCAGAAATTAATAAGGCTAATAAAAATACGGGTACTAGTTTTTTGAATTTCATCTGATTTTTTTTAAGTTCATAACAAATCTACGATTATTTTGTTTAAGAAAAACACAGAATAGTTAAACAGAATATTAAAGTTTTCTTAAATTTTTGAATACAATATGATTTATAGTGTAACGAATTCTCAATTCATTCGTCAAACTACATAACATAACATCTATTAGGCTATGAATACACAATTTAAAATTTTTATCACTTTCGCTATTTGTTTTGTAACAATTTTAAATAGTAATGCGCAAAGTTTAGAATCTAAAATAGACAAGATCTTAAGCAATCAATTTAAAAGTAGTGAAACAGGAGTTTCTGCTTTGGTTGCTAAAAACGGAAAAATTATATATCGTAAAGCATTCGGAAAAGCGAATTTAGAATTAGATGTAGATATGACTTCAGAAAATGTTTTTGAAGTAGGCTCTATTACGAAGCAATTTACTTCTGTTGCAATTTTGATGTTGTTAGAAGAAGGGAAACTAAGTTTAGAAGATGATATCACTAAATTTATTCCTGCGTATCCAACAAATGGAAAGAAAATTACAGTGCATCATTTGTTAACACATACATCAGGAATTAAGAGTTATACATCAATACAGCGTTTTGGAGAGGTAATGACGATTGATGAAACGCCATTAAAATTTATCGATTTCTTTAAAAATGAACCAATGGATTTTGATCCAGGTGAAAAATATTTATATAACAATTCGGGATATTTTATTTTAGGATATATCGTTGAAAAAGTAAGCGGAATATCTTATCCGAAGTTTATACAAGAACGTATTTTTGATGTAATAGATATGAAGTCATCCTATTATGGAAGTCACACAAAATTGATAAAAAACAGAGCATCTGGTTATCAAAAAAGAGCTGAGTTTTCTAATGCACAGTACATCAGTTTAAGTTTGCCGTATGCCGCAGGGTCAATTATGTCTACGGTAGATGATATGTTAAAATGGCAAACTGCAATTGCTAATAACGTGTTTATAAAACAGACAACAATAGATAAAGCGTTTACCAACTATACACTAAATAATGGTGATAAAATTAACTATGGTTATGGTTGGAGTATTAACGAAATAAATGACGTTCCTACTATAGAACATGGAGGAGCAATTCCAGGATATTTATCTATGGGCGTTTTTGTACCGAGTAAAAACATATACGTAATTCTATTTTCTAATTGTGGATGTCAATCACCAACAAATACTGCTTTAGAGATTGCTGCTTTAGCTATTGATAAACCAAGAAAAGGAAAAGAAAACACTCTTAATTTATCAACAGAACAATTATACACATGGGTTGGAACGTATGAATTCGACAATAAAGTTTTACGATATATTACATTAAAAGAAGGTCAATTATACAGTAAAAGAGAAGGAAGCCCGCAGTCATTTAAGATATATCCAACTTCTCCAAATACTTTTTCTTTTGAAGAAGGATTTATCTCGTATCATTTTTCAATGAAAGATGGAAAAAAAGCAGCTCTTTTTAAAAATAGGATCAATAAAGAAAAAGGGGTTTCTGTAAAGATGAAAGCACCAAAAGAAAAAGAAATAGTAACGGTTTCTGCGGATATTTTAAAGAGTTATGAAGGTGTTTTTGAGATTCAACCTGGTTTCGATTTAACAATAACTTCTCTTGGAAATCAATTGTTTGCACAAGCAACAGGGCAACCTCAATTTGAATTGTTTGCAGAATCAAAGACTACATTCTTTTTAAAAGTAGTAAAAGCGAGTGTTGCGTTTCATAAAGATGAAAAAGGAGAAATTACTGCTTTAACATTGTTTCAAGGAGGAGCAGAAATGAAAGCGCTTAAGAAATAATTAAAAGAGATAACTCCACAATATTTTAATACCTACAAAGGCAATCAATATAGCGGTTGCCTTTTTTAATTGAATTTCATTTAGTAATTTAGTACTCATTCTACTTCCAATTTGTCCACCAATAAAAACAGTGATTAAAAGAACTGTAGTTAAATTCCAATCAATACTAAAATCTGGATTTGTGTAATGACCAATCAAACCAGCAATTGAATTCACTAAAATAAAAAAACTTGCTGTTGCCGCAATTTTTTTTGGTGAATCCCATTTTGACACATGTAATAAAGGTGCAAGAAAAATTCCGCCACCAATTCCTACCATTCCAGAGATAAACCCAATTATCCCACCATAACTAGCATTTTTTACGGTACTCATTTGATCTGTATTCTCTTTAGAAGCAGTAATGCTTTTAGAGATCCACATGGTAATCGCAGCAAATAGTAACGTAACACCAAGTAAGACAAAAAATAGCGTTTGATTTATTTTTAAGAAACCACCTATAAAAGCAAACGGAACACTAAATAACGTTAATGGTATTACTTTTTTCCAGTTGAATTCTTTTCTTATAATATATAAATAAACATTTCCAGAAACAACGATAATGTTACACAATAAAGCTGTAGATCTAATTTGAGTATAGGCAATTCCGGTTACTGCTAAAACTGCTAAATAACTAGATCCACCACCAAAACCAACAGCAGCATATAAAATAGCAATCAAAAAGAATAAACTTATAATATGCCAATTGTCAGATAGAATTTCAAAAAAGATAGGAATGCTCATCGTTAGCAAATATAATTTTTGTTTTAGGATTTGTTGCTGTTTTTAGAATTGAAAATGTAATCAGTCGACGAATGATTGTTATCCAGAGAAAAAAGCGGTAAAAATTAATTCTAATTTAGTAGATTAGAGACTTCAAAAATCAAATCTAAATTAGAGCATATGTCACAACAAAAAGACTTAAAAAAATATTGGCGGACAAATTTAAAATACTTGGTGATTTTATTAAGTATTTGGTTTATCGTTTCCTTTTTATTCGGAATTATTTTAGTTGATGAATTAAACACGATCCGTTTAGGTGGATTTAAACTCGGATTTTGGTTTGCGCAACAAGGTGCTATTTATGTATTTGTGATTTTAATTTTAGTATACATAAGACTCATGAATCGATTAGACAAAAAATATAACTTAAACGAATAGCTATGACATTACAAGTATGGACCTGGGTTCTAGTAGGAATCACTTTTTCTTTATATATAGGTATTGCCATTTGGTCGAGAGCCGGATCAACAAAAGAATTTTATGTTGCTGGTGGAGGTGTTTCTCCGTTAGCAAACGGATTGGCAACAGCCGCAGATTGGATGTCGGCAGCTTCTTTTATTTCTATGGCAGGGATCATCTCCTTTAACGGATATGATGGTTCTGTTTATTTGATGGGATGGACTGGTGGATATGTGCTTTTAGCATTATTGTTAGCCCCTTATTTACGGAAATTCGGAAAATTTACGGTGCCCGATTTTATTGGAGACCGCTATTATTCTAATGTAGCAAGATCTGTTGCAGTTTTTTGTGCCTTGATTGTTTCTTTCACCTATGTAGCTGGGCAAATGCGTGGCGTAGGATTGGTATTTTCTCGTTTTTTAGAAGTTGAAATCAATACAGGTGTAATTATAGGGATGGTTATCGTTTTGTTTTATGCCGTTTTAGGTGGAATGAAAGGGATTACATATACGCAAGTAGCACAATATTGTGTGTTGATTTTTGCTTTTATGGTGCCCGCAATTTTTATTTCTATTCAAATGGCGGATACTGCAATTCCCCAAATAGGCTTTGGAAGTAAAGGAACTGATGGTATTTATTTGCTAGATAAATTAGATGGATTGCATAGAGAACTTGGTTTTCATGAATATACTTCTGGAAGTAAATCGACCTTAGATATGTTGTTTATTACAGCAGCTTTAATGGTTGGGACTGCAGGATTACCACATGTTATTGTTCGTTTTTTTACAGTTAAAAAAGTAAGTGATGCACGTAAATCAGCAGCTTGGGCATTAATTTTTATAGCAGTGTTGTATACAACTGCACCAGCAATTGCATTATTTTCTAGAACCAATCTAATAGAAACGGTAAGTAATGTTGAGTATAATAAAATGCCGCAATGGTTTACCAATTGGGAAGATACAGGTTTGTTAGTTTTTGACGATAAAAATAATGATGGAGTGATTCAATATGTTGGAGATCCAAAAACAAATGAATTGACAATCGATAAAGATATTATGGTATTGGCAAATCCAGAAATAGCAAACTTACCAAATTGGGTAATAGCTCTAGTTGCAGCAGGTGGATTGGCAGCAGCGTTATCTACCGCAGCAGGATTGTTATTGGTAATTTCTGCTTCTGTATCTCACGATTTGATTAAGAAAATGATCAAACCAAGTATTTCTGAAAAAGGAGAATTAAGAGCAGCAAGGTTATCAGCAGTTGTTGCTGTAATTATTGCTGGATATTTCGGAATTAACCCTCCAGATTTTGTCGCCGCAACGGTGGCTTTAGCGTTTGGATTGGCAGCAGCATCCTTTTTTCCTGCAATTACCATGGGGATTTTCTATAAGAAAATGAATAAAGAAGGCGCCATTGCAGGAATGGTTATCGGAATTGTTTTAATGCTTTTTTACATGCTAAAATTCAAATTTGATTGGTTTGGTGGAGGCACAAAAGAAGATTGGTGGTTTGGGATTTCGCCAGAAGGCTTCGGAACTGTAGCAATGCTAGTCAACTTTGTTGTGGCAATTGTTGTTTCTAAGTTCACACCAGATCCACCGCAAGAAGTACAAGAATTAGTAGAAACAATTAGAATTCCGTCTGGTGTTGGAAAAGCGCAAGATCATTAAAAATAAATAAGTCTAATTTCAGACAAAAAAGATAAAACAAGAAGTAACTGACGTCGGTTGAAGTTGCAGTAAATAGAATAGAGTATGAGTAATTATCACATCAAACATTTAGAAGAATATTATCAAGTTTATAGAAAGTCAATCAATGAACCAGAGAATTTTTGGGAAGAGGTAGCAGAAGAACATTTTGTGTGGAGAAAAAAATGGGACAAAGTATTGGATTGGGATTTCAAAAAACCAGAAGTAAAATGGTTTGAAGGTGCAAAATTAAATATTACAGAAAACTGTATTGATAGACATTTGGCAACTCGTGGTGATAAAACGGCTATTCTTTTTGAACCTAATGATCCAAATGAAGGAGCAGAGCATATTACATACAAACAATTACACGAAAGAGTAAATCAGTTTGCAAATGTGTTGAAGGCCAATAATGTTGGTAAAGGAGATCGTGTTTGTATTTATGTTCCAATGATTCCAGAATTGGCAATTTCGGTATTGGCTTGTGCTAGAATTGGCGCAATACATTCAGTTGTTTTTGCAGGATTCTCATCCACAGCATTGTCAACAAGAATTAACGATTCAGATTGTAAAATGGTCATCACTTCAGATGGTTCTTACCGAGGTGCAAAAACCATCGACTTGAAAGGAATTGTAGATGAAGCACTGGAAAGTTGTCCAGGCGTAGAAACGGTTTTGGTTGCTAAAAGAATCAATACAGATATTTACATGAAAGAAGGTCGTGATCATTGGTTGCAACCTTTATTAGATGAAGCATCTACAGTTTGTGAAGCAGAAGTAATGGATGCTGAAGACCCGTTGTTTATTTTATATACTTCAGGTTCTACTGGTAAACCAAAAGGAATGGTACATACTACAGCAGGTTATATGGTATATACGGCGTACACATTTAAAAATGCATTTCAGTATAGAGAAAATGATGTGTATTGGTGTACTGCAGATATTGGTTGGATTACTGGTCATTCTTATATCGTTTATGGTCCTTTAGCAAATGGTGCAACTACTGTTCTTTTTGAAGGGGTTCCAAGTTATCCAGATTTTGGACGTTTTTGGGAAGTAGTTCAAAAGCATAAAGTGAATCAGTTTTATACAGCGCCAACAGCAATTAGAGCATTGGCAAAACACGGAGTTGAACTAGTAGATAAATACGATTTATCATCATTAAAAGTATTAGGTTCTGTAGGAGAACCGATTAATGAAGAGGCATGGCATTGGTATAATGACAATATTGGGAAGAAGAAAAGTCCAATTATTGATACTTGGTGGCAAACAGAAACGGGCGGAATTATGATTACCCCAATTCCGTATGTAACACCAACAAAACCAACATATGCAACGCTGCCGTTTATCGGGATTCAGCCAGCATTAATGGATGAAAACGGTAACGAATTAATAGGGAATCAAGTAGAAGGAAGATTGTGTATCAAGTTTCCTTGGCCGAGTATTGCAAGAACCATTTGGGGAAACCATCAACGTTATAAAGAAACGTATTTTTCTGCCTATGAAGACATGTATTTTACGGGTGATGGCGCTTTGAGAGATGAGGTTGGGTACTATAGAATTACAGGTAGAGTAGATGATGTGATCATCGTTTCTGGGCATAATTTAGGAACAGCACCTATTGAAGACGCCATAAATGAACATCCAGCTGTTGCTGAATCTGCCATTGTTGGTTTTCCACATGATATTAAAGGAAGTGCTTTGTATGGATATGTGACATTAAAAGACAGTGGGGAAAGTAGAGATCAAGATAATTTACGAAAAGAAATCAATCAAATAATTACAGAACATATTGGGCCAATTGCGAAGTTGGATAAAATTCA
>JBLFXB010000030.1:0-22332 GCA_047611925.1 Polaribacter sp.
AATACACATTGGTGTTTAAAGAAACAACATCGTTTTTTAAGCGCCAACCTAACTCGTAATCATGTAAGTTCTCAGAAGTATAAATTCCGTTTTCAAAATCATTTCTATTAGGTTCTTTATTGGCAACCGCAAAAGAGAAGTACACATGTTGACTCTCATTTAAAGTATATGTCGCTCCAAATTTAGGATTAAAAAAATTGAAGGTTTCATCTACATTTATTGGGTCTCTATCAGAAGTAAGTCCGTTGGTTTTGTAACGTACTTTTCTGTATTGTAAATCTGCGTATGCAGTTAATTTATTAGCCAGTTTAAATGTCGCTTTAGAAAACATACTGAAATCATTTTTTCTAGAATAACTATCGTAATAATGATCTCTAATGTTTGTTGTTGATGCTAGATCTTCTCCCCAAATTACTTCTCCAAAGTGTTTGTTTGAGTATTCACTATAAGAAAAACCAGAAATAACTTCTAAATTTTCTTGCTTATAAGTAGCATTAAAATTAGCAACATAGAATTTGTTGTCTAACCAACGTCTAACAATAACATCACTTCCGTCAGCAATTAAATTATTATAATCTGTAGCGTCTCTATCTGCCTTAAACTGCTCAAAAAATCCTTGTCCTTTTGTATAATTTAAACCAATATTTGTAGACCATCTGTTGTTTAATTTTTCATTCCAGTGAAATTGATAATGATCTTGTTGAAAATCATCTACTTCGTTTTCATAGGTATACGGGTTCTGCCTTCTGTCTGCAGCTAATTGTGTTGCGTCAATTCCGGCCCAAGCTTGGTATGTTCTTTCTTTACCACCAAATGTAATTGCTTTAATTAGTGTGTTGTCGTCCACATAAGAAGCCTGTAAGAAATACGATTTTAAATCTGTAGATGCTCTATCAATATATCCATCCGAAGAAATTTTAGACAAACGTCCAGCAATTTCGATATGCTCATTGATTTTACCAGTACTAAACTTCACCGTATGCTTTTTTGTGTTGTAAGAACCGATAGAATTAGAGATTTCTGCAAACGGATTTTCAGAAATAGCATCAGTTAAGATGTTTAAACTTGCGCCAAAAGCAGCGGTTCCGTTTGTTGATGTTCCTACACCACGTTGCAATTGTAAACTTTGAGTAGAAGAAGCAAAATCGCCCATATTTACCCAAAACGTACCTTGACTTTCTGCATCGTTATACGGAATACCATTAATAGTTACATTTACACGTTCTGAGTTTGAACCACGAACGTTAATGTACGTATATCCAACACCAGCGCCAGCATCTGAAGATGTAACCACAGAAGGCAAGTAGTTTAAAAGAATCGGAATGTCTTGTCCTAAATTACGTTTTGCAATTTCTTCTTTTGACAAGTTTGAATGTGTTACTGGCGCGTTTGCTTTTACACGAACAGCAGCAACTAAAACTTCATCTAATAGATTGCTTTCAGGTTGTAAATTGAAATTTACAACTACATTTTGAGTTGTTACTGCTATCATTTTCGAGGCAGTTACATATCCAATAAAACGCGCTTCAATAATGTAACTACCTGTTGTTACATTCAATTGAAAATTTCCATCAAAATCGGATGATGTTCCTTTTTTAGCACTTTTAACAAAAACAGATGCTCCTGCTAAAGGTTCATTGTTTTGGTTAGATACTTTACCAGAAATGGTAAAGGACTGGGAGTTTACAAGCATGCTTGTAAACAAGAATAAAAAAATGTGATTTTTTTTCATTTTAAAATAATTTAAAACGAATAAAAAGAGGTAATTATTCTTGTGGTTAATATTGAATAATATGTGTTTGAGTGTTATTTAGTTTGACTAAAAACGCGAAGCATTTCCGGTATCCACTAAAAACATCTATTAGATGTTTTCTTAACATTCATAATCCCTAAACAGCATTATCTGTTCTAGGTTCATTGGGTATGATCTCAGCCTTGCAGCACCCCTTTATGAGAACGCTGCAAAAGTAGATTAGATTTTTGAAATAAAAAACAAGAATCGTTATTTTTATTCCAATCCAGGTTTTTTGCGCAACGATTTTTTAGCAGAGTTTTTCTTTTTGTTGTCTGATTTTTTCAAGACAGAAGATCTACTAGGTTTGGTAGGTCTTCTAATTTTTTGACGTTTAAGAGCAGTAGTTATAAGCTCTATAAAACGTTTAATGGCCAATTCTTTGTTTTTATGTTGACTTCTACTTTCATCACAAAAAAGTAGGAGAATCCCTTCTTTATTAATCCTGTTAGCAAGTTTATCTTGTAGCGTTTCTTTTTGGTTTAAAGAAAGATGTTGAGAATTTAAGACATCAAAAGTGAGTTCTATTTTTGAAGAAACCTTATTTACATGTTGGCCACCAGCACCAGAACTTCTAATGGCTTTAAACTGTAATTCTTTGATAAGGGTTTCTTTGTTCAAAAGCAGTTAGTTTAAAGATTCTGAGAATGTGCTTAAGTTTTTGCGACTTTTAATCAATTCATCAATTGCTTTTATAGCTGTGTTCAAGCGTGTTTCCTTATTTCCTTGTAATAAAATATATGGGCGATGGTATTTTTTTAATGCATTTTCAAAAGCGTTGAACATTTCTATTCTCAACTCAGGTCTGTCACGCAAATCATCTTCTTGCCAAGGTGTATCGATATAGGTTAAGAAATACAAATCATAGGTGTTATTAATAGCAGATTTATCAAGTTTTGGATCTACAAAACCACCATAATATTCTTCAGAATACACTTTAGTTTCTAATAAATCAGTATCACAAATCAATACTTTGTCTGCCTTTTTTGCCAGTCTATTTTCTATTTCCATTTGTCCAGCAGCAATAGCAAGGATGTCAGAATTTTCACAGGTTTTACGTTCATTATTCCATTTTTTCTGCAAGTATTCTCTTGCAAATTCTGGAGCCCAAACAGTATTGTAATGTCGTGCTAATTGACCAGACAATGTTGTTTTTCCAGTTGATTCTGGGCCGAATAAAACAACTTTTATAACGTTTGCTTCTTGCTGTCTAAGTTCTTTTTCCATGTGATATATCCTTGATATGCTAAGATTAAAAAGAGGGTGAATTGAATTCCTGAAAAACCTAATCCTTTAATAAAATACAAAGGTACAGAAATGATATTTCCTACAATCCATAAAGACCAATGTGCTAATTTTTTATTCGCCATTAACCACATTGCTGCAAAGAATATTCCTGTTGTAAATGTGTCAAAATAATCTGTAATTCGATCAAATCGATTAAAGTATAAATACACAAAAATGACAAATAATGCAGTTGATGCAAAAATGCCAAAGGCCTTTATTTTATCTTTTTTAGTGGTTCTAGTTATTTCAAGGTGATTATTTCCAACCAAACGCGTCCACATATACCAACCAAAAACACTCATTAATGTATAGTATATGTTGATGATTAAATCGCCATACAATGTAAATTGATAGCAGATGTATACGTAAATTATAGTGCTGATAATTCCCGTTGGATAGACTAAAATACTTTCCTTCTTTGCATAGATAACTGATGCAACTCCAAAAATAACTGCACAAATTTCTAACACAATATTAAGTGTCGTTGCAGTTCTATATGGATCTATAAAAAAATCAAAAATTTGGTTCATAGTTGCTACGGTCAGACTTGACTATTTTTAAGTTGATAACTGTATTATCTTGGTTTTCGAAAGACGTTTTAATCTCTTTGGTTAAGAAAGGCATTAGTGCATCATAATCTCCATAGATTTGAGTACTCATCGGGTTTTCTAATACCGTAAAATCAGAAGCTCTTAGTTTTTGAATGAATGCAATGATGTGTTCTTCAAAATCATTTTGAAGAGGTAATAATGTAAGTTCAATTGATATTTTCATAGGGTAGAATTGAAAAGCAAAAGTACTTATTGTTTTTTCAAATTTTCAAAAAATGATTCGTCATTTTCAAAAGCGGTACCAATTACAACTAGGTCTGCACCAGATTCAAAAGCAATGTTTAATTGTTGTTTGGTTTTAATTCCGCCACCAACAATGAGTGGAATAGTAAGATTAGCTTTTAATGATTCAATAATAATTGCATCTGCAGGCACTACAGCTCCGGAGCCGGCTTCAAGGTAGATGAGTTTTTTACCAGAAAATTCACCAGCCAACGCAGTATGTAGAATCAAATCAATATTGTTTTGTGGAATTGGTTTTGTATTACTCACAAGTTGCACAGCAGTTTCTTTGTTTCCATCAATTAAAATGTAACCAGTCGGAATAACCTCTAAGTTCGAATCTTTAAGAAAGGGAACAGCCTTTATTTGCTGTTCAATTAAATAGGTTGGGTTTCTACCAGAAATCAAGCTTAAAAAAAGAATTCCATCTGCTTTGTCTGTAATTTGAGTTACATCACCCGGAAAAAGTACAATTGGTAACTTCGTTACCTTTTTTATTGCAATTACAACAGTTTCATTGAGGTTGTTTTTATCAGTACTCCCACCAACAAAAATATGTGTAGCAATAGATTGATGTACTTTCTCAAAAAATAAAGGAATGTTTTGAAGCGCTATTTTTTCGGGATCAATCAAAACTGCTAAAAGCTTTTTGTTTTGTTGTTTTGCTAGTAAAATATTTTGGTAAATGTTCATTAAGAAAGATCAATAAGTTCTCGACTTTAGTTTATCTTGAGCTTAGTCGAAAGGCTCGAACGGACATAAATTAGTTTTTTTTTCACTTTGCAACTTTGTATCTCTGAGACTTATCATACTAATACGCATAGACACAGGTAAAACCATCAAACTCTAAAAAGTGTACTTGGTATGAAGTTCTAATTCCGTCATAATTAATATCACCAGTTGTTTTTTCATCCGCAAAGCGAAAATCTTCAATGTAAATATTTTCTAAGAAAAGCAATTTTTTCTTTCCGTAAATTTTATACAACGACTCTTTTGCGCCCCAAACAATGGTTAGTTTACTAACTAACGCAGAATGATTTGCAATGGTTTTATATTCTTGAAAAGGTGTAAACTTATGTGCAATCTTTAAAATTTTATCACGCTGCATTTCAATATCAATTCCAACCGGAGTGTCATCAGAAACAATAATTCCAGAAAAAGTAAACGAATGCGTAATAGAAATATGTTTTCCATTTTTTAAATGCGGCTTGCCATATTCATCATATATTAAGTCACTATCAACCAAACCAGCTTCTTTTAATAAGTGTCTAACACTCATAAAGCCACGTTGATGCAATTCAGATTTCATGCTATCAACCCTGTTTTGATTGCTTTCTGTTAAATCAATCCCAAAAGAAAGTGCTTCAAAAGATTCTGAAATCTTCCAAATCAATACTTTAGTAGTTTTATTAACAGTTATCGTCTTGTAAAGTGGCATATTTTTTAAAAGTTATTCCGTAACTTTGCAGCTAGAAATTAAGGTAGATAACAAATATACAATTAAATATGAGTACAAATACAGCAACATACGTTCCGTTTAAAGTTAAAGATATTTCTTTAGCTGACTGGGGAAGAAAAGAAATGGACTTGGCAGAAGCAGAAATGCCAGGATTAATGTCTTTAAGAGAAGAGTACAAAAATACACAACCATTAAAAGGAGCAAGAATTGCAGGATGTTTACACATGACAATTCAGACGGCTGTTTTAATTGAAACGCTACAAGCTTTAGGAGCTGAGGTTACTTGGAGTTCTTGTAATATTTTTTCTACACAAGATCAAGCAGCAGCTGCAATTGCTGGTGCTGGAACGGCTGTGTACGCATGGAAAGATATGACAGAAGAAGAGTTTGACTGGTGTATTGAGCAAACATTATTCTTTGGAGAAGACAAGCAACCATTAAACATGATTTTAGATGATGGTGGAGATTTAACAAACATGGTATTAGATAGATATCCTGAGTTAGCTGCTGGAATCAACGGATTATCAGAAGAAACTACTACAGGTGTTCATAGACTTTACGAAAGAGTAAAGAACGGAACATTACCAATGCCAGCAATCAACGTAAATGATTCTGTTACAAAATCTAAATTTGATAACAAATACGGATGTAAAGAATCTGCTGTAGATGCAATTAGAAGAGCTACAGATATTATGTTAGCAGGTAAACGTGTAACTGTTTGTGGTTATGGAGATGTTGGTAAAGGAACTGCTGCCTCTTTTAAAGGAGCTGGTTCTATTGTTACTGTTACAGAAATTGATCCTATTTGTGCGCTACAAGCTGCAATGGATGGTTTTGAAGTAAAGAAATTAGAAACTGTTGTTGCAAATTCTGATATCATTATTACAACTACAGGAAACAAAGACATCATTCAAGGACGTCATTTTGAAGCAATGAAAGACAAAGTTATTGTTTGTAATATTGGTCACTTTGATAATGAAATTGACATGGCTTGGTTAAATAAAAACCACGGAAATACAAAAGATACTATCAAACCACAAGTTGATAAATACAACATTGCTGGAAAAGATATTATCCTTTTAGCTGAAGGACGTTTGGTAAACTTAGGATGTGCAACTGGACACCCTAGTTTTGTAATGTCTAACTCATTTACAAACCAAACTTTGGCTCAAATCGAATTATGGACAAATGTAGAAGCGTATAAAAACGAAGTATACATGTTGCCAAAAGAATTGGACGAAAAAGTAGCAAAATTACACTTAGCAAAAATTGGTGTTGAGTTAACAGAGTTGCGTGAAGACCAAGCATCTTATATTGGTGTAACCGTTGCTGGACCTTATAAGCCAGAACACTATAGATACTAAACTATCTGTCATTCTTGCGTAGGCAGGAATCTCATGATAGAAATAAAAAACCCTTGCATTAAGTTGTGAGGGTTTTTTATTTCGAGTAATTTTTTGTAGAAAAATTGTATCGAGAAGTTGGGCGTTTTAACAGGCTATCCGCTATATCTTTTTTCATGTTGTCATTGCGAAGTTTACTTTTTTGTAAACTGTGGCAATCTCCTTTGAAGTAAGAGATTACTTCGTTTCTCTCGTAATGACGATAATTTATAAGGTTTACAAAAAAGGATACCGCTGCTATCCTTAACGCAAGGCATCAAATTTTAGAATAGTAAGCCTTTTTTTTGAGCATAAATTACCACGTAAAATCAATTTTATTTAAATCGGTATCGAGATAGTTATTAAATAATACTTGTGTTTTTTGATTAAAAAAAAACTACATTAGTTGAAAATAAATCATTTTACTAATGAAAAAGGGTATAATTCTAATATTCTTACTAACTGTTTTTGCGCTTAATTCTCAGGTGAAAGAACAGAGAATTTCAATAAACTTCAGAAATGTGTCTTTAGTAGACGCTTTTAATAAAATTGAAAAAAAGGTACCTTTTAAATTTTTTTACTTAAAAGAATGGCTAGGTGAAACAAAGGTTTCAGGAAAATACAAAAACGCACTGGTTACAGAAGTGTTGGGTCATATTTTAAAGAAAACAGTTCTTAATTATTATATTACTTCAGACAATAAGATTGTTTTAACACGTAATCGTTTAATTCACAATTCACTTCCAATAGGTTTTTTTAAAACAATTAAAACAGGGGTTGTTAAAGTAGAAAAAGACACCTCTATTCCAATTGTTAAAACAGTAGAGACACCCAAGCCAATCACTTTTATAAAGAAAACCGCTGTGGCTAACAAAGGTGTTGAAACAATTCGGGTAGGAAAAGAATCTAAAAATCAAAGCAATAAATCGTATCAATTATCAGGCTATATTAAAAACACATTGACAGGTAAACCTCTTGTTAATTTAGTGATAAGAAGTTTAGATAAGAATGTAAATGCTGTTACAAATAATGAAGGGTTTTACACGATTACGTTAAAATCAGGTGAAAATTTAGTCGAATTAAAATCGATAGGAGTAATTGATATTCGTAAAAAAATTATCATGTATAACCATGGAACTTTAAGTTTTGCATTAGAAGAAGGTTCTGAGATGTTAGATGAAGTTGTGATTTCGGCAAGTAAAATTAATGATATAAAAAGCGCTGTAACAGGAGTTACTAAAATAGAAGTTGCTAAAATTAAAAATATCCCCTTGGTGTTAGGGGAACGAGATATTTTAAAAGTAGCCACTACTTTACCTGGTATTTCAACAGCAGGAGAAGGCGCATCAGGTTATAATGTTAGAGGAGGTAAAACAGATCAAAATTTAATATTGTTAGACAATGGTGTATTGTATAATCCTTCTCACTTTTTCGGAATATTTTCTGCAATAAATCCATTTACAACAGGAGATGTAACTATTTATAAAGGAAGCATACCCACAGAATTTGGAGGGCGTTTATCTTCTGTGTTTGATATCAAAACAAAAGAAGGTAATCTAGAAAAATTTTCATTAGAAGGTTCTTTTGGCCCTGTCACAAGTAACTTAACAATAGAAGCTCCTGTGATTAAAGGAAAATCATCGATAATAGCAGGTGTAAGAGGAACGTATTCAGATTGGATTTTAAAATCGTTAAACAACGCTTCTTTAAGTAAAAGTAATGCTTCTTTTTATGATGTGATTTTGAAATATAAACACAAATTGAGTGAAAAAGATGAGGTTTCTGCATCGGCATATTATAGCAAAGATTCTTATAGTATTACTTCAGATTCGTTGTTTAATTATAGCAATCGTGTTTTGTCTTTAGAATGGAATAAAAGAATAAACGAGAAACACAAAATGGATTTGATTTTTGCAAATAGCCAATATGAGTTTGCGATTGATTATAACGGAAAGTCGAATAAAAATTTTGCTTTAAACTACAAAGTGAATGAAAATCATTTAAAATTGAGAATGCATTATTTTTATGATAATAAGCACTCATTTACTTACGGACTTTCTAGTAAAATGTATACGGCAAATCCAGGCTCTTTATTGCCTAAAGGAAGTGGCTCCTTGATTTCTCCATTAACGATTCCAGAAGAAAAAGGATTAGAGTCTGCCTTGTTTTTGTCAGACAACTATAAAATAAATGATAAAATTTCTTTAAATGCAGGTGTAAGATACTCGCTATTTTTAGGATTGGGTGCAGGCGCTCAAAGAGAGTATGCAAATGACACCCCAAAAAATGAATCGACCTTAATCAATACTCTACAATATGGAAACAATGAAGTATATAAAACCTATGGTGGGCCAGAATTTAGGGTTTCTGGAAGGTATTTATTGTCTCCCACAGCTTCAATAAAAGCCGGAGTTAATAATGCATACCAATACATTCATACCTTGTCAAACAATACTACACTATCTCCAACAGATACTTGGAAATTAAGTGATTTGAATATTGAACCACAACACTCTGTACAGTTTTCTTTAGGGTATTTTAAAAACTCTGAAGACAATCTTTACGAATTTAGTATGGAAGGATATTATAAGAAATTAGACAATATGCTAGATTATAAAGTTGGAGCAGAATTGTTGTTAAATACAGCAATAGAAACAGAGGTGATTCAAGGAGAAGGCGTTGCTTATGGATTGGAGTTTTTAATACGTAAAACCAAAGGAAAGTTAAACGGTTGGCTTGGATATAGCTATTCTAGATCATTGATTAAGTTGGATAGTAAGTTTAATGAAGAACGTGTAAATAATGGAAATCTTTTTCCGTCAAACTTTGACAAGCCTCATGATATAAGTTTAGTGGCAAATTATAAACTAACAAAACGATATAGTTTTTCTGCGAATTTTGCATATCAAACAGGAAGACCCGTAACCTACCCAGTTGGAAAATACATTTTTAACGGAACAGAGTATGTTTCTTATAGTAATAGAAATGAATTTAGAATTCCTGATTATTATCGATTGGACATCGGGTTTAATATTGAAGGAAATCATAAAATAAAAAAACTAGCACATAGTTTTTGGAACATATCTATATATAATGTGTTGGGTAGAAACAACCCTTATTCTGTTTTCTTTGTAACAGAGAACAATGAAATTAAAGCGTATAAGAGCACCATATTTTCTGTGCCAATTCCCACAATAACGTATAATATTAAATTTTAATTGTTTGCGATGAAAAAAATATATACATATATTATTTTAGGAATGTCTTCACTGTTTTTTTTACACAGTTGTGTAGAGCCCTTTGAAAAAGGAACCCTTCATTTTGAAAATACGCTGGTTATAGAAGCAACAATTACTAACGAGTTGAAATATCAAGAGATTAGTTTAAGTAGAACCTATCGTCTAGAAGATAATAAAAAACCGTATGAAATAAACGCGCAGGTTACGGTGGTAGATGCGGCTAATAATACATACAATTTTCAAGAAATAGACTCTGGTACTTATAAGTCTATTGCTAAATTTGCAGTATTACCTAATAGAACTTACAAGTTGGCAATTACCACGTCAGATGGTAAAAAATATGGATCTACAGCTAAAGAGTTAACAAGTGCTAACGCTGCGTTTAATATTACCGCAACAAAAGAAACAAATGCAAAGGGTATAGAAGGAATTTCTATTTACGCCAATAGCTTTGACCCTACAAATTCTTCAAAATATTATAGATATACCTATGAAGAAACATATAAAATAATTGCACCTAATTGGTCTCCTTTAGATGCTTTTGGAGAGAGCTACCTTCCAACAGTGCCAAACCCACCGCCATACCATGAGGTATATACACTACCAAAAGCACAAGAAGAAAGAGTGTGTTATGGTACTTCAAAATCAAATACCATTTTACAAATAGACACTAATTTGTTAACAGAAGATAGAGTTGATAATTTTCTTGTGTTGTTTTTGCCAATTGATGAATTTAAAATCACTCATAGGTATAGTATTTTAGTACATCAACTTATAGAATCCCCAGAAGTCTATTCTTTTTATAAAACATTAGATAAGTTTTCTGATTCTGAGAATGTATTTTCTCAAAAACAACAAGGGTTTGTTCCTGGGAATGTCCATGCTGTTGATAATCCTGATGAAAATGTATTAGGGTATTTTGAGGTTTCGGCAGTGGCATCAGAAAGAATATTTTTTAATTTTGAAGATTTTTTTCCAACTGCGGACAAACCACCATACATTACAGAATGTAATATTATAGCTCCAGATTTAGATGATCGTTCTCAATTTGGAAGTCCCGATTTTTCACCATTGATAAATCAGCTTTTTTTCTATAATTTTAAATTTGTAGATTTTAATGACCCTAAAAACAATCCAAACAACCCTTATTTTATAGTGCGAAGAGAGTGTGGAGACTGTACAGCTCTGGGTTCTAATGTTAAGCCAAGTTTCTGGATAGACTGATAAAACGATTACGTATGAAAAAATTTATTGTTACATTTTTATTGATTCTTATTAGCAGTCAAACAACTGTATTTGGTCAGAAATCAAAAACTCTTTATTATCAAAAGGCATTAAAAGAAAGAGTATTTGTACACTACAATACTTCTTTTGCCTTAACAGGAGAGCATTTACTGTATAAAGTATATTGTATTAGAGATAGAAATAACCAATTAAGCGGTTTAAGCAAAGTTGCTTATGTAGAGCTGATAGACGCAAAAGAGCAAGTTGTATTTAAAAATAAGTTGAGGTTAAATAATGGAACAGGCAATGGTTCTTTTTTCATTCCAAATACAATTCCTTCAGGGAATTATAAGCTTATTGCATATACAGAATGGATGAGAAACGAAGGAGAACACTACTTTTTTAAAGGAGATGTTACCATTATAAACACTTCCCAGAATAACCAAAATTTACAAGTAAAATCAGGTGTAGAAACCAAAATAAAGGTTGCTAATTCTTCTACAGGTTTAAAAACGAAACCTGTTAAAAAAGAGAAAGATAATTTTAAACTTGTTTTAAGTCAGCAGGTATATGCTAAACGACAAAAAATACAATTAAAGTTAGAAGGTCTTGATAATAATGCAATTTTAGGAAGTTATTCTGTTTCTGCTCGAAAAGTAAATACGTTTAAAAAAGCAATAAATCCAACCTCAAAAACTTACACTTCTATATACCCAAAAAATAACGTTGATCAAAAATCTGTTGCACATTTTCTTCCAGAATTTAAAGGAGATGTTTTAAAAGGTAGCGTGTTACATAAAGAAACAGGAGCTCCTATTTCAAATGTTAAAATAGTGCTTTCTGTACCTAACAAAAAGTTTAGATTTAGGTTTGCAATCACAGATGAAAATGGAATTTTTGAGTTTGTGTTTAAAACAGTACATCAAGACCCTAAAGCAGTAATCCAAATATTAGATGCAAAAAAGGAAATGTATAAATTGGTTCTGGCTGTTCAAAAACCACTAACATATAAAGGATTGACTTTTAATGAAATTGAAATGTCACCCAAGGTAAAAGAAGAGTTATTAGCATACAGTATTCAAAATCAAATAGAGAATGCTTATGGAGCTGCAAAACAAAACACAAGTGTTAATAAGTTTGCGACAGAGAATCAATTTAATAAAAGTGTTACCTACCTCTTAAATGATTACAATCGGTTTGCTAGCGTAAAAGAAACAGTCATAGAAATTGTTAAAAACGTACGGATTATAAAAAAGAACAATACACATACATTTTTTGTGAGAAACAGTGATGGGTTTGACGAAATTAAAGAACGTCCTTTGGTTATTGTAGATGGTGTTTTTATTCAAAACCATGATGAAATTATTGATTTTAACGCAAGTAAAATAAAGTCAATAAGTATTGTAAGAGAAAAATACGTGTATGATTCGTATATTTTTCAGGGAATTATTTTTATTGAGACATTTACAAAAGATTATAAAAATAGTGAGATCTCTAATTACATAAAAAATATTCAATTTGATGTGTCTTTAAACAAGAGAGAATTTTATACGCAGCCATATAGAGACGGCACTTTTGATAGAGTTCCTGATTATAGAAGACAACTAGCATGGTTGCCAGAATTAGACCTTTACTCAACAAAAAAGACCATTGATTTTTACACATCTGATGTAGTTGGAGATTTTGAAATTACCTTAGAGGGATTTACCAAAGAAGGGAAACCAATTTCTTTGAAAGAATTTTTTAGTGTGAAGTGATTTCTCTACTTTAGGAAAAAATTTAAAGCATGACATTTTCCAGAAAAATAGGACTATTATTAGGGCCATTATTATTTTTAATCATTGTGAACCTTCCTTCTTTTTTAGTTTCAGAAAAAGGGGATGCTGTAATTGCAGTTGCACTTTGGATGGTTACTTGGTGGATTACAGAAACGGTACATATTGCGGTAACCGCATTGTTGCCATTGATTCTTTTTCCACTCTTAAAAGTAATGGAAATTGCAGATGTTGGTGCCAATTATGGAAGCCCGATTATCTTTCTGTTTTTTGGAGGATTTGTATTGGCGTTGGCATTAGAAAAAGTAAACCTTCACAAAAGAATAGCGCTAACCATTATAAAATATACAGGAACAACACCTAATAAAGTGATTCTTGGTTTTATGATTGCCACTGCTTTTATGAGTATGTGGATTAGCAATACAGCTTCAACAGTAGTAATGTTACCAATTGCCATATCAGTAATTAAATTATTGATTGATGATGCAGATGGGTTTACCAAAGGAGACAAGAATTTTGCATTGAGCATTATGTTAGGAATCGCTTTTTCTGCAAATGCTGGTGGAATAGCAACCGTTATTGGAACCCCACCAAATTCGGTTTTAATTGGTTTGCTAGAAAATCAATACAACATTGAAATCTCATTTTTAAAATGGATGAGTTTTGGACTCCCTTTTTCTATTGTGATGGTAGCGCTAGTTTATTTGGTTTTGGTAAAATGGATGTTTCCATGCAATGATATTCAGTTTACTTCTTCTTCAAATTTAATTTCAGAGGAATTAAAAAAGTTAGGAAAAATATCTAAAGAAGAGAAAAGAGTATTGATCATTTTTGCAGTCACTGTTTTTTTATGGGTTACAAGAACATTGATTAATAAGATCTTTCCGGGATTAAAATTATCGGATACAATTATTAGTTTGATTGCAGCAGTCTCGTTATTTTCTATTCCGTTGAGTCTAAAAAAAGGAAGCTATATTTTAAAGTGGGATGATACGCAAAGATTGGCTTGGGGAATTTTAATCCTCTTTGGAGGAGGTTTAGCGCTGGCAAAAGGAATGGCTGCAAGTGGTTTGGTAGATGTAATTACAAATACCATTGCAGAAGGGAATTTCAATCCAATAATAACGGTTTCCTTACTAATAATATTAATGCTATTTATGACCGAATTGATGAGTAATGTTGCCTTGATTTCTGTATTAGCACCAGTTGTTGCAGGAATCGCAATAGGATTAAACATTCCGATTTTAAACGTGTTAATTCCGGTTACAATGGCGTCAAGTTGTGCTTTTATGTTGCCAATGGCAACGCCACCAAATGCAATTGTTTTTGCGAGTGGTTATGTAAAAGTAAAAGAAATGGTAAAAGCAGGAGTTATATTAAACGTGTTTGCTGTTGCCTTATTGATTTTATATTACATGTTTGTATTGCCGATGTTTTTATAGATTACCCCAACCAACCATCTCTATCTAAACTTCTGTATTGAATAGCTTCTGCAATATGAGTAGGAGAGATGTTTTCTGTAGCCTCTAAGTCAGCAATGGTTCTAGCAACTTTTAAAATTCGATCATAAGCTCTGGCAGATAGATTGAGTTTTTCCATAGCAGCTTTTAATAAAGACATGCTTTCATCAGATAGTTTACAATACTTTCGAATCTGTTTTACATTCATCTGCGCATTGTAATGCACATTTTCAAAAGCAGTAAATCGTTCTGATTGAATTTCTCTTGATGCAGTAACTCGCTTTCTAATGTCAACGCTAGATTCGCCTTTTGTTTCATCTGAAAGTTTCTCAAAAGGAACAGGAGTTACTTCTATATGTATGTCAATTCTATCTAATAGCGGACCAGAAACCTTACTCAAATACCGTTGCATTTCTTGTGGTGAAGAGGTCATTGGCGAACTAGGGTTGTTAAAATATCCAGAAGGACTGGGGTTCATGCTTGCTACCAACATAAAACTACACGGATAGGTAACCGTAAACTTTGCTCTAGAAATGGTAACATCTCTATCCTCTAGAGGTTGTCTCATTACTTCTAAAACAGATCGTTTGAACTCAGGGAGTTCGTCTAAAAACAACACACCATTATGAGATAATGAGATTTCTCCTGGTTGTGGATATTGTCCGCCGCCAACCAAAGCAACGTCAGAAATTGTATGATGTGGCGATCTAAATGGTCGTTGAAATAACAAGCCATTATTTTTTGTTTTACCAACCACAGAATGAATTTTTGTCGTTTCCAATGCTTCATGTAAGGTCATCGGTGGTAAAATAGAAGGCAATCTTTTAGCTAGCATGGTTTTTCCTGACCCTGGTGGACCAATTAGAATGATGTTATGTCCGCCAGCTGCGGCAATTTCCATACAACGTTTGATAGATTCTTGCCCTTTTACATCAGAAAAGTCAAATTCCGGGAAATCGATGTTTTTATAAAACTCTGCTCGAGTATCAACAACTGTTGGTTCAATTATTTTTTTACCATTGAAATGATCAATTACTTCTTGAATAGTGTCAACGCCTAATACTTCTAGGTCATCAACAATTGCTGCTTCTTTCGCGTTTCCTTTGGGTACAATAAAATACTTAAAACCTTCTTCTCTGGCTTTAATAGCAATTGGCAATGCTCCTTTTATAGGCTGTAAACTTCCATCTAAAGAGAGTTCGCCCATAATAATATACTCCTTAATATTCTCTGACTGAATTTGTTTTGATGCGGCTAAAATCCCGATGGCTAGCGTTAAATCGTACGCAGCACCTTCTTTTCTAATATCGGCGGGAGCCATATTGATAATGATTTTTTTTCCAGGAAGCTTGTAATTGTTGTTGTTTAAGGCTGCAGATATCCGATAGGAACTTTCTCGAACCGCATTGTCTGGTAACCCAACCAAATGATATCCAATTCCTTTATCAATATTAACCTCAACAACAATCGTAGTGGCTTCTATGCCGAAAACGGCACTACCATAAACTTTAACTAGCATTTTTTTTCTTTTTCGTTACTAAGGTATGAAAAAAAAAATAGCTGTTTTTTGTCTTTTAATATGGACTTGGTTTAAGAAAAAAAGACAAAGATAAAATCAATGATACTTGCACTAGTTCTTATTTCTTTAATGCATCAGATGGTTTGGGAACAAAATGCCCATTTCCTCCAGCTCTATCATCATCAAAAGTTGTAGGAATATCATCATTCAACGTACGTTCATTCCAAGTACTATGTTCCGTGCCATCATCTCTTTTTACCATCGTAATACAATCTTCAACAGGACACACTAGAGAACATAAGTTGCAACCAACGCAGTTTTCTTCAATGATACTTGGTATTCTATTTAAAGGGTCGTCTGACAAGGAAATTGCTTGATGTGCTCCATCATCACAAGAGATATAACAGAGTTCACAACCTATACATTTATCTTGATTAATTTCAGCGACTACTTTATGTTTTAAGTTTAGATGCTTCCATTCCGTAACATTTGGCAAGGCTTTTCCTGCAAAATCATAAATGGTATTATAATTTCTTTCTTCCATAAACTGACGTAGACCAGCTTCCATTTCTCTAACGATACCAAATCCATAATGCATCACAGCAGTACACACTTGCACAGAAGTAGCACCTAAAAGAATAAACTCTACTACATCACGCCAAGTTTCAATACCACCAATTCCAGATAAAGGGATTTTTCCAATTTCGGGGTGTTGTGCCAAATCTTTCAACATATTCATGGCAATAGGTTTCACTGCTGGCCCACAATACCCTCCATTTGTGCCTTTTCCATCAACAATTGGATATGGAGCATACGTGTCTAAATCTATTCCAACAATACTTTTTATAGTATTAATTAATGAAATCGAATCCGTTCCACCTTGAAGAGCTGCTAATCCGGGAGGAATAATATCAGAAATATTGGGAGTTAATTTTGTTATTACAGGGATATTTGCTGCTTCTTTAACCCAACTTACAATCGTTTTTAAAACCTCTGGTTCTTGCCCAACTGCAGATCCCATTCCGCGTTCACACATTCCGTGAGGACATCCAAAATTGAGTTCAATTCCGTCTGCACCAGCATTTTCAACATCTTTAATAATTTGTTCCCATTCAGCTCTGCTTTCCACCATTAATGATGCAATTACAGCATGATCTGGGAAATATTTTTTCACCTCTTCGATTTCACGAAGATTATCTGCCAAAGTTCTATCCGTTATCAATTCAATATTACTGAAACCCATCATTTTGGTGTTTCTGTAATTTACAGAACCATACCTGCTTGAAACATTAACTACAGGAACTCCAAGCGTTTTCCATACAGCTCCTCCCCAGCCAGCTTCAAAAGCCTTCATAATTTGATACCCTGAATTTGTTGGTGGTGCTGATGCTAGCCAAAAAGGGTTTGGTGCTTTTATTCCTCCGAAATTTACTGATAAATCTATCATGTTTTTGTTTTATTTTTTTAACCAATTATGAATTCCTTGCGCTGCCATTTTCCCATCATAAGCTGCATTTACAACTTCTGCACCTCCATTTATTGCATCACCTCCAGCAAAATACTTTGGGTTTGAGGTTTGAAATTCATGATTTGTCTTAATTTTTGTTTTTATGTCAATTTCTAAATCATCTATTAAACCGTATAAATGGCCTTGTTTCGCTTGTCCTGTTGCTTTAATTACCATATCACATCTTACAATGAATGTGTTATTCATGTTGGTTTTTAGTTTCCCATCTACCATTTCTGTTTTAGCAAATTTCACTCCTTCCACTTTTCCGTTTCCTGTGATTGCAATCGGAGTTACATTGAATAAACTATCAACTCCTGCACTTATCGCTAAATCATATTCAAAACTATAAGCACCCATTTTTTCTTTAGAATTTCGATATGCCAACACCGTTTTTTTTGCGCCCATTCTTGCTGCTTCAGAAGCTGCATCCATCGCTGTATTTCCTCCTCCAAGAACGACTACTTTTTTTGGAACAGCCAACTTGTGATGTTTCATTCTCAATTCTTCTACAAATTCAACTGCACCAATCACATTCTCTTTCTCTTCTCCTTCCAGTTCCAAATTTCTAGTTTCTCCTAGCCCAACACCAATAAATATGGCATCATATTTGTTTTCTAGGCTTTTCAATGCTGCTTTAGAATTGATAGCATTATTATATGTAATCTTAAAACCTAATTGATTTTGAAGATATTCTACTTCTTTTAAAACCTCTCCATTTGTGATTTTATAGGGAGCAATACCATATACAGTTAAACCAGAAGGCTTTTCTTTGGCTTCAAATATATCAACTTCATACCCTAAAGTTCGTGCTTCACAAGCACAAGCAATTCCTGCAGGACCTGCACCAATAATAGCAATCTTTTTCCCATTAGGTTTCCCTACTTTAAAAATTACTTTACCTGCATCTATCGTTTTATTAGTTGCATAATTCTGTAATCGTCCAATTTTAATTGGCGGTACATCTTGATGGTTGTATACACAAGCTCCTTCACATAAAACGGCAGTCGGACAGACTACTCCACAGGCATTCCCTAGCCAATTGGAATCAAATATCGTTTTGGAGGCTCCTGTGATATTATCTGTATGAATTTGTTTGATAAACAATGGTATGTCAATACCTGTTGGACACGCTTTAATACAAGGTGCATCATAACAAAACAAACAACGTGAAGCCTCATAATAGGCTTCGGTATCATTCATCAGAGGGTTTTTCTGTTTAAAATTATTCTCGAATTCTGCTTCGGTTTTTGGTTTTTTATATTCTGCCATCTTTTAGAATTATGAGTGTTGGGTTTTGAACTATGAGTTCTTTAAAAAAGCAACTCATAATTCATTATTAATAATTTACAACTCTGTTAATTTTCCATAGGTTTCTGGACGTCTATCTCTAAAGAATTGCCAAGTAGAGCGAACTTCTTCAATAAGGTCCAAGTCAAAATCGGCTACTAATAATTCATCATCATCTCGAGAGGCTTCTGAAAATATTTGTCCTCTTGGATTTACAAAATAAGATTGCCCATAAAATTTGCCTAAATTCCAAGGTTTTTCTTCTCCAACACGATTAATACAACCCATAAAATACCCATTGGCTGCTGCATGTGCAGGTTGCTCTAGTTTCCATAAATATTCACTCAATCCAGCAACCGTTGCAGAAGGGTTGTAAACAATCTCAGCACCATTCAATCCTAAAGCTCTTGCTCCATCTGGAAAATGTCTGTCATAACAAATGTATACACCCACTTTAGCATATTTTGTTTGAAAAACAGGATAGCCTAAGTTGCCAGGTTTGAAAAAGAATTTTTCCCAAAACCCTGTTGTATGTGGAATGTGATTTTTACGATATTTTCCTAAATACGTTCCATCTGCATCAATAACAGCAGCGGTATTATAATATACGCCTGCTTGTTCTCTTTCGTAAATTGGAACGATGATTACCATATCATGCTTCTTTGCCAATACTTGCATTTTCTCAGTTGTAGGACCAGGAACAGATTCTGCAGACGCGTACCATTTACGATCTTGCCCTGGACAGAAATAAGGTGTGTTAAATATTTCTTGTAAACACAATATCTGCACTCCTTGTCTTCCTGCTTCTTCTATATATGGAATGTGCTTGTCGTACATAGCATCCATAATTTCTTTAATAGTTCCTTCGCCTTCCGTCATTGGAAGACTCATTTGTATCAATCCTGATTTTACAATTCTTGGCATAATCTTTTATTTTTATTAGGTCTGAACTGCGCTCGACCTGACCTTATTTTATTTTTGTCCCCTCGAGCGCAGTCGTGAGGTTATACTTTTTTAGATCACTGTTTTTGATGTTTTTCCTCTTTTAATAAATTGTCCGTGACCTGCTTTTAAATGGCATTCTTCATTTTCTATAGCAACTTGTCCTCGTAGAATTACAGTTTCTGTCTTTCCAATAACTTTTCGTCCTTCATATCCTGAATAATCACAGTTCATATGATGTGTCTCTACTGAAATAGTATGTTCTTTTTTAGGGTCAAAAATCACGATATCTGCATCACTTCCAATTGCAATTGTACCTTTTCTAGGATACATTCCAAATATTTTTGCAGCATTGGTAGAACTTACCTCAACGTATTTTGTTAATGAAATTTTCCCTTTATGAACCCCTTCTGAATATAATAACTCCATTCGATGTTCAATCGCTGGATGTCCGTTTGGAATTTTAGAAAAATCATCTTTTCCCATTAATTTTTGTTCCCACATAAACGGACAATGGTCTGTACCAACAACTTGAATTAAGCCTTGATTTATACCAGCCCATAATGCTGTTTGATCTTTCTTTTCTCTTAGTGGCGGACTCATGACCCATTTAGCACCTTCAAAATCATTTTCATACAATGAGGCGTCTAATATTAAATATTGTGTACACGTTTCTACAAATATCTTTTGATTACGTTGTGTGGCTTTTCTTACAGCATTCAATGCTCCTTCACAAGTCATATGAACAATATATCCTGGACATCCTGTATACTCTAACATATCTGCAAAACGACCTGACGCTTCTGATTCAGTTACTTCAGGTTGAGATAAATAATGATATATAGGTGACATATTTCCATCTGCTTTGTTTTTTGAAATTAACGAATCAATCATATCACCATTAGTAGCATGAACGGTTACCAAACCCCCATGCTTCTTAACGACTTTCATTAATTGAACCATTTGCCCATCATCAATCATTAAGGCTCCTTTATAAGCCATAAATGTTTTAAAGGATGATATTCCTTCTTCTTCTATCATTTGCACAACTTCTTTGGCTACATCATCGTTAAAATCAGTTACTGCCATATGATAGGAATAATCTCCAATTGCTTTTCCTTGTGATTTTCCTTGCCAAGTTTTCAATGCATTATGAAGCGTATCTCCTTGAGTCTGTAAAATAAAATCGATGACCATTGTTGTTCCTCCATGCAAGGCTGCACGTGTTCCAGTTTCGTAATCATCACTTGAATACGTTCCCATAAAAGGCATATCTAAATGCACATGAGGATCAATTCCGCCAGGGAAAACTAACTTACCAGAAGCATCAATTATTTTATCAGCCTGATACTTTAAACTTTTACCAATAGCGATAATTTGTTCGCCTTCTGTATAAATATCAGCAATATAACTTTCGGAAGCCGTTACAACACGACCGTTTTTTATGAGTATAGACATATATACAGTTATGAGTTTTTAGTTATGAGTGTCGTGTTATTCTTTTTCATTAATAAAACATATAATACAAACGAAATTATGAATCCAGTAAACCAAGATAAGGAATACAAAAAGTTCAATGCAGGAACCCAATACCCAATTAATGCGACAAAAACCCCGAAAAATAATGCAATCATTGCTGCTTTATTAAATCCAGTTTTTCCATAGGAATAGATTCCATCTTCTTTATACAATTCCGCTAATTCTAATTTCTTTTTTCTAACTAAATAATAATCTGCAATTAAAATACCAAGTACAGGACCTAATAATCCACTTACAAAAATTAAAAAACCTGAAATTTCATTTAACAACCACCAAGGCATAATTAAAATTCCTAAAACTCCAGTAATCATTCCTCCAGTTCTAAAACTTATTTTTTTAGGCCATAGATTAGAAAAAGCATTGGATGGCGCAATTACATTTGCGGCAATATTGGTGCTTAAAGTCGCTATCAACATAAATATTTGTGCAACAATTACGACCATTGGGTTCTTGAATTTCGAAATCAGTGAAACTGGATCCCAAGGTGCATCATCAGCAATTAAAATATCTTTAAAGTTAATAACGGCGGCACATGTTACAAATATTCCTACAAATGAATACAACATCATTGTGGCTGGTAATCCAATAAATTGCCCTGATATTTGATCTTTTTGAGTGGCCGCATACCGGGTGATATCTGCAATACTGATAGACATGGTTGCCCAAAAACCTACCATTGCTGTCAGCCATAATAAGTAGTTCCAAAGTTTGCTGTCAGAACCATTTTCTGAACTTATTATAGTTGCATTTACAATGCTTGATTCTACTTCATTATTTCTGAATTGCACTTGAATATTTTCAGCATTAGAAATTAAAATAGGTTCACTTGTATATGCTTTCCAAGTAGGATTCTTATCTGAAATAATAGTATATTCTGATGCTTTTAGGTCACCTTCTTTGTTTTTTAATGCATTCAAATTGAGATAAAAGGCATCCTCTTTTTTAGTAATTGATGCGGCTGTTTTTTCCAACTGTATGCTTTGATCTAATACAATCGAGAATCCATCTGCTTTTGCATAGCTCCAATAAATCAAGGCTACGCCCATTATAATTAAAATAGGAGCGGAGTAGGTTTCTAGCCATT
>JBLFXB010000031.1:0-22203 GCA_047611925.1 Polaribacter sp.
ATATTTACACTATTCAATATTATGGACAATGTACGTTTCGGAGCAGCCTACGACTTTACAACTTCTAAAATCAACCAAGTGAACAACAATGGATCTATTGAAATGTTGATTCGGTATCAGTTTTAAAAAAAACACCAATAAAAACACCAACAAAAAAGCCATCACAATTGTGATGGCTTTTTTTATGAATATAATTCATTATTTTTTACTTCTAAAAATCAATATCAATCCAATTATAACAAGTGGAATACTTAATACTTGACCTGTATTTAATGAATTGAACACCCAATCTTCTCTTCCATCTACTTGTGCTTCTTTTAAAAACTCGATACAGAAACGCAATGCCCACAATACAGCAAAGAAAACACCAAACAAGTACCCAGGTTTTTGTTTTGCATCCGTTTTCCAATACATTCTCCAAAGAACAATAAATAAAATTAAGTAACTGAACGCTTCATATAATTGTGTTGCGTGTCTTGGAACAGTTTCACCTGCACCTTTAAAGATTACACCAAAGCTTGTTCCTGTAGGTTTGCCATAAATTTCTGAATTAAAAAAATTCCCTAAACGAATAAAAACTCCTGCTAAAGCAACCATAATTCCCATTCTATCTAAAATAAATAAAAATGGTTTTTGAATTATTTTTCTGCTATAAAAATACAAAGCCAATATAATTCCAATTGCTGCTCCATGACTAGCAAAACCTGTATACCCCGTAAACTTCCAACCTTTTATCAACCCAAATAGAGCAGAAGAATTAGCGTTCTCTTTAAAAGGTAAAATGATTTCTAATAAGTGATGTTGATAATATCCCCAACTGTAAAAAAACACATCTCCTAAACGCATTCCTATCAGCATAGAAAGAAATGTGTACATAAATAATGGATCTAATTTTTCTGTTGGAATTTTATCTTCAATAAAGATTTTTTTCATCAAACGTAGTCCTAAAATAAAGGCAGCTACAAACATTAAACTATACCATCTAACTACAAAAAAACCTAAATCGATTCCTAATGAAGGGTCCCAAACTATTGATAAAAAATTCATTCTTTTATATTTTATATCAGGTCGAGCGGAGTCGAGACCTAATTTTATAATTATTTTAAAAGACCTCTCGACTGCGCTCGAGGTGATAGTCTATTATTTTTTCTTTTCTGGTACTGGATCATATCCTTGTCCTCCCCAAGGATGACAACTAAAAATTCTTTTTATTGCCAACCAACCTCCACTAAACAAACCATGTTTTTGTAGTGCTTCAACTGCATAATGAGAACATGTTGGTGAATATCTACAACTAGATGGTGTGTAAGGTGAAATGGTCGTTTGATAAAAACGAACCAATAAAATGAATGGATATGTAAGGATTTTTCTCAAATTAGTTCATCGAAAAAGTGGTTCCTTCTCTACCGTCTTTTAACTGAATTCCTAACGCTATTAATTCGTCTCTAATTTGATCTGACAATGCCCAATCTTTATTGTCTCTTGCTTCTTTTCGCAATTTAATCAACAACTCCACTACTCCATCAATCTTATCAGAACTATCTTGTTTTGTTTCATTTGTCAATCCTAACACATCAAATACAAAAGCATTGATCGTTATTTTTAACATTTCTAAATCATCAGAATTTAAACTAGCCTTATCCTCTTTTAATTGGTTGATTACTTTAACAGCTTCAAACAAATGAGCAATTAAAATTGGCGTATTAAAGTCATCATTCATAGCAGTATAACATTGCTTTTTCCATGATGAAACATCAAAAGTAGATGTTTTACTAGCTTCTAATTTATGTAAAGAATTAACCGCTTCCATTAACTTATAATATCCTTTTTCTGAAGCTTCTAAAGCATCACTTGCAAAATCTAAAATGCTTCTATAATGTGCTTGCATATTAAAGAAACGTACAACACTTGGTGCAAATGCTTTGCTTAACACTGAATTATCTCCAGTAATAATTTCTTTTGGCAATACGAAGTTCCCTGTTGACTTTGCCATTTTCTGACTATTTAACAACAGCATATTAGCATGCATCCAATAATTAACTGGTGTTTTTCCACTACACGTATGAGATTGCGCAATTTCACATTCGTGATGTGGGAATTTTAAATCCATTCCGCCACCATGAATATCAAATTGTTCCCCTAAGTATTTAGTACTCATAACAGAACATTCTAAATGCCAACCTGGAAAACCAACTGACCAAGGTGATGGCCAACGCATAATATGTCTGTCATCTGCTTTTTTCCAAAGTGCAAAATCTTGTGGGTTTTTCTTATCAGATTGTCCATCTAAAGCTCTAGTATTGTGAATTGCATCTTCCATTTTTCGTCCAGAAAGGATTCCGTAATGTGCAGATTTATTGTATTCTAAAACATCAAAATATACAGAACCATTTACTTCATATGCCAAGCCTTTAGCCATAATTTCATGAATCATTTCTATTTGCTCTACAAGATGACCTGTAGCTGTTGGCTCTATACTTGGTGGTAAAAAATTATATGTATCTAACGTTTCATGAAAATCTACCGTGTACCGTTGTACAACTTCCATCGGTTCAATTTGTTCTAAACGTGCTTTCTTAGAAATTCTATCTTCTCCTTCATCAGCATCATTTTCTAAGTGACCTGCATCTGTAATATTACGTACATAGCGAACCTTATACCCTAAATGTAATAAATAACGAAATACCACATCAAAAGACATAAATGTTCTTACATTACCTAAGTGTACATTGCTATAAACCGTTGGGCCACAAACATACATGCCAACTCGGCCTTCTGTTACGGGTTTAAACAGTTCTTTGCTTTTAGAAAGTGAATTGTATATTTTAAGCTGATTATCTTTAAAGATTTCCATGAAAGAGTTTCAAATTTAGAAATGTAAAGATAAGTACTTTTACCAAAAGAGAAAATTGGATTTTGTTAGAAGTTTGCTAAAACTAAAAATAATTTTAGTCTCGGTAGATTATTGGTTTTTAATCGTTATTTTACTTTGATTTCCTTTGATCTTTACCTTGCTATTGTGAACTGTAAAATTGCCGTTTAGCACAATGTTTTTTGACTTAACATTTTCTACTTTGGTTACTTGAACAAAATTTAATTTTTCTTTACTGTTTTTTAAATTTACTGTCGCATCAGAAAAACTTAAATTCAATTTAAACCCTTTTAAATTATCAACAACCTCAGAAATCAACAATTCACCAAATTTACTTGTAAGGTTTACATTGTCAAATATTTTATCAATTTTCACTCCTGATGAATTTGATGTTAATGTGGTATTGATAACCGATGCAAAACTTGCATCGGTTACGTTATTTAAAAAAAGTGCACACGCATTTAAACTATTAATAGTTACTGGAGCGTATGATATATCTAAATTTCCTCCATTAATTTCATCAGATTTAAAAGAACCATAAGATACTTTTCCTGAAATCTCCCCTTTTGGCAACTTAATTTTACTGTGCCTTGTATTTAAATCGAACGTTGCGTTCTTTGGCACTTTAATAGTTATTTTTCTTGTAATTTTCACTTTCTTTTTACTTTTTCCTTCTTCAATTACAATAATGTCATCTCCATTTCTATAACTTCTTTCCATTCTACGTTTCATCTTTTCGATGCTCGCTTTGGCTGCTGCTAAACTTTCTTTGATTTTAACCTTATCTATCTTTTCATAGTGCATTTTAGCACTTCTTATTTGCGCTTCAATTTTCTTCTTATCAATACTCTGAATTTGAATTTTAGCCTTATTGATTTGTTGATTAATCATCTTCATATCAATATTTTTAATCTTATGTTGAGCCTCTTTTAAAGTTATCTTCAGGTCATTTTTCATTGCATCATATTCACCAGATCTCTTAAATTTTTTCCATTCTTTTTTAGATTTGATAACTATTTCTTTCATTTTTCCTTTAGATTGATATGTAAACGTTTTTGCAGCATCATTTTCATTGCTATCAAAATCATACTCATCTATTTCTTTCCAAATCTTATTAAAATCTAAATTAATTTCTGGCATTTCAAATTCTGGAATCTCTATTTTAATATTGTCAAAATTAATTTCTGGAATTACAATATTCTCAAAATCAAAATCGAATTTAAAATCATTCTCACCGAAGTGTAAAAAGCGATTTGCACTTGCATTAATTTGTACTTTACTCCTATTTCCTAAAGCTTCAAATTCCCAGTTCTTTAAGAATTTTTTAGCTTCTGTTTTAGACAAACCATCTACTGTAATTACTGCCTGTACAGAAACTTCATTTCGGTTCCATGTTGTTACATTAATGTCTGCATTAGAAACATTAATTGCTAATAAGACATCTTTATTTACTTTAAAAGTTTCGTTAAATTTTTTATCGAATTTTTGTGCTTGTAAACCGCCTATAAAAAACGTTGCAATCAAAAATCCAATACATTTATAAGTTTTGAGTTTCATTTTGTGTTGAATTTAATTTTTTTAAATCTTTTAACTGTTTTTTTAATCGCTGCAATAACTGTAATCGTAATTGCAAATTGTTTATCAATGCATTGATAATTTCATCATTAACTCCTTTTGTATTGAGCTCTGTAGTTAATGACTTATATTCAGTAGTTAATTCGCCAATTTTAGCCAAATAACCGTCTAGAATTTCTTTGTTGTTTTCGTTTACATTCAAATTACTTATCTCGTAATTGATGCTATTCGTATAATAATTTTCAATAGATTTAAATTCTGGAGATAAACTACCTAAACTAATATCATTTGTGTTTTTTATTGGGTCATTTTCTATCGTATCCGTGTTATAATAACCAATAGATAAACTCACAATTAAGATCACAGAAGCAGCTACTTGCAACCATCTATAATTTCTTTTCTTAGGCTGTTTCTGTACTTCTTTCTGCAGCCTATCTTGAAATTTATTTCTGTGATTTTCCGATAAAGAAGTTTCTTGATTCTTATAATTTTTCATGATTACTCTAATATCCTTCGACATAATTTTTCTCTTTTAAAAGTTCTTGTAATTGCCTTTTACCTCTCATTAAATTTGTTCGAGAAGTTACTTCAGTAATTCCTAACACCTGTGCTATTTCTTGATGATCATATCCCTCTAATAAATACAAGGATAACACCACACTATATTTTTCTTTTAAACTTTGTATTGCATTTGCAATAAAATCTGATTGCAAACTATGTGCTATACTCCAATCTTCTGTTTCTTCCTCTCTTTCGTGAACCTCTTCATTTAGAGAAACTAATTCAAGTTTTTGCTTTTTTAACCAATCTAAGCTATTATTAATGACAATTTTTTTGATCCAAGCTCCAAAACTAACTTCTCCTTTAAAAGAATGCATATTTTGAAATGCTTTTATAAATGAATCTTGCATAATATCTTCTGCAACAAAAGAGTCTTTTACATACCGTAATGCTATTGTACACATTGCTTTACAGTACAAATCATAGAGCTGCATTTGTGCTCTTGCGTCATTCTCTTTACAAGCTTCTACTAGCTGATTGTGTAAATCTTTGGTTTGATTCATTTGTTAATTGTTACCTTAGAGACGAACCTTTTTGCGCTCTGTTGCAAAAGGCATTCAAATTATGTATAAATTTACAATATTATTTTTGTCAAAATTTTATATGACCGCTAAAAACAACTCTGCTTTACACGAAAAGGAAGGCGTTTCTCAACCCGAAACGACTAGTGAATCTTCAGCTCAAAAAATAAAAATGAGCAGAAGTAAACAACCTTCTATAGATGTGTTTGTTTCTCAAATTTTAAAAGGAGATATTACTTTTTTAAGTAGAGCTATTACATTGGTAGAAAGCACTAATACAAAACATCAAGAAAAAGCAACAGAAATTTTAGACCGTTGCTTGCCCTATGCGAATAATTCTGTGAGAATCGGAATTACGGGCGTACCCGGAGTTGGAAAAAGCACATTTATAGAAAGTTTTGGAAAACATTTAACAGGACAAGGAAAAAAAATAGCGGTATTAGCGATTGACCCAAGTAGCTCGGTAAACAAAGGAAGTATTTTGGGTGATAAAACCCGAATGGAAGAATTGGTTACGGATGCAAATGCTTTTATCAGACCCTCTCCTTCTGGAGCTTCGTTAGGAGGAGTTGCTCAAAAAACACGTGAAAGTATTATTCTATGTGAAGCTGCTGGTTTTGACACCATTATTATTGAAACAGTTGGGGTTGGACAAAGTGAAACCGCCGTACATTCTATGGTAGATTTCTTTTTGTTACTAAAAATTGCTGGTGCTGGTGATGAATTACAAGGTATTAAACGCGGAATTATAGAGATGGCAGATGCCATTGTTATAAATAAAGCAGATGGTGATAATATTAAGAAAGCGAAAATTGCAAAAAACGAATTTAATAGAGCCTTGCATTTATATCCACCAAAAGAAAGCACTTGGCAACCAAAGGTATTAACATGTAGCTCTTTACAACACACCGGAATTGCAGAAATAGATGGCTTAATAAACAAGTACCTACTTCTTACAAAGGAGAATTCCTTTTTTAACAAACGTAGAAACGAGCAAAATACCTATTGGTTAAAAGCGACCATAGAACAACAATTAAAAGATACTTTTTACAATAACAAAACAGTACAAAAGCAATTAGAAATTGAATTAAAAAAATTAGAAAAAGGAAATACAACGCCTTTTAATGCTGCGAAACGGTTGTTAAACTTGTAACGTAGTTTCCTTTGTTTCTTTCTCTTTTAAAAATTAACTTCGTTGACTCTTACTGTAAAATAGTAAAACATTCCATATCATCTAAGTTCACAAAATCTTATAAAAAAATTTGAATTTTTCGTCACAAAAAAATGAATATCTTTGCAGCTCTTAAAAAGATAACATGCAACAAAGAATTCCTAATTACATTAAATATGTATTTGTAAATATATTTTCACTTACTATTTACGCGTTGTTATTTCGTGTTCTTTTCTACACCTATTTTGCACAATTAGATACGGTTTCTTCTTCAGAAATACAACAAGCTTTTGGTTTAGGCTTTCGTTTTGACATAAAACTAGCTGTTTTGGCAGTTTTCCCAATTGCAGTCTTATTGTTTATAATTAATCAACGTTTTTTTAAACATCGTTTTTATAAAAAAATTAGCACCATTTACTTTACTATTATCTACTTGGTAATTACACTTTTTTATCTTTTTGACTTTGGATATTATGACTATTTAAACATCCGTTTAGATGCTGCTTCTCTTCGTTTTTTAAGCAATCTTAAAATATCTACACAAGTATTATTTGAAAGTTACCCTGTTTACAAAGGGTTGTTTGGCTTGTTGATTTTAGGTTTTATCATCTATAAATTCAATGCATTTATTTACAGAAAATTTAATGTAGAAACTGCACCAATATCTAAAAAGAAGAAAGCATTTTTTATTGTAATTCCGTTATTGGTCTTGGCTTTCGGAATCTATAATAGTTTTACCCATTACCCATTACGTTGGAGTCAAGCTTTCTTTTCTAAAAACCAAGCCGTAAACCAATTTGCATTAAATCCTATTTTATATTTCTACGATAGTTTTGCATTTAGAAGTACAGGTTTTGATTTAGAAAAAACTAAAAAATACTATCCGTCAGTAGCCAAGCAATTGCACTTAGATACAGACTCATTACACTTTAAAAGAAGGGTTGTAAGACCTGATTCTATTACAGCAAAACCAAACGTAGTTATTGTAATGTTAGAGTCTTTAGGAGCTGCTCCAATGAGTTATTATGGGAATCCTATCAATACAACTCCAAAATTGGATAGCATCTTAAAACAAAGTGCCAACTTTACCAATTTTTATGTACATAAAGCAGGAACTGCAGGTAGTGTTTTTGCAAGTATCACAGGGTTACCAGATGTAGACAATGTAAAAACGGCTTCTAGAAACCCAATGGTAATTGATCAACGCATTATTTTTGACCAGTTTGATGGTTATGAGAAACTATACTTTTTGGGTGGAAGTGCCAATTGGGCAAATATTCGCGGGGTATTTCAATCAAACATTAATAATTTAAAAATATTTGAAGAAGGCAGCTATGACGTTGAAGAACGAGCTGATGTTTGGGGTATTGATGATTACGAATTGTTTAAAGAATCGGACAAAGAATTGGTGAAGCTACATCAACAAAACAAACCTTTTATAGCCTATATACAAACAGCTACAAACCATATGCCTTTTACAGTTCCTGATCAAAAGGAAAGTTACAAACCTTTAATGGAAGATGCTATTAGTAAAGAGTTATTACAAAAATCTGGGTTTAAATCTGTAGCTCAAATTAACGCATTGCGCTATTTAGATTTTAATGTTGATGCCTTTTTAAAACGTGCAAAAAAATCTGGGTATTACGACAATACTATTTTCTTATTCTTTGGAGACCATAACACAGCTATGAATCCGGTTTCCTTTTTAGAAAAAGAAGAAGCAGCATTGGGTACTATTGTTCATCATGTTCCCTTTTTTATTCATGCTCCAAAATTTACGAAAGCTAAAGTAATTTCTAAATTTACAAAATTAGTAGACCTGGTTCCAACTGCAGCAAGTTTAGCAAAAATTGAATACACAAACTACACATTAGGTTCTAATGTTTTGGACTCTGTTACTGGAAGTGATTTTGCTTTTTTATATAAAAAAATTAACGGTGAGCCGGCATTAGGATTGTTGCAAAACGATTATTATTACACGCTTACTACAGTTACAAACTCGGCCAACTTATACCGTTTTAGCGGTAAAGATTTAACCGACATAAAAAAAGACCATCCAACTGTTACAAAACAAATGGATAGCCTTATTAGAGGATATTATAATGCTACTAAGTATTTATATTACAACAACAAAAAAACTAACTAAATAGTTTTCTGTTTAATAGTGCATGGATTTTGAAAAATGTAAATCCTAAAATACTACCAACAGTTGCTCCTGATAAAATATCAATAGGAAAATGCACTCCTAAATACAATCTGCTGTACGCAAACACTAAAGGGAATATATATATATATTTTATGTACTTGTATTTCTCTTTAAATAGAAAAAAGATAAACACAGAAAATGTCATAGACGTTGTAGCGTGACCAGAAGTAAAGCTATAACTCTGAGGGCTTATTAAAGTTCTCAATACATGATTAATACTTGTATCATTATTAGGTCTTAATCTTTCAAAGACACCTCTAATCATATTTGTAAATTGATCAGAAAAAGCGACCATTAAGATTAAAAAGAAGAATAGAAACCCTCCTTTTTTCCAACCTAAATTTTCGAATATTAAAAAGATAATTAAAAGGAACAATGGAGCCCAGTTTAATTGATTGGTTATAAATAACCAAAATGGATCCCATTGTTCACTTCCTAAACTATTTAAATAGATCAGTAGTTGTTTGTCTTTTTGTATTAAAATATCAAACATCTATTATTTACCAACCTTAGTGATTTCTAACTCAAATACTAAGTCAGATTTTGCTGGAAAAGGTCCATATTTTCTTTCTCCATACCCTAAATAATAAGGGATAAACAAACGTGCTTTACCACCTTGTCTCATTTTTAACATTGCTTCTTTTACTCCAGCAATCATAGGCTGTTCACTCAACGTAAATACAAATGGTGTTCTACCAACAGTTGTTTGAATTTGCGTACCATCTGCCAACGAGATTGTATAGTTAATCGTGGTTTGTTTCGTTTCAGAAAATTTTTTACCGCGTCCTTTTTTTAAGGTTAAAATATGTAAACCAGATGGCGTCTTTTTAGCTTTCGAAATTCCTTGTTTTGCTTGAAAAATTTCGCAATCTGCAACATATTTCTTATATCTAATTTCTTCTGCTTTTATTTCTGCCTCTACTCTTTTTTGCTTCGCGTGTATAGAGTTTTCTAATTCTTTTACAAATACTTTAGGTGCATCAAATCCTTTGGCTTTATGTCCAATTCTAATAAATTTAATATGATTTATTACGGTACCTTCTTCAATCGAATCAACTACTTGTTGACCATATCTTACTTTTCCAAAAACGGAATGAATACCATCTAACCAAGGCGTATCTTTATGTGTAATAAAAAACTGACTTCCGTTAGACCCTTGCCCTTGTCCACCATTTGCCATAGACAAGACACCAGCTCCATCATGTGAATATTTTAACTTCCCTAAAGAATCTTTTGGAAACTCGTCTTCAAATTTATATCCAGGACCTCCAAGTCCGTTTGCTAATGGATCTCCACCTTGAATCATAAAATCTTTCAGGACTCTATGAAAAGTTAATCCGTCATAAAAATTTCTTCCTTTTAAAGAATCAGAAACATTAGGGTTTGTTCCTTCTGCTAAAGAAACAAAACTAGCAATGGTTAAAGGAGCATCTTCAAAATACAATTTACAAAGAATATCTCCACTACTCGTTTCAATATCTGCATACAATCCTTTATCTAAGTCTGCATATTTTGCAGGTTTACAGGCTACAACTAAAAGTATTGTAACTGCAAAAAAAGCTTTGAATAATTTCATAATTATAATTTACTATTTTATTTTTTTAATATTTCTAATAATTCAACCTCAAAAACTAAAGGCATAAAAGGTTTTATAGCGCCTCTTGGATTTGGTGTTGCTCCATAAGCTAATTCTTGTGGTACATAAAACGTGTATTTAGCTCCAACTTTCATTAATTGCAAGCCTTCAACCCATCCTTTAATAACTCTATTTACATAAGTAACATAGGGTGTTTTCTTGTCTACAGAACTATCAAACACAGTTCCATCAAGTAATGTTCCATGGTAATGAACTTTTACTTGTGATGTTTCAATCGGAGAATCCCCTTTACCTTCTTTTAAGACACTATATTGTAAACCACTAGCTGTCGTTTTAACTCCTTTTTTTGTTTTGTTTTTCAACAAAAACGCTTCTCCTTCTTTTTTAATTACTGCAAATTTCTCTTCTGCTTCTTTAGTAGATGTTGCTTTTTGCTTTTTTTGAAAAAAGGCATTTAAAACTGCTAAAACATCTTTTTCATTAATCAGTAAATTCACTGAATCCATTCCGTTTATATATCCTTGAACAAAAAGATCTTTTTTTACTTCTTTAAAATTTGATTTTAACTGTGTAGCCATATTTAACCCTAAGGCATAACTAACTGAATCAATTTCAGTTTCTAATGATTTTTGACTCACTCCTTGGTTGTTACAAGAAATTAGACTTGTTACTAAAATAAGTAGTGCAAAAGTTTTTACTATTTTCATTTTTGTTTAATGTTTAATGTTTAATAATGTTACTGTACTTTTTATTGTTTGATTGGTCCCTATTTTATTTTCATCTCCTATAAGGCCAAATGCTCTGTATGATGGTATTACAAATGTAATGGTTTCTCCAACTTTCATCAACTTTAAACCCTCTTGTAACCCCAGAATAAAATCTTCTTTATCAATCGTATATTTTTTTATTCCTAATTCTTCTTTAGAATATATAACCACATTGTTAATGTCTGTAATGTTATATTCTAATGTTACTTCATCTCCTGTTTTTGGTGAGTTGATCTCGTTTTCCTTCTTAGAGTTATAAGAATACCAGAATCCAAATGATGAAGTGAAATAGGTATTGATCGTATCTTTAGCAATGTAATCTTCAATAAACTTATTCTCGCTCGCTATTAATTCTTTTTTTAGCTGTATCGTTTCAGACAAAACTGTTGCTGTCTTTTGTGTAACAGGTCTTCTTGCTTGTTTCTCTGCACAAGAAAAAAGAAATAATACACCTAGTATAAAAACGATATTATTCTTCATAAGAATGCTGTAATTCGTTTTTGTAATTCGGTAACAAAGAAGTGAAGTACTTAACGGTATCTTCTAATGACAAATCTGATTTCCCTCCAGAGGCATTATCGTGTCCACCTCCATTAAAATAAGTTCTTGCAAACTGATTTACAGAAAATTCTCCTTTAGAACGGAAAGAAATTTTGATTATTTTCTGTTCTACATCTTCAATAAAAATAGCTGCAAAAATAATATCTTTTAAAGATAGTGCATAGTTTACAACACCTTCTGTATCTCCTTTTTCGTATCCATATTTATTCTTTTCTTCTTCAGACAATGTTATAAAAGCTGTTTTATATTCTGGAAAAGATTTTAAGTTTGTCAATGCTTGTCCTAACAACAATAATCTGTTGTAAGAATTGGCATCATACACTTGATTGTGAATTTTATCATTCTCTGCTCCTTTGTCAATTAAATCTCCAACAATTTTGTGTGTTGTACTCGTTGTTGATCTAAATCTAAAAGAACCTGTATCTGTCATTATCCCTGTATAAATACACGTAGCAATATCTTTCGTGATACTTTTAGTATCCTCTAACATTTCGAAAAAGTGATATACCATTTGAGCAGTAGAGCAAATAGATGTGTCAGAATACAAATAGGTAGCAACATCATCTGGTTGTTGATGGTGATCTATCATTGCAAAATCATTCTCATATCCTTCTAATGTTTTCGCCATATCGTCTCCAACTCTATGCAATGCATTAAAGTCCAATAAGAAAATAATATCAGAATTATCAATGGCTCTCTTTGCTTGTTTGTTTTGTTTATCAAACAAAATAACATCCTTAGAGTTTGGCAACCAATGTAAAAATTCTGGGTATTCATTTGGTGCAACAACCGTTGCAGTATGTTCTTTAGAATTAAAATATTGACACAATGCCAATGTAGAACCCATAGCATCTCCATCTGGATTTCTATGTGGTATTATTACAATATTTTTAGGTGTTGATAAAAACGTTTTTAACTTACTTAATTGTCCATTATCCATAAGTTGCGAATATACAATTTAATAACATAAATAATACTTTAATTAATACTACATTTGTATTAAACTGATACAAAAATATGAAAAAATTAGCGGGTTTACTTATTGTTTTTATTTGCTTTAGCTGCACTTCAAAAAATGAAGAATTTGTGATTTCTTTTGGTTCTTGCAACAAACAATATGTAGAAAATATTTTATGGCCAGAGATTTCTAAAAACAATCCAAAAGTCTGGATTTGGGGAGGAGACAATGTGTATTCAGATACAGACAGCATGCCAAAGTTAAGAGCAGATTATGAAATACAATGGAAGCAGAAAGGATATAAAGAATTTGTAAATTCTGTAGACGTTCTTGCTACTTGGGATGATCATGATTATGGGTTAAATGATGGAGGCGTAGAATTTTATAAGAAGAAAGAAAGTCAACAAGAGTTTTTAGATTTCCTAAAAGTCCCTAAAGATGACAAAAGAAGAGGTCAAGAAGGAATATATACTTCAAAAACCTACAAAACAAAACAAGGTAGCATTAAGGTGATCGTTTTAGATACACGTTATTTTAGAACAGGCTTAACCAAAGCTACTGCAAAAAACAAAAGATACAAACCCAATACATATGGTGAAGGAACTGTTTTAGGAGCGCAACAATGGAATTGGTTAAAGGCCGAATTGAAGAACTCTAATGCAAATTTTAATGTGATTGTGAGTAGCATTCAACTTTTATCATACAAACATGGATATGAATCTTGGGGTACTTTCCCACACGAAGTTGACACATTAAAAAACGTAATTAAAGAGTCTAAAGCAGCTGGTGTATTAGTCCTATCTGGAGACAGACATATTTCTGAATTTTCATCAACAAAAATTGAGGGGTTGTCTTTTCCTTTAGTAGATTTTACCTCTAGCGGATTAACACATTCTTATCGTGGTTTTAAAGGAGAAGAAAACCCTGAAAGGATTGGTAACGTTATTTCTGAGTTGAGTTTTGGCATCTTAAAATTCGATTATAAATCGAACAAAGTAACCATGCAAATGCGTGGTAAAGGCAATATATTACAACAAGAACATATACAAAGTTATAATTAACTTGCAGGTAACAGATAAAACAGTACTTTTGCACAAAATTTTAAAGGTTAGAAATGGCAACAAATAGAACATTTACAATGATTAAGCCTGATGGCGTTGAAAACGGACACATCGGAGCAATCTTAGAAAAAATAAACGCTGCAGGATTTAGAGTTGTAGCTTTGAAATTAACTCAAATGACCAAAGCAGATGCTGAAGCATTTTACGCTGTACATAACGAGCGTCCATTTTTTGGTGAGTTAGTAGAATTCATGACACGTGGAGCAATTGTTGCTGCCATCTTAGAAAAAGACAATGCTGTTGAAGATTTCAGAGCTCTTATTGGAGCTACAAATCCAGCGGATGCTGCTGAAGGAACAATCAGAAAATTATATGCAACTTCTATTGGAGAAAATGCAGTACATGGTTCTGATTCTGATGAAAACGCTGCTATTGAAGGAGCTTTTCACTTTTCAGGAAGAGATATGTTTTAAGGATTGATTACCCTATAAACGCTTAACTATAAAAAGCTCGTTGCAATTGCAACGAGCTTTTTTATTTTATACTAATTAGCATTTCAAAATTAAGCAGGATTATAAAATCTTCTTAAGAAGAAAGAGCTTTCTCGTTTTACCTAGAATTGACAATTGTTGATTGAGAACTGTTAATTGGCTACTAAACTACACCAACATCACTTTACTAATCAATACCTCGCCCATTTCTTCATTCATCATTTTAATGATTTTATCTTTACCATAACTCAATTCTTCTCGCAATACAGAAGAGGATAGAGATACAACCAGTGTTTTATTTTGTAATTGTATTTTATCCGTATAAGACACAACTCCTTGCCCCATTAGCTTCGCCCAAACCTCTTCAATCTCCAGCTTTTGTATTCCTTTAGACAGGTTATTCTCTTTTATAAAAGACCCCATTAAATCTTTCAATGAAAATGTGTCTTTTTCTCTTTTTGACATGGTGATTTTAGTGTTTAGTGTTTAGTGTTTAGTGTTTAGTGAAAAAATACATTGTAACCCCTTGACTTTGAACCTCTTGTAGATTTAATACTTTGAAGCTCTGCTACAACTTAAATATCTGGTACGGCTTGTTACTTTGTTTAATTACGTTTTCTGTACGTTCTGCATGGGTATCAGTAATAAAAATTTGCCCAAACTCATCTTTATTTACCAATTCTATAATCTGAGAAACTCTGTGCTCATCTAACTTATCAAAAACATCATCTAATAATAAAATTGGCACAACACTAGATTGCTCTTTAATAAATTGAAACTGCGCCAACTTTAATGCTATTAAATATGATTTCTGTTGTCCTTGAGAACCAAATTTTTTAATCGGAAACTCGCCAATATCAAAACTCAAATCATCTTTATGAATTCCAATAGAAGTATATTGTAATACTTTATCCTTCTCTAAGTTGTTTTTTAGCAGTTCTTCAAAAGACATCGTATGTAATTGACTTTTATACACCAAATCTACTGTTTCTTTATCTTCAGAAATGGTTTGATACTTTTTATTAAAGATAGGCGTAAATTTCTCTAAAAATGCTTTTCTCTTAGAATAAATAACGGTTCCTAAAGAAACCATCTGATCATCATAAATTTTCAAATTTAGTGCATCAAAAGTTCTGTTGGCAGCAAAATACTTTAACAACGCATTCCGTTGACTTATCACTTTATTATACTGAATTAAACTCTGTAGGTATTCTTTGTCTTGTTGAGAAATAACGCCATCAATAAACTTTCTTCTGGTTTCACTTCCCTCTACAATTAAATCTCTATCCGCAGGAGAAATAATAACGAGTGGCAATTGGCCAATGTGTTCAGAAAATTTAGTGTAAGCTTTGTCATTTCGTTTTAAGATTTTTTTCTGTCCTTTTTTTAAGCTACAAACGATTTTTTCCTCTCTATTTTCCAAAATATAGCTCCCTTCTATCATAAAAAACTCTTCTCCGTGTCTAATATTTTGCAAAGCAACCGGATTAAAGTAACTTTTTGTGAAAGACAAATAATAAATTGCATCTAAAATATTAGTTTTACCAACGCCATTATCACCAACAAAACAATTTATTTTCTCTTGAAAATCAAACGTTTGAGAGATAATGTTTTTAAAATTTACTAAAGAAATTTTTTGCAGATACATAGATATTGTTTGTCAGAAGTAATAAATTGCAAATTATTGAAAATTTAGGGAATTATCCATTTTTAAAATCCAATTAAAAAAACTATTTTTGGCCCTACTAATTTTTTTAGCAAAATGGGAACATACAAGAAAAAAGCATCAAAATCAAAAGACAACAATCAAGAAGCAATTCAAGACAAGAGCACAACAGCTGAAGTTTTTAATACTTTAGACGAAACTGCATCGAAATCTGAACAGTGGATTGAAAAAAATAGCAAACCATTATTTTATAGCTTGGTATTAGTTGCTGTTGTTATTTTAGGATATTTAGGGTACAATAAATACATTATTGAGCCTACAGAAACAGAAGCTGCAAACGAATTAGCTTTTCCAAGAAAACACTTTAACCAAGCAAATACAGTCTCTATAGGTGTAGACTCTTTATTAAACTTAGGTTTAGATGGGGCTGATGGAAAATACGGTTTTACAGACATCGCAAGTACTTTTAGTGGTACTGATGCTGGAAATTTAGCAAATTATTATGCTGGATTATCTTACTTAAAATTAAAACAATACGATAAAGCAATTGACTATTTAAGTAAGTTCTCTTCTAATGATGAGTTATTAGGCCCTACTGCTATTGGTGCAATTGGAGATGCTTTTGCTGAAATCAATCAACCAAAAGACGCTTTAAAATATTACGAAGATGCTGCTAGCAAAACAACAAATGATTTTTCAACTCCATTATTTTTATACAAAGCAGGAATTACTGCAATGGAATTAGAAGAATTCAGCAAAGCATTAACGTTCTTTAAAAAGATAAAATCTGATTTCCCTACTTCTCACCAAGGAAGAAACATAAATCAACATATTAGTAGCGCTGAGTTCGCTACAAAAAACTAAGCTAAATTATGGCTACAACAAATTTATCATATTATGATAAAGCAACTATCCCAAATGCGAAACCTTTTCGATTTGGGATTGTTGTTTCTGAATGGAATCCAGACATTACTAGAAACCTTCAAAAAGGAGCAATTGAAACCTTGATTGACTGTGGCGCAGAAGAAAACAATATTGTTTCTTGGGATGTTCCTGGTAGTTTCGAATTGGTGTATGGATGTAAAAAAATGATTGAATCTGCACAAGTAGATGCAATTATTGCTATTGGAAACGTAATTCAAGGAGAAACTAAACATTTCGACTTTGTGTGTGATGGAGTTACTCAAGGAATTGTAGATTTAAATATCAAATACGATGTTCCAGTAATTTTTTGTGTGCTAACAGACAATATCAAACAGCAGTCTATAGATAGATCTGGTGGCCAATTTGGTAACAAAGGAATAGAATGTGCCGTTGCAGCAGTAAAAATGGCAGCATTAAGACAGTTTTAACAAGATACTTTTTAACATTTCTTGACCACTTCTTTTTTATTCTGTAAATTTGACTTAGCTGATTCAATTGGTTTGATTTTTGTTATAAAACCAATAATCTTAATCCACTTTCAATAATTATGGGATTCTTAAACCGTACAAATAAAACATTCGATTACAAACCTAGATTTTATAAAGGCGAAGGAAACCCTTATGAAATGAAACATAAGTTTGACGACTTTAGATCTACAGTTGGTAAAAACAAAAGTTTAAAAGGAAAAATTTCACACGCTTTTGATGACTTTAAAGCATCTAGAGGCAAAGGAATTAATAAAACACTTATAACAGTTGTTCTTGTTTTAACTTTCATCTTTTTATATGTCATTGATTTTGACTTATCTATCTTTTTAAAATAATACATGTCAGATATTATTCAGCTCTTACCTGATCATGTAGCAAATCAAATTGCTGCAGGAGAAGTTGTGCAAAGACCCGCTTCTGTAGTAAAAGAATTACTAGAAAATGCTATTGACGCAGGGGCAACTTCAATAAAGCTTCTATTAAAAGAGGCCGGTAAATCTTTAATTCAGGTAATTGATAATGGTAAAGGAATGAGCAATACAGATGCTCGTTTATCTTTTGAACGCCATGCAACTTCTAAAATAAAAGATGCCCAAGATTTATTTAATTTAAGCACCAAAGGTTTTCGTGGAGAAGCACTAGCTTCTATTGCTGCAATTGCGCATGTTGAATTAAAAACCAAGCAAGAAAATGACGAGCTTGGTACTCAAATAAAAATTGAAGGAAGTAAAATAACATCTCAAGATGTTATTTCTACCAGTAAGGGTACAAGTATTTCTGTTAAAAATTTATTTTTTAACATTCCCGCAAGACGAAATTTTTTAAAGTCTGACGCAATAGAAACGCGCCATATTATTGATGAATTTCAACGTGTTTCTTTGGCACACCCAGATATTGCCTTTTTATTGCATCATAATGGCAATGAGTTGTATCACCTTAAAGAAAGCAACTTAAGAAAAAGAGTTGTTGCTATTTTTGGAGTAAAAATGAACGAAAAGTTAGTTCCTATTAATGAAACTACAGATTTAATTGCCATTAATGGTTTTGTTGCAAAACCAGAATTTTCTAAAAAGAAACGTGGAGAGCAATTCTTTTTTGTAAACGATCGATTTATTAAAAGCTCCTATTTAAATCATGCAGTTGTTAGTGCGTTTGAAGGCTTGTTAGAAAACGGGTATCATCCATCATATTTTTTATACTTAACAGTACCACCAAGTAGTATTGACATTAACATTCATCCTACAAAAACAGAAATTAAGTTTGATAACGAAAAGGCTATTTATGCCATTTTAAGAGCTACTGTAAAACATAGTTTAGGACAATATAATGTTGCGCCTGTATTAGACTTCAATAGAGACAACACGTTAGATACTCCGTATCAGTACACGAATAAAAGCGCCGCTTCTACTCCGAAAATTACTGTTGATCCTAACTTTAATCCGTTTAAAACAGAACAACAAAGCTATCAACCTAAAAACACTTCTTTTAAAAAAGAAACTGATAGCTGGGAAAGCTTATATACAGCAGTAGAACCTGTTGAAACGACACGTCAAGAACAGTTTTTCTATCAGGAACAAGAAACAGAAACTGGCAAAACTTTTCAAATTCAGAAAAAATACTTATTGAGTTCTATAAAATCTGGAATGGTTTTAATCAATCAATCATTAGCACATCAACGTGTGTTGTATGAAGATTTTTTAAAGAGTATTACCGTTAATGAAGCAATGAGTCAACAACTATTGTTTCCGGTACACATTTCATTTTCAAAAACGGATACAGAAATGATTCAATCTATGAAAGCCGATTTAGAAAACACAGGCTTTTTATTTGAATCAATAACAGATGAAGCAATTGTTGTAAAAGGAATTCCGACTTCAATTACAGAGAGTCAAATTTCTTTGATTTTAGAACAATTGTTAGACGATATGAAGTTAGAGGTGCCAGAATCTAGTTTTAGTCATTTTGATGTAATGGCAAAGTCATTTGCAAAATCATTAGCTATAAAAACTGGAACCGTTTTATCTAGTAAAGAACAAGAAGGCTTAGTGCACGATTTATTTTCGTGTAAAGAACCTTCTGTTTCTCCATTTGGAAAAGCAACATTTAAAACACTAACTATTAAAGAAATAGATACTATTTTTAATAGTTATTAAAAAACAAGAAATGGGTAAAATAACAGAAGCCATAAAGCATTTAATAATCATTAATGCCATCTTTTTTGCGATTCCAGAACTAATGAAGTTAGATATTGCACAATACTTTGCCTTATATTTTCCTAAAAACGAAAATTTTGGACTTTGGCAATATGTTACACATATGTTTATGCACGGAAGCTTTATGCACATTGCATTTAACATGTATGCTCTTTGGGCATTTGGTACTCCTTTAGAACAAATGTGGGGACGCAATAAATTTTTGTTTTTCTATTTTTCTGCCGGATTAGGAGCAGGAATTATTTACACATTAGTAAATTATTACCAGTTTAATAGTGTTTACGAACAGCTAATAAACATGGGGGTTTCAACTACAGAAATTCAATCTATTTTAGATACTGGCAGATATAATGACGGACTTATTTCTTTAAGCAATAAAAACATGAGTAGTTTCTATAGCCTCTATCACACACCAGCTGTTGGTGCATCTGGAGCTGTTTATGGAATTTTAGTGGCATTTGGAATGACGTTTCCGAATGCAAAACTAGCCTTGATATTTTTCCCAGTGCCAATTGCTGCAAAATATTTTATTCCCGTAATGTTATTAGGAGATGTATTCTTTGGAGTCACAAAATACTCTGTAGGAAACGTAGCACATTTCGCTCACATTGGTGGCGCTTTAATTGGTTTTATAATTGCTTACTACTGGAAAAAAAATCAATTTAAAACACTTTAATGAGCTATATCAACAATCTGAAAAATCGTTTTAGACAAGCCAATATTGTAGAGCAATTTATTACAATAAACCTAGCTGTGTTCATATTTGTTTTTTTATTAAACACATTAGGCTTTTTATTTCAAATTAATAACTCACTAGTGGATTGGCTTATTTTACCTGCTACTTTTGATACTTTTATTACAAAACCTTGGACCATTATTACTTTTGGGTTTGTACATGTTGAGTTTTTACATATTCTAATGAACCTTATTTCATTGTACTTTGTTGGTAATTTATTCATCAATTACTTTACGCCAAAACAGTTCATCTCTTTTTATGTATTAGGAACGCTATTTGGCGGCTTGGTATTTATGTTGAGCTATAACATTTTCCCTGCTTTTGCAGATAATGTTTCTAATAGTGTACTTTTAGGGGCTTCTGCAGGTGTTTCTGCAATCTTTATAGGAATTGCAACGTACATTCCAAATTATCAATTTAAAATCCCTTTGATTGGGTATATTAAACTTTGGCATTTAGCTGCAGTTTGGATAGTTTTAGATATCATTCAAATTCCTGCTGGTAATGCTGGCGGACATTTAGCACATATTGGTGGCGCATTATTCGGATTTCTATATGTAAACCAATCAAGTGCTACTGAAATAAATATTTGGAGTAAAATCACTGACTTTTTTACTCCTAAAAAGAAACCTTTAAAAACTGTTTACAAATCAAAAAAATCGAATTCAACAAAAGAAGCAAACACAAGTTATAAGCAACAAAAAATTAATGCTATATTAGATAAAATTAGCAAATCTGGTTACGATACGTTGTCTAAAGAAGAAAAAGACTTCTTGTTTAAGCAAGGAAAATAGATTTAGTTAGCAATACACAATGAGCAGTTATCAGTAAGTGAAAAATGGATACTTACGCATACTAAACCATTCAAATAAAGTTGAAGTCACAAAAAAAATGAAGAAATTATCACTTTTACAAAAATTGATTTTTTTAATGAATTCTGTCTTAGCAACATTACTATTGCTATCTTATATTGTGCCATATATTTCCCCTAAAACGATTCCTAAACTCTCTTTAGTTAGTTTAGCCGTTCCGTTTTTAATTATCGCAAACACATTATTTTTAATCTATTGGATATTAAAATTAAAAAAACAGTTTACAATATCTGCTTTGGTATTAACTATTGGTTGGTTAATTTCTTCTCCTTTTTATCAATTTTCTGAAAAGAAAATAATTCTAAAAGATGATATAAAAGTAATGAGCTATAATGTACGGATGTTTAATCACTACAATTGGAATGATGATACTGAATTAGACCAAAAAACTGTTGATTTTATCAATAAAAAATCTCCAGACATTTTGGTTTTACAAGAATTTTATCAATCGCCAAAAATTAATTTTTCATATCCACACAAGTACATAAAAACCAAAGGCAAAAAGAACAAATTTGGCTTAGCTATCTATTCTAAATACAAAATCATCAACTCTGGCTCCTTAAACTTTAAACAAAGCGCTAACAATATCATTTTTGCAGACATCCTTAAAGACAAGGATACCATTAGAATATACAATATTCATTTAGAGTCTCTAAAAATCAACCCCAACAAAGAGTACTTTGGAGAAAAAACATCAGAGAGGTTACTTGTCCGATTACAAGCAACGTTTAAGCAACAGGCAGTCCAAACAGAGCTATTTCTAGCACATGAAGCAAACTGGAAAGGTAAAAAAATTATTTGTGGAGACTTCAATAACACAGCATATTCTTGGGTGTACAACAAAATTCGATCTGGTAAAAAAGATGCATTTACAGAAGCAGGTAAAGGGTTTGGGAAAACTTTTGATTACCCGTTTCCTATGCGAATCGATTTCATTTTAACGAGCCAAGAAATTGAAATCAA
>JBLFXB010000032.1:0-22087 GCA_047611925.1 Polaribacter sp.
AAGAAGGAGGTAAAATATGTATGCAGATTTTGCATTCTGGGCGTTATGGGTATCATCCTTTTAATGTTGCTCCTTCTAATATAAAATCTCCAATAACACCTTTTAAACCATTTAAATTAACACAGTCAGGAATTGAAAGAACTATTCGTGATTTTGTAAACTGTGCAGAACTATCTAAAGTTGCTGGGTATGATGGGGTAGAGATTATGGGTTCAGAAGGTTATTTAATTAATCAGTTTATCGCGAAAAGAACCAATAAGAGAACCGATAATTATGGGGGAGAATACGAGAACAGAATGCGTTTACCAATTGAATTGGTAAAACAAACTCGTGAAGCTGTTGGTAAAGAATTCATCATTATCTACAGATTGTCAATGTTAGATTTGGTAGAAAATGGAAGTTCTTGGGAAGAAGTAGTTCAGCTAGGAAAAGAAATTGAAAAAGCTGGGGCAACCATTATAAATACAGGTATTGGTTGGCATGAAGCAAGAATACCAACAATTGCAACCTCTGTGCCAAGAGGTGCATTTACGTGGGTTACAAAAAAAATGAAACAAGAATTATCAATTCCATTGATTACTTCTAATAGAATAAATATGCCAGAAACTGCTGAGAAAATATTATCAGAAGGAGATGCAGATATGATTTCTATGGCGCGTCCTTTTTTGGCAGATCCAGAATGGGTAAACAAAGCCGAAGCAGAAAAAGCAGATGAAATAAATACGTGTATTGGTTGTAATCAAGCGTGTTTAGATCATGTTTTTGAGCAAAAAGTAGCAAGTTGTTTGGTAAATCCAAGAGCTTGTCATGAAACAGAATTGAATTATAATACTACAGATAATCCTAAGAGAATAGCAGTAATTGGAGCAGGACCAGCTGGTTTAGTAGCGTCTACTATTGCAGCACAAAGAGGGCATATTGTTACGTTGTTTGATAGTGAATCTGAAATTGGAGGACAATTTAATATAGCGAAACAGATTCCGGGTAAAGAAGAATTTCATGAAACAATAAGGTACTTTAAAAAGCAAATCGAATTGCATAATGTTACCGTAAAATTAAATACTAGAGTCTCAATAGATGATGTCTTAAAAACAGATTTTGACGAAGTAATTTTAGCGACAGGAATTAAACCTAGAATGCCATCAATAGAAGGTATTGAACATGAGAAAGTCTTGAGCTATTTAGATGTTTTAAAACATAAAAAACATGTTGGTAAAAGAGTCGCTGTAATTGGAGCTGGGGGAATTGGTTTTGATGTTTCGGAATACTTAGCGCATGAAGGAGAAAGTACTTCTCAAAATATTGATGCTTGGTTAAAAGAATGGGGAATTGACAAAACGTTAACCGCTAGAAGTGGAATTGAAGGAGTTAAATATGAAATAGCACCATCACCTAGAGAGATCTTTATGTTTAAAAGAAGTAAAGGTAAGTTTGGAGGAAACCTAGGGAAAACTACAGGTTGGATTCATAGATCTACATTGAAAAAGAAAAATGTACAGTTTATAAATAGAGTTCAGTATACTAAAATTGATGAGCAAGGATTGCATTATATTCAAAATGAAGAAGCTAAAATTTTAGAAGTTGATAACATTGTTATTTGTACAGGTCAAAATCCATTAAAAGAATTGTTAGAGCCATTACAAGAAAATGGATTAAAAGTACATGTTATAGGGGGAGCAGATTTTGCATCTGAGTTGGATGCAAAAAGAGCAATAGATCAAGGTGCTAGGTTGGCAGCGGAAATATAAGTTTTCAAGTAATTTAACAGTTAATAAAAGATAAAATTTTACATTTACGCACTCGAAATAATCAACAATGAAAAAAATACTTTTACTTATTTTATTAGTGCAATGTAGTTTCGTTATGGCCCAAGGTCAAAACGGAAATGGAGGCAAGGCGCATAAAGTTCAAAAATTTGATGCAGTTAAATTTGTTGGTATTTTTTATTACCAAGAAAATAAAGCAATCAAAAAAATTAAAATTAAAAAAGAGAATTTAAAATACAACGTAAAAAAAGAGCTCAAATCTTATAATAATAAAATTAAAGTAATTTCTTTTTTGAAAAGTCAAGAGCTAAAAGAAATTACAAGCCTAGTCAATGCCAATAAGCAAAGTACAGACAGAGAAGGGATGAAAGATTTTAGGTTTCGAGTAGAGAAAGTACTGGACCCAATTAAAGACAGCATACAGAGTTTAGAAAAACGATTAAATGCTACTTTAGAGGGGCAACTGTCTAAAAAGCAATTTAAAAGTTGGATAAAATTTCAGAAAAAAAGAAAAAGAGAATTGATTCCTGAAGCTCCAGCTCCAGAAAGAAGAAGAGCACCTCCTAGAAACACAAATAATAGACGCAGAAGAAGATATTAAGAAAGAACCTACAGTAGTACTGTAGGTTTTTTTATTTATGAGCTAGCGTTATTAAATAATTGTCGATATTTGCAGTTCCGCGAATTTTAAAATATAACAGAATGACGATGAATAAAAATACCGTATTGGCTTGGGCAACTTTTATTATGATACTTGTTGGATTAGGGTTAATAGCACTTGGTGCTTTTAGATATAGAGATGTTTCAGGTTGGGGATTTGCAGCAGTTGGTGTTGGATTTTTCGCAGTTGCCTGGGTATTTAACGCTCTTAAAGGAAGAGTTTAATCTTCAAATTTACTTACTAAAATTAATTTACGATTATGTCAGACGATAAGAAAGTCATCTTTTCGATGAATAAACTCTCGAAAACCTATCAAAGTACAAACAAACAAGTTTTAAAAGATATTTACTTAAGCTTTTTTTACGGAGCTAAAATTGGGATTCTTGGTTTAAACGGATCAGGAAAATCAACCTTATTAAAAATCATAGCAGGTGTAGAAAAGAATTATCAAGGAGATGTTTCTTTTTCTCCAGGATACAACGTTGGTTATTTAGAGCAAGAGCCTAAATTAGACGATGATAAAACTGTCATTGAAATAGTAAGAGAAGGTGTTGCTGAAACAGTTGCCATTTTAGACGAATACAATAAAATCAACGATATGTTTGGTTTAGAAGAAGTGTATTCTGATGCAGATAAGATGGATAAGTTGATGGCGAAACAAGCAGAACTTCAAGATAAAATTGATGCTTCTAATGCTTGGGAATTGGATACTAAGTTAGAAATAGCTATGGATGCTTTAAGAACTCCAGATGGTGATACTCCAATTAAAAACTTATCAGGAGGAGAAAGAAGAAGGGTTGCATTGTGTAGATTGTTATTACAAGAGCCAGAAATTTTATTATTAGATGAGCCAACGAATCACTTGGATGCTGAATCTGTACATTGGTTAGAACATCATTTAGCACAATATAAAGGAACTGTAATCGCTGTAACACACGATAGATATTTCTTAGATAATGTTGCTGGTTGGATTTTAGAATTAGATAGAGGAGAAGGAATTCCTTGGAAAGGGAACTATTCTTCTTGGTTAGATCAAAAATCTACGCGATTATCACAAGAAAGTAAAACGGCTTCTAAAAGACAGAAAACATTAGAACGTGAGTTAGAATGGGTTCGTCAGGGAGCTAAAGGGCGTCAATCAAAACAAAAAGCTCGTTTAAAGAGTTATGATAAGTTGATGAGTCAAGACCAAAAGAAAACGGATGAAAACTTAGAAATTTACATTCCGAATGGACCTCGTTTAGGAACAAATGTAATAGAAGCATCAGGCGTTTCTAAAGCTTTTGGAGATAAATTATTATACGAAAACTTAGAATTCAATTTGCCACAAGCAGGAATAGTTGGAATTATTGGACCTAACGGTGCTGGTAAAACCACTATTTTTAAAATGATTATGGGTGAGGAAAATGCAGATTCGGGTAGTTTTAATGTTGGTGAAACAGCAAAGATTGCATATGTAGATCAAGCACATTCTAATATTGATCCAGATAAATCTATCTGGTCTAACTTTTCTGATGATCAAGAATTGGTAATGATGGGAGGAAAACAAGTAAACTCTCGTGCTTATTTAAGTAGATTTAATTTTGCGGGAAGTGAGCAGAATAAAAAAGTTTCTACACTTTCTGGAGGAGAAAGAAATAGATTGCATTTAGCAATGACTTTAAAAGAAGAAGGAAATGTGTTGCTACTAGATGAGCCTACAAATGATTTAGATGTAAATACATTAAGAGCTTTAGAGGAAGGATTAGAGAACTTTGCAGGTTGTGCTGTGGTAATTAGTCACGATAGATGGTTTTTAGATAGAGTTTGTACACATATCTTAGCGTTTGAAGGAAATAGTCAAGTGTATTTCTTTGAAGGGTCATTCTCTGATTATGAAGAAAACAAGAAGAAACGTTTGGGTGGAGATTTAATGCCGAAACGAATTAAATATAAAAAGTTAATTAGATAATTAACAGCATAAAAAATCCCGCTTTTAAGCGGGATTTTTTTATATATAACATTTTAACTGCGTCTTTTGCGTTGTTGCTTTTTATCAACCTTTCTTTTATTGGCTTCTTTTTTAACGCTGATTTTTGGAGTTCTTCTTTTAATTTTCTTCTTTGTAACCTTAACTCTTTTAGGTGTAGAATTCCTTTTAGTATGATTTTTTCTTTTTACAGAAGACTTTCTATTCGGTGCTATTTCTCTTTTTGTATACTTATTATTTCTTTGCTTAGTTACACCCGATTTCCTCCTTTTGATTAGCTTACCACGTTTTCCAACTTTACCGTTAGGTTTAACTTTGTAATAATAATAGTGTTTGTCTTCTCTATATTTTCTGTAATTATTTTTAAAGCTATAATTAGAGAAATAATGATCATTATAGTTAAAAACAGCACCAAGGTTTATAGAAAAATGTATGTCTGAGTCATAATAATCTCTATGAACATTTCCATAAAAATATGGATCACCCCAAGTATTGTAAGAAACTTTTAAACCACCTACTCTTTTTACGAACCCTCTTCTGTAATAGATCCTAACATTTCCAATTCGTGTAACATTCCCCCTATAATCATACCTTATGTAATTAGTACCTATACGTTTAATTCTTCCTTCGTAATCTCTGTTAATTCTGATATCATTATAACGATTTCTTCTATTGTTAGAATTATAATATACTCTATTTGGAGTATCGAATTCAAAATTACCGTTTAAGAATACATGAAATTCAACTCCTTTTTCAATAAAGGTAACAGCATCATCATAACGGTAGCCAATGGTTGTTCTTTTAGTTGATGTACTACTAATGTCATTTGCGTTTACTGAAACAAAAGACATCATTCCTAATAATAATAGTAGTGCTTTTTTCATAATTTCTGATTTTAAATCCTGCTTACTCTTTTCGGTTTTCAGCTTCCACGTTAGTAGAGATATTCCAAAGAGCATGCCAAAAAACAGAAACAATGTTATGTTGCTTGTTTTTAGGTGTTTGTGATTTTCTTAAAAAGAAATGAGATGTAATTTCTAAATTATAAACAATACGTCGCTTAAAACCGTCTCTTAATTTGAGTTTGAGAGTTCTTTGATTTTTTTAGTATACGCTCTCAATTCAAACATTTCTTTCATAAAAACTTTAGAGTTTTTATAAGGTACATTGTACTGTTTGTTGTTAATTGTTGCGACTTGAAATAAAGATTTCCAATGTGTTCTTATCGCTTTTAAAGCTTGTAGATAGGTGTAATTCTCACTATCGTAGATGTGGGTAGGCTCCGATAAGATGCCGTTGATTTCTAAAATTTTAAAATTCGATCCATTTTCAAGATCTTCAAAAGCATTGTACTTAATGTCAATTCTGCCATAATACCAGCCATCAATAGCATTGCTTAATTCATCAAAAGTGTGTTCTAGTTTTTTTGTAATTAAATGACTACCACAGATAAATTGTGTTCCTTTAGAATGATTTCCTATAGAAGTAAGTTTTAGTTGTTCTCCTTTAGCAGGGATGTTGTGTAATTTTTCTTGATGAATTTCTGAGAGTATATCAATATAGCGTTTTGCTCTTTCGTCAATAAGAATCAATTCTTTAAAAGTAGATTTTCCATCACCAATAACAAACAAGAATTTTTTTAATGTAATAGAGGTAATACTCCCTTTCTTTTCGTTTGGTTTTTTGTGATAGAATATTCCACATTCATTCTTGTGTTCTAAAAATTCTTGAATAATGAAATCAATAGGATACTTGTCTATATATAGTTTTAACGCTTCTGGTGAATGTATTTTTTTCACCAATAAACCTCTAAAACCAACATCAGGTTTCGCAATTATAGGAAAATATATTTCTTTTAATTTAAGCGCGTCAAATACCATATCAATAGTGGAGTTTGAATTTACAAAAATTGTTTTTGGTCTAAATTTTTTCGGAATTAATTCAGTGGTTTCGTATTTGCTTTCTGTACCATTTCCTGAGCTTTTGATACAAGGATTTGCAGCACTAAAAAAAGCGGAATGTTTTGCTCTTACAGCTAAATAAAAAGCATAGGGTAAGTTAGGAACATAAAACATTGAAGATGGCCAATATTCCCATTTAAGTAAGTTTTGTATGCTGTTAGCGCTTTTCAAATGTTTATTTATTAAATAGTGCGTCTAAAAATGTTTTAACGGTTTTAAAAGCAAGTATCAACGTTAAAATAATAAGAACGACAGCTAGAGCCAATATTCCGTAAGCAATAAATAGAGAGTCTTCCATTTTAGTTAATGCTTTAAAAGCAATGTTTAAAGTGATAGGAGAAACAATTAATAATAAAATTAAAAGCAATAACTTCCTCACTCCTTTTTCTAGTAAATCTTGATTAACGGGCATCCTGATATTTTTTAATTGCTGTTCTTACATTCTTAAATTTCTTCAATAATTCACTTGCGGTCTTTTGGTCGATCTGTAATTCATTAACTAACATTAATTCTCCACGATTCACCAATTTATCATTAGACAGCTGCATATCAACCATTTTGTTTCCTTTAATCTTACCTAACAAAATCATAGAAGATGTTGTAAGCATGTTTAGAACCATTTTTTGAGCGGTTCCAGCTTTCATTCTTGAGCTTCCAGTAACAAACTCAGGTCCAACAACTACTTCAATAGGGAATTTAGAAACGATGGCTAAAGGACTATTCTTATTACAGGTAATACAACCAGTGGTTATGTGTTGTTCATTGCACCTTTCTAAAGCAGCGATAACGTACGGAGTTGTCCCTGAAGCAGCAATGCCAATTACAATATCTTTTTCTGTAACTTGATGTTCTTTTAAATCTAACCAGCCTTGCGTTGTCGAATCTTCTGCATTTTCTACGGCTTTTCTTATGGCGATATCTCCACCTGCAATCAGCCCAACGACTAATTCTTGTGGTACGCCAAAAGTTGGCGGACATTCAGAAGCGTCTAAAATACCTAATCGACCACTTGTTCCGGCTCCTAAATAAAATATTCTTCCACCATTTTTAAGCTTGTCAGAAATTTGCTCTGTCAATTTTATTATTTGCGGAATTGCTTTCTCAACAGAAAAGGCAACAGTTTTATCTTCGTTATTAATAGTGCTCAATAACTCAGAGGTAGTCATGTGTTCTAAATGGTTGTATTTAGAATCTTGTTCGGTAGTTTTTATGAAAGCCATAACCCAAAAATAAATAAAAAAAGGCGATGTAGTTTTACATCGCCTTTAAAATAAATAATTATTTTTTTAAAGTGCTGCTAAAATAGCATTTAAAGTAGCACTTGGTCTCATTTGTTTTTCAGTTGATTCGTCATTAGGACTGTAATAGCCGCCAATGTTTAACGGATGTCCTTGCGCTGAATTCAATTCCTCTACAATGGTTTCTTCATTATTAGATAATTCAATTGCAATTGCAGAAAAACGATTTTTTAAAGTTTCGTTTTTATCTTGATTTGTTAATGCTTCTGCCCAATAAGTTGCTAAATAAAAATGAGAACCTCTATTATCTAACTCACCCACTTTACGAGAAGGAGATTTGTTGTTCTCTAAGAACTTGTCTGTTGCATTGTCTAATGTTTCAGCCAAAACCAAAGCTTCATTGTTGTTGTTGGTTTGTCCTAGGTGCTCTAAAGAAACTGCTAGTGCTAAGAATTCACCTAAAGAATCCCAACGTAAATGTCCTTCTTCTACAAATTGTTGTACGTGTTTTGGAGCAGAACCTCCAGCACCAGTTTCAAACAATCCTCCGCCATTCATTAACGGGACAATAGATAACATTTTTGCAGAAGTTCCCAATTCTAAAATAGGAAACAAATCTGTTAAGTAATCTCTTAAAACATTACCAGAAACTGAGTTTGTGTCTTTTCCTTCTTTTACTCTTTTTAGTGTAAAAGTAGTCGCGTCCATTGGTGAAAGAATTTGAATGTCTAATCCTTCTATAGTGTAATTTGGTAAATAGGTAGTTACTTTTTTAATAACTTCAGCATCATGAGCTCTATTTTTATCTAACCAAAAAATAGTTGGAATATTGGTCGCTTTTGCTCTGTTTACAGCAAGCTTCACCCAGTCTTGAATTGGAGCATCTTTTACTTGACACATTCTCCAAATATCTCCAGATGCTACATTATGTTCTATTAAAGTTTCATCATTAGCGTTTATAACTCTTACAATTCCGTCAGATTTAATTTCAAAAGTTTTATCATGAGAACCATATTCTTCAGCTTTTTGAGCCATTAAACCAATATTAGGAACAGTTCCCATTGTTGTAGGATCAAAAGCTCCATTTTTTTTACAGAAATCAATGGTCGCTTCATAAATTCCAGCATAACTACTATCAGGAATTACCGCTTTAGTGTCTTGTTGTTTTCCTTTTGCATCCCACATTTGACCAGAAGTTCTAATCATTGCTGGCATAGATGCATCAATAATAACATCACTTGGTACATGTAAGTTGGTAATCCCTTTATCTGAGTTTACCATGGCAATCGCGGGGCCATTTTGGTACGCTGCTAAAATATCAGCTTCAATTTCTGCTTTTTTATCTGCGGATAATTCTCCTAACTTGCTAATTAAGTTCCCAAAACCATTATTAACATCTACTCCAAGTTGATTAAATGTTTCTCCGTGTTTTGTGAATAATTCTTTAAAGAAAGCTCTAACTCCGTGACCAAAAATAATAGGGTCAGAAACTTTCATCATTGTTGCTTTCAGGTGTAGAGAAAACAATACGTTTTTTTCTTTTGCGTCTTCAATCTGAGCTTCTAAAAATGTAATTAATGCCTTTTTACTCATTACAGAAGCGTCAATAATTTCTCCGGATAATAATGGCGTAGAGGCTTTTAATACTGTTTCAGCTCCGGAAGTGTTTGTGTGAACTATTTTAACATCTGTTGGATTAGAAACGGTAACTGATTTTTCGTTGTGAAAAAAATCACCTTCACTCATAGTTGCTACATGCGATTTAGAATCAGCACTCCAAGCACCCATTGAATGTGGATTCTTTTTTGCGTAATTTTTTACAGCTTTTGGAGCACGTCTGTCAGAATTCCCTTCTCTTAATACTGGATTAACAGCAGATCCTTTTACTTTATCATAAGTCGCTTTGATTGCTTTTTCTTCTTCAGTTTTTGAAGAATCTGGATAATCAGGAATCGCAAAACCTAAGTTTTGTAATTCTGTAATAGCTGCTTTTAATTGCGGAACAGATGCGCTTATATTTGGTAATTTAATAATGTTTGCTTCTGGTGTTTTTGCTAAAGCCCCTAATTCAGCTAAAGCATCATTTATTTTTTGATCATTGGTTAAATACTCAGATAAATTTGCTAATATTCTTGCTGCTAAAGAAATATCTTTAGTTTCAATTTCTATTCCAGATGAAGCAGTAAAAGCTTTTACTATTGGTAAAAATGAATAGGTAGCTAAAGCAGGTGCTTCGTCAGTTTTTGTGTAAATTATTTTAGCAGAATTGTTCATTTTGATGCGTATTTTTTAGATTAAAAATAAAATAGACATCTACTTGCGTAGATGTATTTTTGGTGTAGCAAATTTAATGATTTATAACGGGAAATAGTATGATAATATGCTAATAATCATCCTTAGTTTTTATAAATAAAAACAACTGAAGGATAGATATAAAATAAAAGCCATATCCAACAATTGCTTGTTATGATATGGCTTCTTTGAAATAATTTTTTTTAATTCTGCCTACATTTGTATGCAAACGTTTTTACAAGTAGCACCTCTTTCGATTTACTATACCTCAATAAAAAACTAAAATTCATTATTCCAGTTTTTGAATTATCCAGCACTGTGTACACATTTTGTATATACCGCACCTTATTAGATAATTCACTGTGTTCTTCAATCCTAAGTTGAATAAGCTTCTACTTTCGTGTCTGCTCAGAATTTTTGTTTCGCATCTTTTTACAGATAGCTTCCCTCTAATTCTAAAATGAAATAACATTGCTGTAGTTCATTTTTACTGTTGTCTTGAAAAACGATGATAAAGAACGTTACTTTACTGTATATTCAAATAATAACACTTTGCCTAATAATATACGTTGTATTACTATATTGATACAACTCAAATATAAGCGTAATAGTTGAAAAGAAAAAGTTATCAATCACTTAGTAATCAACAACATATGAACAGTGTTTATTAACAATTGTTCATTAAAAAAAGCGTTGTGAAAATCACAACGCTTTTTATATATTTTGATAAAGTAAAACTATCTTCTTTTTTCAGTAATTCTAGCTTTCTTACCTGTAAGACCTCTAAAGTAAAAGATACGAGCTCTTCTTACTTTCCCTCTTTTGTTTACTTCAATTTTTTGGATAGAAGGTAAGTTCACAGGAAAAATACGTTCAACACCAACAGTTCCAGACATTTTTCTAATTGTAAATGTTTCAGAAGAAGCAATACCTTTACGTTGTATAACTACACCTCTAAAAAACTGAGTTCTAACTTTTTCACCCTCTCTAATTTCGTAGAAAACAGTGATTGTATCTCCAGCTGAAAATTCTGGTAATTCGTTTTTTGGTACAAATTCTGTTTGTACAAATTTAATTAATTCTTCCATGATGTTTATTTATGGTTTTCAAATACCAACTTTCACGATTCTCGTCAGAGGTTAATTTTGAAGTTGCAAATTTATGAAATATTTTTAGATAAAAAGGTATTGTGCTATTTATTTTTTAGACTGATAATTAGTGCAATAGTATGCTCCATAATTTAGGAGTTTCCTTTCCTTTGATTGAAATACAAATAAAGCAAACTCATGTTATTCATCTAAAAGATCGGGCCTGATTTGTTGTGTTCTTTCGTATGCTTTTTCAGTTCTCCAAGCGTCTATTTTCGGAAAATTTCCAGATAATAAAACCTCAGGAACCTTCATGCCTTCATATTCTGATGGACGTGTATATACTGGTGGAGATAATAAATTGTCTTGAAAAGAATCTGTCAAAGCAGATTGTTCATCACCTAAAACACCAGGAATTAAACGCACAACGGCATCACATAAAACTGCAGCAGCCAATTCTCCTCCTGTCAAAACATAATCACCAATAGAAATCTCTTTGGTTATAAATTTATCTCTAACGCGTTGGTCTACACCTTTGTAGTGTCCTGTTAAAATGATTATATTTTCTTTCAAAGAAAGCGTATTTGCAATGCGTTGATTTAGCGTTGGTGCATCTGGCGTCATGTAGATGATTTCATCATATGTGCGCTCAGACTGTAGCTTAGAAATACAGTTGTCTATGGGTTCAATCATTAATACCATTCCGGCTCCTCCACCAAATTGCATATCATCTAATTTCTTGTAAGAGCCAATTCCATACTCACGTAAGTTATGAAAATGAACTTCTGCTAAGCCTTTGTCAATGGCGCGCTTCATCATTGAATGTTGAAATGGGCTTTGTAATAATTCTGGAGAAACTGTAATAATATCTATTCGCATGTGGCAAATGTACGAGTTTCTAGTTTTTTATACTTATTAATTTACCTTTCAAAAAGTAAATATTCTAAATACCTTAATGCTGAGGTAATTAGGTTTGGTCTATCTATCGATTTTTCTTTAAAAGCATCTAAGATATTTCTATTTAATTTGACTCCATTAATAAAAACAGTAGTAGGTTTTTTTAAAGTAGATAAATCTTCTAAAGGATTTTTTTCAAGTAAAAGTAAATTTGCAATCTTGCCAACTTCTATAGTTCCTTGATTGCTTATGATGGTATGAACTTTAGATGCGTTTACAGTCGCAGTTTTAAGAACTTCATAATTGTTTAATCCCGCTTTTTTGTAAAACTGTAATTCTTGATGCAAAGAATATCCGGGAACCGTAATTCCTATTCCTGCGTCTGTACTACTTACTATGGTAACGCCGTTTTTATGTAGTTTATTAATGATTTTTAGATGAAACTCATGTTGTGCTTTAATACGAGAAACAAGGCTAGAGTCATTTATTTTTGCAGTATTCCATCTATCAAATTGACCTTTACTATCAACCATTTTAATTAATGGATTTATAAGTTTTGTTAGCTCTGATGATAAAATTTCTTCATCCTTCATCATATTGTAAATGTTATAATACGCAATAAGTGTAGGGCTTAATTTTGTATTTGGGTGTTTAACGAATTCATTAATGATACTGTTAAGTTTTATAGAATCTAGTTTGTAGTTTAAAGGTTGTTGAACGATGTCTTCTGCATGTTCAATCGTTTTTATTTGTGGCTTAAAATGATAGCTGTATGGAACTTTTGGTGTGGGATGTGCAATAATATCTATTTCAGACGCTGTTGATTGCTCTATGATAGCATCAAAAATATCTTCAGTTAACCCATAATAAGTTTTAATAAAATCATACCCTTGCTCTTTATAATAGATGATTTTTTCTTTAGCTTCTTTTGCAGAACTTAAGTTGATATTATCATCTCCCATAAACTTTGGTCCTGTCAGTTTAGGGCTAGCCGTATAGAAATTTGGAGCTATTAATTCGGTGTTTTTTATTTCATTTTTAATTCTTAGATGCATTTTTCTTCCCCATAAATTTCTAACGGATGTTACCCCGTAAGAGAGGTAGAGTCCAAGTTCATATGTATCCCAAACATGTACATGCATGTCTATTAAACCTGGTGTAAGATATTTTCCTTTTGCATCAATAATGGTTGCGTTTTTGATATTAAGGGAGTCGCCGATCTCTTTAATTTTACCGTTTTCTAGGTACACCATTTTATTTGGTAGCACAGTATCTTTAGTCATTGTAATAACATTTGTGTTTGTTATTACATATGAATTAACAGTACTGTTTTCTATATTCTTCTTTTTTAAATAACTTGTTTCATAAGAATCAATTCCAAAAAGTATCAGCACAAAAAGAAAAAGAATTCCTGCTAAATAACCGATTAATTTAAGTGTTTTTTTAAGTATTTTCATTTTAAGCACTTTATTAAAAGAGCCATTTTAAAGCTAATAATAGCAATTGACTCGAAGCGAAGGTACAAGCTTTTTGTGTTTTATAAATAGATGATTTTTAGAAAGAAATTATAAGGCTATCTAAGTTTAAATGAGAAGGCGAGTATGTATTGGTTATGTCAAAGCGAAGCCAAACTACCAAAAAAACATTTTAGAATTAAATATTTCTAATTCATATATTTACAAAAAATATATCTATGAGAATCATTTTCCTATTTGTTGTCTTTCTATTAACCGGCTGTGTTTCTCAACGTCAATCTGTTGAATTGAGCGCTATTAAAATTGCTAGAGATCAATATGGTGTGCCACATATTATGGCGAAAACAGATGTAGAAGTTGCCTATGGATTGGCTTGGGCGCAATGCGAAGATCAGTTTATAACCATGCAAGAATTGATGGCTGCTTGTAAAGGAATGTTAGGCGAAATAAAAGGAAAAGATGGACTGGTTGCTGATTTTGGAATCAAATTTATGGGGTTGCAAGAAATTGTAAAAGCGAAATATGAGCAAGATGTTACGGGAGAATTTAAAACGTATTTAGAGAGTTTTGTAGCAGGTGTAAATGCATACGCTGAACTGCATCCAAAAGAAGTACTATTAGATGCTTTGTTTCCAATTACCGGACAAGATGTTATTGTTGGGTATTTATTAGGGAACCTCGAAGTGTCGCATGCTGGACAAGATTTAGCAAAAATTTTAAATGGTACTATTTTAAAAGACTTAAATTCTGATGTGCCAAAAGGTTCAAATGCAATTGCTATTTCTAAACGGATAACAACAGATGATAAAACCTATTTAGCAATCAATGCTCATCAGCCACTAGAAGGATGGTATTCTTGGTATGAAGCACATTTAATTAGTGAAGAAGGCTTGAATATTTTAGGAGGAACCTTTGCGGGTGGAATTTGTATTTTTCATGGAGCAAATGAAAATTTAGCCTGGGCACACACCGTAAATCACGCCGATTTTTCTGATGTGTATCAGTTAGAAATGAACCCCGAAAATGACAATCAGTATAAGTTTGATGGTGAATGGTTAGACTTGAGAAAAAAGAAATATACTTCTTGGTTAAAAGTAGTGGGCCCAATTAAATTCCCCATTTCAAAAACTATTTACGAAAGTAAATATGGACCAACTTTTAAAACAGAGCAAGGTGTTTTTGCATGGAGTTTTGTGGTTAGACGTTCAATAAAAGGAGCAGAACAATGGTATAGAATGAATAAGGCTAGTAATTTTTCTGAGTTTAAAAATGCATTAGAAATGCGAGGAATAGGAGCGCTAAATTTTGTCTATGCAGATAAAGAAGATAATATTTACTATTTGAGCAATGGTTCATTTCCGAATAGAAATCCTAAATACGATTGGAGCGGAATATTGCCAGGAAATACTTCAGAAACCTTGTGGGCAAATGAAACAATTCCGTTAGATAGTTTGCCTCAAGTTTTAAACCCGAAAAGTGGTTGGGTTTTTAACACGAATAATACACCATATACAGCTTCAGATTCGATATCTAATTTTAAAGAAACAAGATTGAATAAAGTGATGGGGTATCAATCTAAGGGGTTAGAAAACAACAGAAGTAATCGTTTTTTAGAATTGATCACTGAACAAGATAGTTTGTCTTATGCAGATTTTAAACGGATTAAATACGACAACCAATATCCGTCAAAAATGATGACTCCAAAGGCAACTAATTTAGAAATATTGATGCATTTAGAGGCTGATAAATATCCAGATATTTCAGATCAGATTAGACAATTAACAACTTGGAATAGAAAATCTGACTTAGAAAATACAACGGCAGCATTGTTTATTGTTTCGTGGCTAGAAATAGATAGAATTAGAACCGAATCTGGTAGAAATGTGCGTTACGGAACTGTAACGGAAGAAGATTGTGTTGCAGGAATTAGAAAAGCCAAAAAAGAGTTGTTAAAGAAATATGGAGCCACTAAAGTGCCGTTAAAAAAGGTGCAACGCTTAATTCGTGGTGATGTAAATTTGCCAATGGCAGGAATGCCAGATGTATTGGCGGCAATGTATAGCAAAGAGCATACAGACGGAACTTATAAAGCTTTTGCAGGGGAATCTTATATTGAGCTAGTGCGTTTTGGAGAAAATGGAGTAGAGATAGAAAGTGTAAATCCTTATGGGGTTTCAGAGAAGCCTTCAAGTGCCTATTATACTGCTGAAATGTCGATGTTCGCGAATCAAAAATTAAAGAAAATGACACTAAATAAAGAGGAGGTGCTGAAAAGCGCTGTAAAAATTTACTCTCCATTTGGAATAAAAAAATAAGCTATCAACTGTAGCTGATAGCTTATTTGCTAACACTTAATAAAGTGTCTCTTATTTTTGAAAAGGTTTTTTGTGATGGTCTGGAGTGTCTTTTTGTTTTGGTTTCTCTCCTTTAGCGGGCATTGGTCCACGTAAATGAATCACCAGTCCGTTTAAAAAGTTACGTAAAAATTGGTCACCACATTCCATGTATTTAGGGTGGTCTTCATTTCTAAAGATAGCACCTAATTCTCCTTTGGTAACTTTAAAATCTACTAAAGCACAGATTTCAATAATGTCTGTATCGCGATACTTATGTGCAACACGTAATTTTTTAAAAATATCGTTGTTTGTTAATCCCATGTTGCAAATGTACGCGTTTCAAAAGTCTTATTTAGAAAAGAGTTTTAGAATATACTTCCCTTTTAATAAATCACATTTAGCGTTCGTAAAGTTATGAAGTAATAGGTAAGAAATTAATCTACCATTTGAAAAATAGCCCAAGCATACACAGCAAAACGTAAGAAACGGAATAAGCCAAAAAGAACAACTCCCTTTAATGGATATTTTATCATTCCGGCAGTTAAACACGTAATCGAAAAAGGAATTGGTAATAAAGCACCAACTACAATTAAAAAACCTCCCCATTTACTGGTGTTTTTTAATTGTTTTTCCATTTTTACTTCTAAGAAATTTTTAATACTTTCAATTCTCAATCCTGCTTTTCCTATGAAAAATGAAATAATTCCACCCAAATAAGATAAAGTAGCTAAAATTGCAAGTATAAGTAATGGATCAGCTGTTTTTTTAGACCAAGCAATAAAAATTTCTGGTGGAATTAATCCTAATAATGTTTCTGAGGTGAAGAATACTGCTAAAACACCAACGGTAGAAAAAGTTTCTGTCATGGTTTGTAAACCATCGTTAATGTTATATATGTATTTATTAAAAAGCAGTAAGCCAACAACTAACAATGCTATTGGAATAATAGCTTTACGTAGGCTAGTGCCAATAAATTTGTAGAACCCAGTATATGAATAATACTGATGTAATAATTCACTTCTAGATTTTTTTCTTTTCTTTTCCTTGTTACTCATTGGTTGCCTGAGATTCCGTTTTCAAGCTGCCAATATACGCTTTTTCTATATGCTAGAAACAAGAGAAGGTGCAGTTTTAACGAAAAATTAATACCTTAAAAATTTACGATTGCTGCTTCAGCACAACGCTCTCCATCCATTGCTGCAGATACAATTCCGCCAGCGTAACCGCCGCCTTCTCCACAAGGAAATAATCCTTCAATTTCTGGGTGTTCTAAATTGTCTTTTCTTGGAATATTTACAGGTGATGAAGTTCTAGATTCTACACCAATAATATTCGCTTCAGAAGTATAATAACCGTGCATTTTTTGCCCGAATGATTCAAAGCCTTTACGCAATCTTCCTCCAATAATTTTAGGTAATAAAGAATGTAATGGCGCTGATTTTAATCCTGGTTGATAAGATGTTAAGTTTAAGTCTGGAGATAAATTTCCTTCTACAAAATCGGTTAAACGTTGTGCAGGGGCAACCTGACTTCTTCCTCCTGCAGTAAACGCCAAGCGTTCTAAGTCTTTCTGGAATTCTAACCCTTTTAAAGGTCCAAATTTTTCATATTTAGCAAAATCTTTGTCAATGTTTAATTCAACAACAATTCCTGAATTTGCATATAAATTATTCCGTCTACTTGGCGACATTCCGTTTACAACAACTTCTCCGTTTGCAGTTGCAGCAGGAACAATAAATCCGCCGGGACACATACAGAAAGAATATACGCCTCTTTCATTTACTTGTTGTACTAAACTATATGCTGCTGCAGGCAATAACTCATCTCGCTTGTCAGAACAGTGGTATTGTATCGAGTCTATAATATGTTGTGGGTGCTCTACACGAACTCCCATTGCAAAGGACTTTGCTTTTAATGCAATTTCTTTTTTATGTAATAATTCGTAAATATCTCTTGCAGAATGACCCGTTGCTAGAATTACAGAATTCACTGTCATTTCTGTGCCGTTTTGTAACTGAATGGCTTGTAACTTGTTGTTTTTAACCACAAAATCGATGACTCTGCTTTCAAAGTGGATTTCTCCTCCGTGATTTAAAATAGTCTCCCGAATGTTCTGAATAATTTTAGGTAATTTATTAGTTCCAATATGTGGATGTGCATCTACTAAAATCTCTCCTGTAGCTCCATGAAAAACTAAGTTTTCGAAAATTCGGCGAACATCTCCACGTTTTAAACTACGTGTATATAATTTTCCGTCAGAATACGTTCCTGCGCCACCTTCACCGAAACAATAGTTAGAGTCTTCATGTACAAAATGATCTTGATTGATGGCTTTTAAATCTCTACGACGGTCTTGTACATTTTTACCTCGTTCTAACACAATTGGTTTAAAACCTAATTCTATACAACGCAATGCAGCATACATTCCTGCAGGACCAAAACCAATAATATGAATTTCTTTTGCACTAGAAACATCTTTATAATCGAATTGATACTCTGATGTTTCTGGTAAAGGCTCATTGATGTAAATAGCAACTTTGTAGTTGAAATAAATTTGCTGTTTACGAGCATCAATAGATTTACGCAATACTTTTACGCCAGAAATGGTAGAAGGTTTAATGCTTAAATGATGCGCTGCCTTTTTTAGCAGAATATCAGTTATTTTATCTTCTTTTAATTGAATGCGTAATTGTAACTCTTTTACCATGCCGCAAAAATACTGAATTTAATGTTTAAAAATTGAGTTGAAATTCAAGAAGTTTCGATAACGTCTAGGGTATGAGTAGTTACTTAATTTTGCAAGTACAAACCAAATAGAAAATCCGTTGGTACCTGAGCGCAGTTGAAGGTAGAATTTTCGTAAGTAGGCTTGTACCAACAATTAATTTGATATTCTCTGTACAGCAAGGTTATAAGTCATTTTCCTTTTTTAACCTTATTTTTTATCTTGTTTTAAGAGCTCCAATACCAGTATCCCAAAGCAATTTATTATATGTAGGAATATCAATATTTATAAGTTCATTTGATCTGGTTTTTAATACTTCCCATTGTTTGTCAAGCTCAACTAGCCTGTCTTTTGATGCTTGGTTTACTTTAGGTAATCCGCTATCATTTTGACTAATAAGGAAAATATATTCTGCTGTGAATTTATTAGGGAAATTCTCTACATCATCATACGCCTTCGATTTGCGTTGCACCATATCTTCATCCCAAGATTTTAGCTTTTTAATTATCGTTTCACCTTCAGATTTTACCTTGCTATATTTTTCTTCTTTGGATAAATCATTTAGGATGATTGCAATCTGGCTTTGCACTTTTTTTAACGTATTAACTCTCATGTGCATATCTGTGATATTTGTTTCAGTTTTAGTTCTGAAATCATGAGTTTCTTTATATTGTTCTTTAGTGATAGTATATAATGGATTTGATACTATATTGAATGATGCTTCAGATGATTTACCACCTTGCTTAAGAGCACCAGTATATGTATTTGGCATCGCTTTATGGCCCCTAAAAGATCCTTCAATATAAGCAGTCGGCATTCCAGGTATACTCGTATGTCTCATGTCCCAAACAAAACGATTAAGTCCAACTTTATTAGATAGTATAGGCTCAGGTGAAGGGCCTCCAGGGTATTTTAAATAATTAGGATCTTTTTTAGAACTAATGGCTCTAACCAAATTTCCGTCTTTATCTTTAATCAATAAAGTCAATGCTGCATCTTTTATCACAGTCGGTAAATAATAATAAAATACCACACCATTGGCTGGATTAACACCTTGGGAATCATCTGTTCCTAAGAAGCTGTCTGAATTACTATTTAATTGACTCTTCCAATTACCGATAACTGCATCTTCTGGCTGAAATAGTACGAAAGGTGTCTCATTACCTTCAAATTGTCGTATTAATCCTAAATCATCTAATATCCAAAAAGATCTACCCATGGTTGCAATACTTAAGTCATCATGACTTACTTTTAAATCGGCAATAGGTACTATCGGTAAATTCAATTGAAATGATTGCCATTGCTTTCCACCATTCCATGAAATGTATATGCCTAATTCTGTTCCAGCAAAAAGCAAGTTTTTTCGGGTTGTATCTTCTCGAACAACTCTTGTATAAGCTCCTGTTGGAATACCAGAACTGATACTCGTCCAAGACTTACCATAGTTTGTTGTTTTATAAATCGCAGGAGTGTAATCGTTAAATTTAAATCTAGTTGTAGCAATATAAGCTGTTGCTTTATCATGAGGAGAGATTTCAATAGAATTGATTAAAGTTTCAGGGAGACCTTTAGGGGTGATATTATTCCAAGTTTTTCCACCATCTTTAGTTAATTGCAAAACTCCATCGTCTGTTGCGGTCCAAATAAAGCCTTTTTCATGTGGCGATTCAATAACATACGCTAACGTACCGTAATTCTCTGCACCTACCGCTTCGTTTGTATAAGGACCACCACCTTTTCCTTGTTTTTTCTTTTCATTGTTGGATAAATCGGGAGAAATCTCTTCCCAATTGTTACCGTTGTCTCTAGTTCGCAATAGCAATTGTGCTCCATGATAATACGTGTTTGGTTCATGTTGTGACCAGATAATTGGAGCATTCCAATTGTATCTGTATTTCATATCTTTAGAATCTCTACCCAAATATTGGATAGGAGCCGCCATAATTTGAGTACTCGCTTTTGCTTTAGTATCTAAGATTTCAATGGTTCCCAAATAGCTACCTCCTAATACATATCTAGGATTGTCGGGATCGAAAGCTAAAAAGGCACTTTCTCCGCCGGCAGAAGCTGACCAATTTTGTTCATTTATACCACCACTTCCTTGAGCAAGGCTACTAATTTTTACGGAAGAATTATCTTGTTGCCCGCCATAAAGATTGTAAGGGAAAAGATTATCAGTATTCACTCTATAAAACTGTGCGGTAGCCATTCTGTTTTGAAGAGACCATGATTTTGCATAATTATAAGATACAGCAGCACCACCGTCATTGGCAATGACCATATTTTTGCTGTTGCTTGGGTTGATCCAAAGATCATGGTAGTCTCCATGTGTACCGGTTATTGTTGACCAGGTTTTTCCACCATCAATTGAGCGTTGTGCACTGGCATTTAGAACATATACTGTTTCTTCGTCATTAGGGTCGATAAATAATTCGATATAGTACCACGCTCTTTGAACAAGACTGTGGTCTGAAGAGATTTTAGACCATTTTTTTCCAGCATTGTTAGAAACAAATAACCCACCCAACTCTTTGTCAGAATCACTTTCAACCAAAGCATACACCTTGTCAGAATTTGATCGACTGACAGCAATAGCCATCTTTCCTTTCTCTTTAGGTAAGCCTTCATGAATTTTATTCCAATTTTTTCCTCCATCAATAGTTTTGTAAAGGCCACTCCCGACACCTCCACTAATTACTTTCCAAGGCTTGCGCTGATGTTCCCACATAGCGGCGTACATAACTAAAGGATTGTTAAAGTCCATTGATAATTCAGAGGCTCCTGTTAGATTATTTACAAAAAGTACTTTATTCCAACTTGCACCGCCATCAATAGATTTAAAAATTCCTCTTTCTTTATTGGGGCCATATAATGCACCTTGCGCTGCCACAAAAAGAATATCTGGGTTTTTAGGATGTATCACTATTCTTGAGATATGCTGAGTAGCTTTTAGACCAATGTGAGTCCAAGTTTTACCTGAGTCAGTAGATTTGTAAACACCGTCTCCATAAGAAGTCATAACAGCTCTAGGTGCATGCTCACCCATTCCCACATATAGCACATTTGGATCACTTTCAGAAACTGCTATTGCTCCAACAGAGCTGGTTTTAAAATATCCATCCGAAATATTTTCCCAGAGCTGACCACCATCTTTAGTTTTCCAAAGTCCACCACCGGTATTTCCCATATAGTATGTCATCGGGTCTCCGACGACACCAGATGCGGCAACAGACCTACCTCCTCTAAAAGGGCCAATATTTCTGTACTTAACAGATTTAAAAACAGTATCAATAGATTGTGCGAAGGTGGCTGTGGCAATAAAGAATAATAGTAAAGAAAAAGTGATTTTTTTCATGATATTGATTTTAGCTATAGTCAGTTTTTTTAACAAAATAAAATTTAAAAGTAATGAAAATTATCTGGTCTTTATTCAGAACTTGTTCTAATGTTTTACGACGTGTTCGAGTAATATTTTCAGTTGTTTAATCGACTAATTTAGCAAATAAAAACGGAATAGAAAACCCGAGATACTTAGGTAAGTAGTATATAACTAGATAATTAATTTGAGGAAATCATTGGCTATATGCTTTATTTGTTATTCTTTTCTCTAAATTAAATTCATGCGTTTTTTTGCATTTTTATTTAGTTGTTTTTTTAAAACTTTAACATTTTTTTAATT
>JBLFXB010000033.1:0-21977 GCA_047611925.1 Polaribacter sp.
GTAAATCAGAAAATGTAATTGGTGTCTTCGATTCTATTCCTGCTTTAATTTTTGGCCCAGCAATAATAAATGGAACTCTTAGACCCCCTTCCATAGCATCCCATTTTCCTCTACTTAAAGGAAAGTTTGAACCCTGTTTATAAAATCGTTTGGGTGGCATTATAGGAACGGCCCCATTGTCTGAAGTATAAATAATATAAGTATTGCTTTCTAGACCTAATTCTTTTACACGGTCTAATAACAGACCTACACCTGTGTCTAGATCTTCTGTCATTGCAGCAAATCCTTCATGTTTTTGATACCTTCCCTTTGCTTTGTTTTTATATTTTTCTAGTGTTTCTTCTCGCGCCATAATGTCTGAATGAACTGCATAATGGGAAACTTGTAAGAAAAAGGGAGTTTTAGATTTTGCTTGAGATTCAATAAAATCAATAGCACTTTGCGTGGTGCTAAATATTTTCTTTGGATCCTCTGTAATGGTATTACCCCATTGTATCTTTTTAGATGATTTGTAACTAAATCCACCCTCTTTATTCCCTGTAATCCCGTCACTGTAATCATATCCAAGAACTGAAGGATCAACATCAATACCCCATTTACCAAAATGAGCCGCTGTATAATTAGCGTCAATTGATTTTAACAACTTCGGTATTGTAAGCGCTGTTTGATGATCGATATGATTGGTATTCATACCTACTCTAATCATTTTAAGCCGAGCTGGCGTTTGTCCAAACTGAATACTATATCTTGAGGGAGAACAGACTGGAGCACTCGCATAGGCGGAAGAAAAACGCATGCCTTGTTTTGCCAATGTTTCTAAGTTAGGAGTTTGATGATAGTCGCTTTTTGAACGAATTTCTTCATCCATCATTTGCACTGAGGTACCATTCCACCCTTGATCATCAGTTAAAATTAGGATAAAATTAGGCGCTTTCTTTTTTGATACTATTCTAGTTGTGTTACAACTAAAAAAAACCAATCCTATTAAAATAAGAGATAGTAATTTGGTGCTATTTTTCATTTATTAATTTTTATAATACAGCAATGTCTATAAAATAATGAAAAGTATAGTTTAAATTTCAGCCAATACGATCTACTTTTTGACATTACTAGGTAATTTAAAACGCTTCACTATATTCTTTAGGAGTTTTACCATAGAATTTCTTAAATAAGGTGCTGAAATACTTTGGGTCATTAAAACCCGATGCGTAGGCAACTTCACTAATACGGATGGTTTTATTGTTTTTTAGTAACTCTGAGGCATGATTTAATTTAATTTTAATTACTAAGTCAACAGGAGACATATTTGTCAAGCCTTTTAACTTTCGAAATAACTTAGACCGACTAAGGCCTGTTTTTTCAGATATTAAATCAATCGAAAATTCACTATTGGTAATATTCATTTTTATAATCTCAACGATATCAGATAAGAAATTTTCGTCGTTAGATTTCACCTGCTGTTTAGGATCTAAGCTTGATTTAGAGATTTGAGTAATTGGTTGTCTTGAATTCAAAAGGTTAACAATCAATGCATTTAATATTTTCATATTAAAGGGTTTTTCTAAATACGCATCAGCCCCAATTTCAAGACCTTCAATTTTATCATCAACATCGTTTAAGGAAGTAATCATAATCAAAGGAATATGACTTGTTTGAAAATTGGTTTTTATAGTATTACAAAGCTCTTTTCCACCCATCACAGGCATCATTACATCCGTAATAATTAAATCTAGATTTTTTGAAAGCGCTATTAAAAGTGCTTCTCTACCGTTAGGGGCATCAATCACAGTATATTTCTTTTCCAACTCAAATTTAATGGTGGCTCTTAAGTCTTCATTATCCTCTACTAGCAATAAGGTTTTATTACTGGTAATACCTTCTTGAATAGACTCTGAATCGAAAACTTCTGCCTCTTTAACAAACAAGTCCTTTTCGTTATAATGTTCGCTTCCTTTTTTGAGTGTTAAAGAAAAGGTAGATCCTATATTCTGTTTACTTTTAAACTCAATTGTTCCCCCGTGCAATTCGATAATTTTTTTGGAAATCATTAAACCAATTCCAGAGCCGGAAATCCCTGTATTGTTAATATTAGTTCCTCTCGTAAATCTTGAAAATAATAGTTTATGTTCATCTTCTGGGATTCCTATTCCATTGTCTATAAAATCAATTTGGACATTTTTATTATTTACTAAAACCTTAATTTCGATTTGCCCCCCATCCTCGCTATATTTTATAGCATTTGAAATTAAATTATAAAAAATTCGTGATACTTTAGTTTCATCAAACCACAAATAAACCTTTGAAACTGATAAAGATATATCAATAGATTTTTCAATGAGCAGAGGCTCAAACTCAGCAACAGTTCTGTGTATTATTTTCTTTAAATCTACTTTTTTAACTGTCAACTTTAGCATCCCTCGGTCTGCCTTTTGAAAATCTAAAAGCTGTGTTACATATTCATTTAAATTTTGTGTATTTCGTTGTATTAGCTCAATACTATTTTGAAATTTGTTTTTTTCTGAAAGTTGAGAAACCAATAATTGAATTAAGGTAACAGGAGTTCTAATATCGTGTGCAACTTCGGTAAAGAATTTTATTTTGTTATCATTAAACTTCTGATCAGCTCTTGATTTTTTTATTAGAATTAATAGATACCCTAAGACAAGTCCTAGGAATATATATACTAAAAAAGCGAAATTACTTAACCAAAACGGTTGTTTAATAATAACGTCTATGCTATAGATTTCTGAAGATAAAACGCCATCTACATTTGTAACTTTTGTCTCTAAAGAATAGGAACCTGCAGGTAATTTTGAATATACGGCTTGTCGACTATTTTTTGATAGGGTTGGTTGGTTGTCATAGCCCTTTAATTCCCAACTGAATACTTGTTTTTTTGACCCATGAAGCTTGGGGGTCTCAAAATTAAAACTTAATGAATTTTGATTGTAATTTAGTTCGATTTTATCAAGGAAATTTATGTTTTTATCAAGGATTGTAGCGTCTGGTGCAACCCCATTAATTTTGAATTCAGAAACATAAATCTTTAAGTCTTCTTTCTCACTTGATAAATCTTTAGGGCTAAATAGCGTTGCTCCTTTGGGACCTCCAAACGCCAAACGGCCAGTATTAGATTGCGTGGATGCACCAAAACCAAACGATTTAATAGTTAAGCCATCAGCCGCATCAAATTTTCTGATAATGCCTCTTTTTGGATTTAGCTTCCATAGACCCGAATAACTTCCCAACCATAGGTTTGCGTTAGCATCTTTTTGAATCGAAAATACAGTTCCCGATTCAAAATTTAGTTCTTTATTTAGATGCTTAATCTCCTTAGTCGTTAGATCATAGCTTAAAAGCCCTTGCGTATTTCCAATCCAAATACAATTGTTGATTTCATCAAAACACAAAGAATAAATCTGTGGAATATTTTTAATGACCTTATTTTTAATCGGTCTTATTTTTTTGGTTCGTTTATTAATTTCCTTCAAGCCGTTAGCAGACCCCACAAATATAAGGTCTTGATTATTAGAGATAATAGACCGCGCATTCCCCGTCTTATAACTGTTAACTAAAACACCGTTTTGATAGTGTTTTACAGGACCGTCAATCCCTCCGACCCAGACTTCATTTTTATCAACATAAGTGGCAAAAATTAATTTAGATTTATTGTTATCTTGGGTTAAAGGAAAGACATCTGTTTTTCCTGTTTCTGGATTGAACTTAATTAATCCACTACCATACACTCCTAAAATAAGATGGTTATTGTACTTATTTATAGTTAATACTGCCTTGTTTGCTAAATCTGGGTTCTTATTATAATTCGTCCACATTCCATCCGGAGAAAGCTTACTAATTCCGTTTTCTGTTCCAAACCAAACAGTATCACTTTCATCAAAATATATAGAACGAATATTGTTATTGTGTATACTATTTGACTTGTATGGCACATAAGAAATATTATTAAATGGATTGTTTTTTGGATACACCAAATCAATACCAATTTCTCTCAAACCCAGCCAATAAACGTTTTCATCGTCTACAAAAATCTCATAAATACTATTTTGACTTAAAGAGTTAAGTTTATTGGGATCATGTTTTAAAGTCTTAACAATATTTAAATCTTGATCTATTACTAATAACCCCATACCTTCAACAGAGATTAAGGCATTATTTTCTCTATCAAAATCAATAGATCTTGCCGTAAATGTATCAACTTGACGATCATATAAGTCTACATTTTTAGTGTTTTGTGCATCAATTACAAAAAGTCCCTTTTGATACGTTCCAGCCCAAATTCTATTTTGATTATCAAAATCAAAATCAAGCGTTTCAATGGCCTCTAAAAGTGTATGCTGATACACAAGTTGATTGGAAGTCTCTAAATAACGATACACATTAATCCCATTCGTTGAGGCAACATAAACCTTGCTATCTCTTACATGAATCTTCCTATTAAAACGGGTTTTAGAATGTCGTAATTTACTGGTTTTATTGGATTCTAAATCGTGAATTAGCAGTCCGGATTTAAGTCCAATTACTAAGGTATGATCATTGAGCAACTCAAAAGATAAAAAATTAAAATTTTTGAGACTTAATATGGATTTAAAATTGTCCTGTTCATACTGGTATTTCAACAGTTGTCCTTTAGAGCCCAAAACGAAGATATTACCTGCAATATTAATAATATCTTCAACTCCGTCAGAAACATACGTATCGTACCTTTTAAATTCATGTCCAGAATATTTATTTAGACCTTGAGAAGTTCCAATCCACATATACCCCAAGCTGTCTTTTTCAAAAGCACGTGCAGCACCGCTACTAATCCCATCATAAACACCAAGATGTTTAATTTGCTGCCCATGGATTAGAGAAGAAAAAAAAAATAAAACAAAAAGAATTGAGCTAGAAATTTGTTTTTTCATTGCAACGATTTACCCCACTAAAATACAATTTTTTAAATGAGAAATGTCTTTACTATTAATGGTTTTTTTGGTTTCGCTTAGATTTCATGACCTTATTTAACCACCAATCTCTATCTGGATTGTATTTATATTGTTTTTTTAATGTGGTTGCTTGAGCTCTAAGATTTTGTTCTATGCCATCATAGTTAGCAATATCAATTAAGTTATTCATTTCACCAGGGTCATTTTTAAGGTCATACAACTCATCAATATCATTGGCTAAAAAAGAATCTACCAACTTATATCTTTCTGTTCTCACAGCAATTTGATTTGGTCCGGCATACGGCCAGTAGCTATCTACATAATATTCAAATAAAATTGCTTTTCTCCAGTTCTTTTCTTTTTCACCCTTCAATAAATTTACCATCGACTCTCCTTGCATATAGTCTGGTATTTCTATTCCTGCTAGATTCAGAATTGTCGGAGCCATATCGATGTTCAAACATTGTTCTTTTACTTGGGTACGTTCTTTAATTATTTTGGGATAACGAATAAGCATGGGAACACGCATAGAGTTTTCATAAGCTAAGCGTTTGTCTAAAAAAGTATGCTCTCCCATAAAATACCCATTATCACTAGTGTAAATAATTACAGTATTGTCTAGTTCGCCCATTTCCTCTAAAGTAGTTAGAACCCTTCCAAGAGATTCATCAATAGCAGCTAAACATCGCAAAAGTTGCATATTCTTATCATAATTTATTGGCCATTCTTGTTCTGGCAATTCAGACGGAATTGGAAGATTCTTCTTCCAAGCAAAACCGTAGGTTTTTTTTCTTTGCCATTCAGGCTTCCCTTTAAAGGTTTCTTTATGCGTATCATAAGGTGGTTTAGGCAATTCCTCGTCTGCATATAAATCTGCATGTCTTGGAGCTGGAAGATGTGGTTGATGCACCGCTTTGTGCCAAAGGTTTAAACTAAACGGTTTGTTTGTATCTCGTTTTTCTTTTAACCAAGTAATTGCTTTATCTGTAAGAATATCTGTCATATATCCTTTTTCTTGATACTCGCGTCCATTTTCATTGACCGGAGGATCAAAATATTTCCCTTGCCCTATAAAACTAAACCAATAATCGAAACCGGGTCTTATGTGCGCTTTCCCTCTTAAATGTGCCATATGAATTTTACCCACATGCGCTGTTTCATACCCCGCTTTTTGTAAGTGACTAGAATAGGGTGCAAATTCATCCCAGTTTGGATCTACATGACGATTATTTTGGTTTGCACCATGAATATGAGGATACGTACCCGTTAAAAAACTAGCTCGAGATGGAGAACATATAGATTGTGTTACGAAAAAATTCTTAACATTCGCACCTTCTTTTGCTAATCGATCAATATTTGGTGTTTTTAAAAATGGATAACGACCTGAAATTCCGATGGCATCAAAAGGTTGATCGTCTACCATGACAAATAAAAAGTTGGGCTGCTTTATTTTAGAAGTCTTTTCTTTTTTTTGAGCACCCAGTTTTGAGTTAAAACCTAGAGATAACAATACAATTAGAATAATTAGATTATTTATTCTCATTTATTTATGATTGATAATTATTATAAAGAATGACTGTAAAAATAAATTTAACCCTAAAAAAAACAGTTTCATTTTAGGTCAATTTGTTTAAAAAATTGGTCATAAACTATTTTTTTAATCACGAATATTAAAATTCATGCAGAACTTAATGCTCCTTTTAATTTTACAGTAATTCTTTATAATTGAAAAAATAATTTAGTTTCAATTCGCGCTTTAACATCTCTATCCGAACCCTATTCAATACAATTTGTGAATAAACTAAAAAATAACGATATGTATAAAAGGTATTTCATACCTGAATTATTTATTAATTAGAATTTGAATATTTAAACTGTGTTTCAATCGGAACATCAAACAAACCCTCAAGTTCCTCTCTGTTTTTTTTATAAAATTTGGTTTCTGGCGGAAGACTTAAATTATTCCAAAAGTGTTGATCATAGTCTAATTTATACAAAGTCATATCTCTTTGATTATATTCGTCTCCTTTAGATTTTGTTGTTTTGGAATTGTCATCTAAGTTCAAAACAAAAACCTCATGTCTGTAGGCTACTGGAACAAAAGGCTTTGGTTTTTTTCCAGTTTGAGTCATAATTCTTTTTATATGTTCAGGCGTTTTAACCTGGAATGTATACTCTCTTTTATGATAACTCAAATACAGCTTCTTTTCATTGTTATTTTTATAAACATAAATAGCATCCATAGACGTTCCTTCTTTATGTGTCTTAAACATGTCTAATCTATATATTTTCGCCACATTTAACCCAATATATAGTGTTATAAAATTGCCGTTTTTCTTGCTTCCTTTGATTACTACAAGATCATCATCATCATAATTAGTATCCTTTATTTTTTTCCATTTATAAGCGCCCAATGAGATTCCTTTTCGCAGCGGGTTATTCCACTCCATATACTGCAATGAGTGTTTATTTTGAAGGTTTTTCACAAATCTATAATCAGAAGAAGTACGATTGTGACGAATCTTAAATCCATATATACTGGACGAAGGCCCGCGATCTACAACATCAATATACTGTTCAATAAAAAAACGACAAATTTTATCTTCTACAGACCAACGCCTGTATAGCATCCCAAGTGCATGTTTGCTACTTAGAGTATTCGTTTTAAGTTTTTTAAGGGCATTTTTTACAATTGATTTTGAACTTTGAATTGATATTTCTTTTAATTCAGTTATTTTATCTTTTAAAACGATCTTTTTTTCTTTTAATTTAAGAAAGTCTTGAACGTTAATTTTGTAAGTCTCATAACCTATAGAAGAAACCTTAAGTGTATCCATCAATTCTTTTTTGGAGACAAAAAAACTAAAACTCCCGTCTTCCGTTGCACTAGCTCCTATATTCTTCTTTGAAATACCAATGGAACTATAAGGAACGGGATCGTCAAACATATCATATACTAAACCTTCAATACTTATTTTAGATTGAGAAAAAATAAATGATGAACTCATAAAAAGAAGCAACAGTATTAAGGGCTTCAATTTGTGAATTAAATTAGTGGTGTTTAGATTCATAATCGTTTCGTTAAATTAGTTTAATAGTTAATTCTCAATAAGATTAACCAACGTTTTGTAAGCTAGTTTAGGTTGGTACTCCCTGTCAAATAAAAGTGGATAGTTCGTACGCCCCTTTATAGGCCAATCGTTAAGCCAAGAATATTGATCTATAACTCCCCAAAATGTAACGCTACTAATCTTATCTTGGTGTTTCATAAATAGCTTAAAAATATCTTTGTAACGCTTTGCTAATTGTATTTCTATCTCTTTTGGAAGCCCATTGGGATAAGGGTCCATTTTTGGATCTCCTTCAAATTTTGAAAAATTTCGAGTGACTTCTGCGCCAACTAATTCCCAAGGATTTGGCAATACTGTAATATCTAGCTCTGTAAACATCAAGTCAACACCAGCAGCCGAAATATCTAATATCATTTGTTCAATTTCATTTAAACTTGGAGATTTCAATCTCCAGTGTGCCTGAACACCTATTGCATTTATCTTAATACCATTGTCTTGAAGCTTTTTCACCATTTTAAGAACTCCTGCTCGTTTGGCGGGTTTATATAAATTATAATCGTTGTAAATCAAGTCGGCGTCCGGATCGGCTGTTTCAGCTAATTTAAAAACATCTTCAATGTAATTCTCTCCCATCTGCTTTTTAAAAACAGAGGGTCTAAGCGATCCATCTTCCTTAAAAGCCTCATTAACCACATCCCAAGCATCAATTTTCCCTTTGTACCTAGAAACAACTGTATGTATGTGGTTTTTCACATGATTAGTAAACGCTGCACTACTTGAAGTATTCTTCATGAAATCTGCAAGCTGGTTGTGCCAAACTAAGGCATGTCCAACGATATTCATATTATTTTTAATCCCTAATGCAACATATTTATCTGCGGCAATAAAATTGAATTTATTAGGAGATGGCTGAAGATACAGCCATTTTAAAGAGTTCTCAGGCGTTATAGAATTGAATTCTGATGTTACTATGTTTAAAGATTGTACATCTTTCCCAAAAATAATATCTTGATTGATGGCGGCTCCTAAGTGAAATAAATCTTTATATCGATCACTTAAAGAGTCTACTTTAATTTTGTTAGAATTAGATAAACCATTAGCACTAATTAAAATACATACAATTGCTATTGTAATAATTGTAAACGCATGTCTGGTTATTTTTTGTATCATTTTTTTAATTTTAATTTAAAACCCGCTCTTAAACTACCAATGTCAAATGAAACTCCATTTACCTGTATTGAGCGGTTTTCATTAAATTATATTTTTTTTCCTAACAAGTACATGATCATAAAAGCTACTTCATTATGCGCACCTGAAAAGAAAAGTATGTTGCCAGCGGGATTTGGATATATACAGCTCGATTGAAAATCTAAGTTTTTTTTTAAAAAAATTACGCATCACTTTTAATTTTTGGCTATACATTTTACCTAGTTCTATGTTCGCTGGAAATTTTGAAATATCTGTGTTTTGTTTTTTAGTTTCTTCCTGACTGGAAATATCCTGTGGTATTGAAATAACCAATAGAAAAAAGATACTTAACTTCTAAATTTAGTTTAATGTGATGTTAGATGCCTTATAACCAATTCGTATGGCTCTTGCCAATAGTTTCTGTGTGGATTTAATTTTAATAGGTTTTGTGTATAACAACCAACGGCCCTTACCTATCATGTCTTCCGTTTGATAACCGATAGAAGCTCCTTTTGTGTCGCAAGACATTTTTACAAGACCATACGAATTAATCTCAATCTTTACATCTGATGTTACTGGCTGAATCATTTTTGGCCAAAACCCTTTAATAATTTCACTTTCTGGCTTAAACCCTTGATCATCAATCTCTGCTTGCCATTTTGAGAGGGCCGTTCTTAATTCAATAAGTTTTGCTTCATAAACAGGATTAAGAGCTAAATTATGAACTTCGTCGGGGTCTGTTTTTAAGTCATACAACTCCTCTACAGACTTCTTTTTCATAAAAATATAGGCAGCATCTCCACTCAATTCCCCTTTAATATCCATATCAATAAGTTTCTTATTCATAGGAATTTGCTCTCTGTATTTATTTCTAAAAATTAAAGGTAATTCTGTCATGAAATTTTTAATATAAACAAATCGTCCATCTAAAACGGAACGCTGCATATCAGTAGATTCATCAAATCTATCGGCAGAACCAAAAATGTAATCTCTAGATTCTTTTTTATATCGACCCGCAAACGCCTTACCGTCGGTATGCTTTGGGGGTTTAATATCTAATAGTGACATGACAGTAGGCCCTAAATCCATCAATGAAACTAATGCATTCTCAACCTCTCCGGCTTTGTATTTATTTGGATATCTAATAATCAAAGGAACATGAAGTCCACTGTTTCCTACAGCACGCTTTTGTCTCAAAAGGTTTCCACCATGATCACTCCAAAAAAAGATAATTGTATTGTCTAGTAAATTCTTAGCTTCTAAATCTTTTAATAATTCTCCAACCTCTTTATCAAGTGCCTCGATATTGGAATATTTAATAGCTAAGTCATTTCTAACTTCAGGAATATCTGGATAGTAATCAGGAACAATAACCTCATCTGGAAATACAGTTAGTGGCTCATCTTTTCGCAACCAGATTCTTGACTCGTGGGTCGTGTATAAGTTTTTGACATAAAAAAACGGCTGATTGCCTGGTATTTTATCAAATAAATTTGATCCTAACGTATGATCCCAAGCAGTGAAAGGCGCATTAAACTGATAGTCACATTTATTATCATTTATGCAGTAATACCCTTCGGCTCTTAGATACTGAGTAAAAGGTTTTACGTTTTCAGGAGTGACCACTTCATACTCAGGAATTGGGTTGCCTGCTTTGTCAATTATATTGGTTGTTGTTTTTAAGAATAATTTTTCTGGAGTCTTATAATTATTTAGATTGCCCGTACGCATGTTATGGGCTCCTAAACGCGCTGGATACATGCTTGTAATAATCGAAAAACGACTTGGTGCACACACACCTACCGTAGAATATGCATTGGAGTATCTAACGCCTTCAGCTGCTAGCTTGTCAATATTTGGTGTCTTAATTTGATCGACTCCATAAACGCCCATAATGGGTCCTACATCTTCACAACTAATCCATACAACATTGAGTGGTTTTTTAGCAGTTTCTTGAGCGTTTATTCTAACTGTAATAGCGCCAAAAAGAATGAATAAAAATGAATAAATAGCTAATTTCATAGTTTGTTTTTAATAATGAGATTTTAGATAATCTTCTAGATTTAATCCTTTAAATTTTATTTAGATACTTTATTCTATTTAGGGTTCCTATCTAAGGGGTGAAGGTTTGGCTAAATATGAGTCAATCGGCCCGAGAGGTAATTCTCTGTATTGAATTTTTCATTTACAAAAACAAAAACACATTTAGTTACTTACTCCATATATATTAGATTGATACCTGTTGTGTAGTAAATTACTTAAAGAATCAACCACAGATTTATATTTAACTTCATTAGACAGATTTACGGTTTCATTGGCATCATTTTTATGATCAAATAACATGTTATCAATACATTGACGCTTGCCTTTAAGTTTTAAATATTCCGTATAACTGTACTTAGTAGTTTTAATGGTGTATCCTTTAGCGTTTTTCATAAAAACATGGCTTTTATTTTCGTGATATGGGTTTCTTATAATATTTACAAGACTTTTTCCATCTAGCTTATGTTTTGGTTTATCTAAATCCAAAAGCGCTAACAATGTTGGGTATATATCAACCAATTCAACAAGCGAGTTAGAATTAGTTCTGAAGTCATTTCTAGGGTCATATATTATTAAAGGAACTTTTCCTGAAGTTCTATGACTTGTATATTTTCCCCATTGAGAATGTTCTTTAAGATTAAATCCGTGATCAGAGACAAATACAATTATAGTATTATTTGCAATCCCCTCTTCATCTAATGTGTTCATTATTTTTCCAATTAGATGATCAACGTAAGATACGGTTGCATAATAACCGTGCGTTAATTTTTTAGACAAATCTAAAGGCAAATCTCCCTTTTTAGGAATCCCTGAGTAGCCATATATTAATTCTGCATTATAACTTATGGAGATGTTAGGAGCATTAATAGGAGGACTATCATTTAAAGGAAGTTTAATAGAATCATAGTCATAAATATCCCAAAATCTCTTTGGAGCAATAAATGGTAAGTGATTTGAAATGAAACCAGCCGTTAAAAAGAATGGTGATGATTTGTTTTTTAACCTTTTAATATCTCTTATGACTTTATTTGTCAAAAGACCATCAATCAAAACACTATCCTTAACATTGGCAATTTCAAAAGCAGGACCTTTTCCTGTAATTTTTTCTAATTCTTTATTTTCTTTTGTTTGGTAATCCTTCCATAAAGATTGCCACCAATCGATAGGCTCAATTCCTTCAGGATTATCAAAAGCATATGGCCTCCATACTTCATCCCAATCGTCCCATTTATCATCCAAAAAGTGGTAAATTTTTCCATTTGAGATAGTTGTATACCCATTGTTTTTTAAAAGTTTTGGAATCGTAACAATATCATTTTTTTCAATATCAACCCTAGTTTTATAATCAATAAAATAATCTTTACTAGGATATATTCCTGTAAGCATACTTGCACGTGAAGCCCCGCATACAGCAACATTTGCATACGCTTCGTTAAACTGAACGCCCTTTTTAGCTAACTTGTCTATATGAGGACTATATATGTGTTTTGAACCATAAGAGTTTAACTCTGGCCTTAAATCATCCATATATAATAATAATACATTTGGTTTTTTATGAACTTGTGAATAAGACAGTGTGAGTGTAAAAAACAGTAAAATTGATAAATTTAAATGCATATATTTTGCTAATACTTTATAAACCTAAACTTTAATTAGAAACGATTTCTGTAAAATAATTGAAGTAAAACCTTTTGCCAACCTGCTATGATATGATACATGAAGCGTTTAAATTATCTCTCCAACCTTATAATATGAAGACATTAAAACGAACTAACTAATGATAAAATAAAGACCAAAGTTATTTAGCTCTGGTCTTTTTAAAATTCATTAAACCACAATTTATACCACTAGTTTATTAAGTCGTTCGTATTGACTTCAGTAAGCGGAATTGGCAGTTGCATTACTTGCGTTGGATCTGTACTTAGTTCAATATCAACATTGGCATTAAATATTGGATTATTGTTATGTTTATGTATTGTGTGCGTTAAAAAATAATCAAATCCTCTTCTTCTATTATTGTGAGCATCTTCACCTTCTCCTAGAAGTTCAAATCGATATTCAGTCATAATAGCATCTCTAAAGGTCGCTTGATCTCCAAGATATGCTGTATTTGTCATACCTGCACGGTCTAAGACCTCTGTAATATAACCAAGTTGTTCACCATTTTGGAGTTCATTAGAAATCTCAGCCAGCATAATGAGTAGCTCAGCATAACGATAAATAATTAGATTTTGATCTCCAAATTGATTGTTATGAGTTGGATCTTTTTCAGCAAACTTAAACAAAAATGGATGTGCTCTATTTAAATTAGATCTCCAAGCAAATGCAGGATAAACTTTAACTGGGGCACCAGTATCTGCTCTCACATAATCATAAAGGTAGGTTCCTAGAAGCCTAGGATCATCTGGATAGGTGTCCCGGTGGTCTAGAAATACATCTGCACTTACTTGTAACCAACCAAAATGATTTCCTAGTTTATATTTCCATGGGGTATAATTCCTACCCATTTGAGAGCCCGCAGCATCTTGACTAATTTGTAGTTCGAAAATTGACTCTGTAGAGTTTTCAAATTCGTCTGTGAATAAAGAGCTATAGTCCGATACTAAACTATATTGACCATAGGCCATGTTAGCTTCGTCGTAGGCCATCTGCCAGTAATCACTTTCATTCATACCATCTGCTTGTAAATCAGGACTTGTAGCGAGTGTCATATACACTTTAGCTAATAACATGTTTGCGGCATATTGTTTTGGATAGCCCGCTCCAATTGATCCATTCATAAGGCTCTTAGCCATTTTGGCATCCGCTATAATTTGTACGTAAACTTCCTTTGCACTCGTTTTTGCCTTGCTTAAGTTATCACTATCTGGAAGTGTTAACCATAGTGGAATATCTCCAAAGAGACGAACTAAGGAAAAATAAGACCAAGCCCGCACAAAATAGGCTTGCCCCGAAATATCATTGAAACTTAACTCTGTTTTATCAGTTGTTGAATTAACAGTTGTTATGTTATTAATAGCACCGTTACACCGCCCAATTGCAGAATAAATCTCTCTCCACATATTTTCTGAATCTCGGTCATAGGCCGGCTTTAAAGAGAATAAATTCTGATTATTTACGTTGTTAATGTCAAAGCCTTGTTTGTGTGTAATAAAAAATCCTGAAAAACCATTAATTGCAAAAATACGTTGCTCCATAGCACCGTATGTTGTCAATCCTTGATAAATTCCGTCTAAAGCACCCTTAGCAATTGGCAGATCTCCATAAGAAGCGTCAGCATCCAGAAATATTGGTTGTTCATCGATATCACAGGAATAAGCCAGTATTCCTATAATTGCTAATAATATGATTTTAAAATTTTTCATAATTTATAATTTAGTACTATCTATAATTGTTTTTAATACTTAGAATGATGCTTATTTAAAAGCTCATATTTACTCCTAGTAAAATAGTTCGCCCATTAGGTCCGCCATTAAAATCGACTCCGTTTATAAGACCTGAATAAGAAAAAGTGGATATTTCTGGATTATATCCGCTGTAATTTGTCCAAGTAAATAAGTTTTGACCTGCTATGTAAATATTCATAGTATTAAATAAATTAGTGTCTTTTACAGGAATATCATAGCCTACAGTTAAATTATTTAACCTTAAATAGCTACCATCTTCAATGATACGATCTGTTATGGCAGCATCATTAATTATATTATACCCAATTCTTGGATGTGTGTTAGATTGATTGTCTGGCCTCCATGCATTGTTATAGGCTCTAGGTAAAATATTTTGAAATGCCAATCCTTCCGCATTATCTAATTGCAACAAGTTACCATTTGCAATATCATTTCCGAATACCCCATTAAATAGAGCTCTAACCGTAAATCTTTTGTATTTAAAATTAATATTAAACCCATATACAAAATCTGGATTTGGATTTCCAATAAAAGTTCTATCCTTTAAATCGATCACACCATCACCAGAGTCTAAAATACCATCACCATCTGTATCTTCAGTCAATTGGTCTACAATTCTAACATCACCAGGCACAGCACCTTCAACTAAATTGGTATCTTCTGTTTGGTAGATACCATCTGTTTGATACCCATAAAAGAGACTCGATTCTTCCCCTTCTACAAATACATTTGCTAAGGTTTTAAAATATACACCTCGACTAATCGCATTCCCAAAATAAAATCTTCTATCTGTTACAGCGCCATTTTCGTAAAACCCCTGCAATGGTTGAGCGTTTAAGTCTGTAATCTGTGTTTTATTAAAAGAGATGTTACCTCCAAAACTCAACTCCATATCATCAGTTGAAATCGGCATAAAGTTTAAAGCAACTTCTACACCTTTATTAGAAATAGATCCCTTGTTTACTAAAATATTTGAAAACCCAGAAGAGGTTGGAATATTAGAGTTTTGAAGTAAGTTCTTAGTGGTCTTGTCATAGATATCAATCGTACCTGATACCACTTCATTTAGGGTACTAAAATCTATACCTAAGTTTAATTGCTCTGTTGTTTCCCATGTTAAATCAGGATTCGAAAGACCTAATAGTGCAATAGCAACATTAGTACCGCCATCGGAATTTCCATACAAACTTGACACCCCGTAGTTAGACAATGTTCCGTATGGGTTTATACCATGGTTACCTATTTGACCCCAACCACCTCTAAATTTTAAACTTTCAAAAACATCTAGATTTTCAATAAAACTTTCATTTCCAGCATTCCAAGCTAAAGCAAATGATGGAAAATTACCATACTTATTACTTTCTGAAAACTTTGAAACACCATCACGTCTCATGGTAGCTGTTAAAGTATACTTATTATTATACGTATAGTTGAATCGACCTAAAAGTGAGAATATTTGTTGATCCGATTTCGCTAGCGCTAACGGTCTTCTAATTACCTCACCAAATGCAGGTTGTTCAGTAGTAAATTGAGTTGTAATAAAGTTTTCAACCGCATAAATACTTCTTTCTACTTTTCGAACGTCATAAGTGACTCCGACCATCGCATTAATTCTATGTTTTCTATTAAATTTCCTATTGAATCTTAATAAGTTATTAAACTGATGTGATTTTGTGTATAATGTTGATATTGAAAGTGAACCACCGGAATCATTGCCTTGAAAAGTTGATAACCCATACCAACGTCTTCTATCTTTAGATCTAATATTACCTCCAAACTTAGCTTCATATGATAAGCCTTTAACTGGAAGCTTATAGGTAAGTCCTAAAGAACCAATGTAACGAGATCCTTTAGATAAATCTGAGAAATCATTGATCCAAGCGTATGGATTTGTGCTAAATACATCTTCATTAATATCAGTAGCCACTAAAATAGGTCTGAACGCAAGGGCTTGTCTTACGAAACTTCGATTCGAATTTCCTATTAAATCACCACCTTGAACAAAGTTATTGGTACTAAAGAACCCACTCAAACGTGCTTTTAATTGTAGCTTGTCATTTAGCTTTTGATTTAAATTGATTCGAATATCACTACTTTTTAAAGAAGAACCTTTAACAATCCCCTCTTGGTTACTAAAACCCGCAGATATATAGTAATTCCCATTATCACCACCACCTGAAGCTGAAGCTCCAAATTTCTGACTATATCCTTCAGTATAAACCTCATCTTGCCAGTTAAAAAATTCTGGCACATCGGGTGTTTGAACCCCATTTGTTAATGCGTAAATGGAAGCACCCTCAACTAAATAACGAGGATTCTCTCCGTTCATTTCTCTAATTTCATTAACATATTTAGCGAAGCCAAATTTATCTAATACATCATATTTTTTTGTGATTGTTCTTACTGAGCTATTAAGAAATGCACTTATTTTAGCCTTACCTTTCTTTCCTTTTTTGGTGGTTATCAAAACAACTCCATTCGCCCCCCTAGAGCCATAAATAGCGGTAGCAGAAGCATCTTTTAGTACCTGAATACTCTCAATATCTCGTGGATTAATTCCATTTAATCCATTTTGAGTTTCTTGACCTTGATTACCTACACCTGCATTTGAAACATCTTCACCTGCAGAAGAAATAATTACACCATCAATAACATAAAGAGGTTCGTTATTACCCCTTAAACTATTAGTTCCCCTTATTTTAACACTAATTCCAGAACCCGGAGAACCACCATTTTGTATCACTTGTACACCAGCGGCACGTCCTTGTAAAAGCTGATCTACTGAAGTAGACTGATTCGCAACTTCGTCTTTAACAATCACAGATGATAAAGAACCCGTAATATCTTTCTTAAGGACAGTTCCATAACCAATAACCACCACTTCATCAAGTTGATTCGTATCGACATTTAAGTTAAGTGAAATATTTATATTTTTAGAAACATCAACTTCCTCGGTCAAATACCCTAAGTACGAAAGCACTAAAATTTGTTTAGCTTCAGAGGGAATTGAAATTTTAAAAACACCGTCAAAATTTGTGATGGCCCCAAGATTTTTAGAGTCCTTTACTTGAATCACAACTCCCGGAAGAGGTAGCCCCATTTCATCGTTAATAGTACCTGTAACAGTCTTTGATTGCGCAAAAGCAGTTAAAGGAGTTAAAATCGAAAGGATAATTAATCGAAAAATGATTTTCATTGTTTGAATGTTGGGTTACTAATTAATTGTTTGTTTAAACTAATCGAATAAATCGTTATTAGCAAATTTATGGAGTAAGACTTGTTTAAATTTGTAAATTTGAGGAAAAAAATATAACAATTGAGGCAGTAATGCTTAATAAAAAGAACAATTATGCTTATTACATTATATTTATAAATCATTAATTAAACTGTTATTATAAACTAAAATATGACCTATTGTAAAATTACATATTTTTTATTAATCTCTTTTTTATCCTTTTATCAACCTTTAATTGGGCAGAAAAATTCTAGTGAATATAATTTCACTTCAATAGAAGATGGTTTTACACAAAGGGCAATCACATCAATTTTTAAAGATGCTGATGGATATCTATGGATTTCTACATACGGTGACGGATTGTTTAGATATAATGGACTCGATTTTAAAAATTACAAACAAGAAAGGAATGCTAAAGAAAATTCTTTAAATAGTTCTATTGTTTATTCTGCCCTTCAAGATGTTCAGAAAAACATTTGGGTTGGCACTGAACTAGGACTTAACTTTTACAATAAAAATAATGATAAATTTGAAAACATAACCCTTCAAGAAGAAGAAGAAGAAGAAGAAGAAGAAGAAGAAGAAGGGGAGAAATTAACGTTTCCGATACATACAATTGCCGAATATGATGCAAATACATTGCTTTTAGGAACTCATAAATTTGGGTTATTCAAATTTGATAAGACAAGCCTTACGTACAAATTAATTCCTTACAAAGTAAATAAACCAAAGCTAAGCTTACTTATAAATACTATTGTTACATCGTCAAATGGTCGATTTTTAATCGGAACAAATCATGGCTTAATGACATTTGACCCGTACAATGAAGTGCTCCAACTAGCTAAATTCAATACAGAAAATGGTTATGAAACTATTGACGAATCTATAGAATCTTTGCATGTTGCTAAAGATAATTCTATCTGGATTGGTACATTTTCATCTGGATTATTTCGTGTTAACTACGATAATAAAGATGTATATTCAATTGAAGAATTTTCTATAAGTAAGAAAAGAATTTTGTCTTTAGCGGAAAAAACAAATGGAAATATTCTGTGTGGTACTGAAAATGACGGTCTTTTTGAAGTAAATTATAAAAAAAAGAATATAAGAAGCTACCAACAAGATAAATTAAAAGAAAACGGAATAAAGTCAAACTCTATTTGGACTATTTTTACGGATGCTAAAGATAGAGTATGGTTAGGTTATTATAATAAAGGTATTGATTTACACGATGATAATTATAATAAATTTAGTGCTATAATAAGCCAGCCTTATGTAACTAATTCTTTAAACTCAAGTTCAGTAACAGGAATTGTTAAAGACAATGATGGCCGTTTTTGGATTAGTATGTTTGATGGAGGTGTTGATGTATATGATCCTAAAAAGGGAAAATTTATCAATTTATATGATCAAAAAAACCCGATTGCTAAAGGACTAAATACACTTGATATTCCCACAATTTTTATTGACAGCAAAAAAAATGTTTGGATAGGGACTTGGGATTCTGGAATATATTTTTTAAAACATAATAGCAAAAAGTTTGTTCTTAAAAATCCTTCTAAAACAAATAACGTATTTAAATCTAATAGGGTTATGAGTTTTGATGAAGACTCAAAAGGAACAATTTGGATAGGCACCTTTGGAGATGGACTCTATTCCTATGACCTCTTCTCAGAAACTTTTACACATTATAATTCACTTGAATTTCAAAAACATAATATAAATACTAGCAATATTAGAAAAGTATTAGTTGACCACAAGGATGCTATTTGGATAGGAACTAGAAATGGGGTTTTCAAAATTGAGAAAGATAAAGCAGCAGCATTTAAAGTTTATTCTATTAACAATTTAACAAATAATACTTCAAATTTAGAGGTGAAAGAATCGAGCATTGTTTTTAGTTTATTTGAAGACTCAAAAAATAATATTTGGTTTGGAACTCTTGGATATGGGTTGGCAAAATATACTGCTAAAAATAAATCACTCGTATGGTACACTTTAGATAATGGATTAATTCATGAAACTATATCCTCTATTTCACAGGGAATTAATGGTTCTCTTTGGATTGGAGGTAATAAAGGGTTATCTAAACTAGATATTGAAAAAAATACATTTACAAACTTTAATAAAAAAGATGGTTTACTTTCAAATAGTTTCAATTATAATGCTGTTTTTAGAGATATCGACAATGTGCTTTACTTCGGGAATTTGAAAGGAATTAATTATTTCAATCCAGATAAAATTATATATAATCAAGAAAAAACAAAGGTGTATCTATCTAATTTTAAAATTTCTAATGAGGTAATCACTCCAGAAACAAAAAACTCTCCATTAACCAATGTTATTTCAAAAACTAAAGAAATAGTCTTAAATTATTACCAATCCAGCTTTACTTTTGAATATGTTGGAGTAAATTACACTAGAGGTGAAAACAATCAATATGCCTATTTTTTAGAAGGATTTGATGAAAATTGGAATTATGTAGAAACAACTAGAAGTGCTACCTATAAAAATGTGCCTCCAGGAGATTATACTTTTATGGTTAAAGCTTCAAATAATGATGAAATTTGGAATGATACGCCTAGAACATTAGAAATAAAAATCTTAGCTCCTTGGTGGAAAACCAACTTAGCCTTATTTATATTTATACTAACTAGCGTAACTATCGTATTAATTATTTACAACTTTCTTGATGCGCGCTTAAAGGAACGCCAGCAAATCAAAAAAGAACGCGAAGAACGGGCTCAAGATGAGGCTTTGAATGCAAAGAAAATTCAGTTTTTTACAAATATTTCTCACGAATTTAGAACCCCTCTTACACTTATTCTAAACCCTCTTGAGGCCATTATAGAAAATAAATCAGTACAGCTTCCTAATGATATCGAAGAGAAACATGCAACGATTTACAAAAACTCTAAACGTCTTTCTAGATTAATTGATGAATTAATGGATTTCAGAAAACTTCAATTTAATAAAATGTCTATCAATGCTTCAAAATTTGAAATCGTTCTGTTTGTCAAAGAGGTCGTAAGTCATTTTGAAGAAGAAGCAGTTCAAAGGAATATCATACTTTCTGTCGAAAGTCAACAGGAAAACATATCCATATGGGCAGATCCTTCAATGCTTGAAAAAATAATATTTAACCTTTTGTCGAATGCATTTAAAGCAACTAAAGACAATGGAATGGTCTCTATAAATATTCAGATTCCTTTACAACCTATAGAATTTCCTTTGTTAAGTAGTAAAGAGGATTTCTATGGAATTGAAATTAGTATTCTTGATAGTGGCATTGGAATTGACAAAAAAGACTTAGGACATATTTTTACTAGATTTTATCAATCAAACGAAATGGATAAGCAATATTACGGTGGAACTGGAATAGGCCTTGAAGTGGTTAAAAACTTCATTGATCTTCACATGGGGATTATTGAAGTTCGCAGTGAACAAAAAAAGGGAACTGAGTTTAAGATTCTGCTTCCTTTAGGCAGTAAACATCTAAATTTATCAAAAACCGATTCTGACTCGAAAACAAATGATGAGATTTATGAGCAAATAAATAAATCTGAAATTAATTTGGAAACAGCAAATAATGAGGATCGCAATAAGAAAACAGTATTGATTGTAGAGGATAATTCTGAATTACGTAACTATTTAAAAAATGAACTTAAAGAGGAATACAAAGTAAAGACGGCTAATAATGGCAAAGAGGGGCTATTAATGGCTGTTAAATTTATCCCTGATTTAGTTATATCTGATGTCATGATGCCAATAATGGATGGTTTTGAAATGTGTCAAAAAATTAAAAATGATATCAGAGTAAGCCATATTCCCTTACTAATGCTTACTGCAAAAGGAATGCAAATTGATCGAGTTAAAGGGATTGATTCTGGAGCAGATGTATATTTAAATAAGCCCTTCAATATGCATGTCCTTAAGGCCCACTTAAGTCAACTGCTTAACAGTCGTCAAATATTATTTAATAAATATTACAATGGAGTTAGTGATAAAGAATTAAGAAACACAACCTCACTAGACAAGCAATTCATTACTAATATTCTAGAATATATTCATGAAAACATAACTGATC
>JBLFXB010000034.1:0-21483 GCA_047611925.1 Polaribacter sp.
AACCGATCAACATCAATAAAATTGTAACCAATTGACGCAAAGATGACGTTAACTTGACGCTACTACTTATAATGAATGCTATATACTTTTGCTCTGAACAATAAATACATTTAAAATGGAAACTAAAAATCTAGCAAAAAAATTAAAGGAATTAAGAGTTCTTAGAGGAATGTCTCAAGAATATTTAGCTAAGGAATCAAGAGTGAGTTTAAGAACTATTCAAAGGATTGAAAATGATGAATCGGTGCCTACTGGAGAAACTATTAAAAGAATATCTGTTGCCTTAGATATTAACATAAACGAATTAGCAGGTTCTAATTCTCTTGAAGAAACAACTGATTTGAAAGCAACTATTGTTTTTCTAAAAAAGCAACTCTCTAAAACCAATGAGAAATCTGAAATCAAAACGTTTGAAAAATTCATTGATATTTTAAACAAACTAAAAGAAAAAGATTTAAGCCCACAAAAGATTGAAGGAATTGAGAGCTATATTAAATATTTGGAACTCGAAAAAATACCATCATTTAGCAATGAAATGTTCAAACAAAAATTAGCAAAATTTACAAAATACTTAAAAAAAAAATTGCGATTTGTACCTAATAATTATTACACCACTTGGGCAATTAGCTTTGCAGTTCCATTCTCTATTACATTTACAATACAACCTAAAATAGACCTATACATAAGAATAGCTGTTATTTCTCTTGCATTATTACTTATAGTAATAGCAATTTTTATGGATTTAAAAATAAAAAAACAAGAACGCTCATTTCGTTTCTAAAAATAATTGGTTACAGCATCTATGCTTAGCATTTTGTCAACAAAGAATAAACTGTTCTGCATTTTCTGTAACCTGTATTGATTTCTAATCGTCTTACCACAAAACTTAGAAATCAATCATGAAAAAAACATTTTTTTTATTTTCAGTAATTACACTGATACAAGTAGGAGCATTCAATTTAAGTGCTCAACAGAAAACAGCGTCAACAGCTATTTATTCTAAAATAGACAACTATTTAACCGCAGGTACCAAAAATGGTTTTTCTGGAGCAATCGCTGTTGTGAAAAACGGAAAAACGATTATTAACAAAGGCTACGGAATGGCCAATAAGGATACTCAAACGCTTAATAACCCAAACACTATTTTTGACATTGGTTCTAACACCAAACAATTTACAGCAACCGCAATTTTAAAACTTGTTGAATTAGGAGAACTAAAATTAACGGATCCCTTAAGTAAATTCTTCAAAAACCTACCCATAGATAAACAGCATATAACAATACATCAATTATTAACACATACTGCTGGTTTTTTAGATGCATTAGCACGTGACTTTACAGAAACCTCACAAAAGGACTTTTTTGAACAACTTTTCGAGAGTACATTATTATCTGTGCCTGGAGAAAAATATTCGTATTCTAATACTGGATATAGCACCTTAGGAAGAATCATAGAATTAACTTCTGATCAATCTTACGAAGGATTCTTAAACAAACATCTTTTTAAACCAGCAGGAATGTTACAAACAGGATATCTTTTACCAAAATGGGATGTAAAACAAATTTCTCGTAGCTATAATAGAGGAGTTATAGGTCGTGAATCAGCTATTATCCGTTATCAAGAAGATGGAGATGTCAATTGGCATTTAAAAGCGAATGGAGGGATGAACTCTACACAAAATGACATGCTACTTTGGCATAAAGCACTAAAAACGAATAAAGTTATATCGAAAGAATCATTTGAAAAATTAGCAAGACCTTATCCCCATACTTCATCTCCTAAAAGCACCTCTAGCTATGGCTATGGCTGGGGTGTTAGAATATTAGAAAACAACATCAAAAGAATATCACATAATGGTTCTAATGGGGCGTATTCGCATTCGTTAATTTGGTATCCAAAAGAAGATGTGTATATCATATATGCAACAAATGCAAACAGTGCTAAAGTAGAATTCATTGCGTATAGAATTGCAAAGATAATTTTTGATAAAAACTATGCTCCAAAACCAATACAAAACAATATATTTTCTTTTATTTTTAATTACACCAAACAACATACGACAGATACATCTAAAGAACTTTTGGCTATTCTAAAAGAAAAATATAGTTCAGACTTCACACATGCGGGTGTTCTAAATACCCTTGGAAACGTCCTCTTAAGAACCAATAAAAACGTAGACTGGGCATTAGAACTTTTCAAAATGAATGTAAAACTATATCCTAAAGAGGGTAATATTTGGGATTCATTAGGTGATGGATATATTGCAAATAACCTAAAAGAAGACGCTATAAAAAGCTACCAAAAAGCAGTCGTATTAGGATACAAAGATGCACAGCAAAAACTAACAAAATTAAAATAATCAACTTCTAATTACTGAAAGGTTTTAATCTTCAGCAATTGCTTTTGCAGCAATAAAACCACCTGTCCAAGCATTCTGAAAATTAAAACCACCAGTAACAGCATCTATGTTTAACATTTCGCCAACAAAGAATAAATTATCGTGTTTTCTACTTTCAAAACGTTTGAAATTAATTTCTTTTAAATCAATTCCACCAGCAGTTACAAACTCCTCTTTAAAGGTGCTTTTACCATTTGCATTGTACAATCCTTTGGTTAATTGATTGGCTAATTTTTCTATATGAATATTACTTAAATCTGCCCATTTAAAGGTTTCTGTAACACCAGAAGCCAATACCAAACGCTCCCACAATCTTCTCGGAATTTCGGCAAACGGAGACTTTAAGAATACTTGTTTTTTTGGTTGCTTCTTTTTTAGATTTAACAACACATTTACAATCTTATCTGTTGGTCTAGACAACCAGTTCACTTCTACATTGTATTGGTAGCCTTTCTCTGCTAAAATACGTGCTCCAAAAGCAGATAACTTTAATACAGCTGGCCCACTCATTCCCCAATGTGTAATTAATAAAGGCCCAGAAGTTTCTAACTTTGTTCCTACAATATTTACGGTTGCATTTGGAACCGAAATACCTAACAGATCAATAATTCGTTTGTCTTTAATATTAAACGTAAACAAAGAAGGAACAGGCTCTATAACGCTATGACCTAGACTCTCTACCAACTCCCACGCTTTATTACTACTCCCTGCAGCAACCACTAATTTATCAGCAACAAAAGTTTCGTTTTTTGTTACAACTAACCATTGATTTCCTTTTTGTTCAATCGCATTAACTCCGTGATTTTTCAAAAGTTTAATCCCGAGTGTATCCACAGCATTTTCAAAACAATCAATAATTGCTTGTGATGTATTTGCTTCTGGAAAAACACGATTATCAGATTCAATTTTTAATGGAACTCCACGATCATCAAACCATTCAAAGGTATCTCCAGTCATAAATGTATGAAAAGGACCTAGCAGTTCTTTTTCTCCTCTCGGATAGAATTTCACTAATTCTTTCGGCTCAAAACAAGCATGTGTAACGTTACAACGTCCTCCTCCAGAAATTCTCACTTTCTGTAATACTTCTTTTCCTTTTTCAAGGATTGTTATATCCAAATTTGGATTTTGCTCTTTGGCGTTGATTGCGGTAAAGAAACCTGCAGCTCCACCTCCGATAATAATTACTTTGCTCATTCGTTTAATATTTATTTCATCTCTCTCAAAAGCTGCGCTTTCTATACTCAAAAAGAAACATATTCTTTTCTCAATAATGCTCGAGGAGACATTTTAAAAGTGATTGTCAGGTCGAGCGCAGTCGAGACCTATTCAATATATTATAAAATCATTTCAGAATACGAAAGTATTGTTTCGAATCCTTTTTGTTTAAAATAGTTAGGTGTGTCTTCATTTCCTGTTACCAACACAAAATCCCCGCCCCAAGCACCTAAGCTTTTTACGGCGCCAAAATAATCAGGAAACAATTCCTTTTTTACGGGATTCAGTTTAATAATTGAAGAAATAATACGTTCGTGTTCTTCAATTGCTTTCGCTATCTCTTTTACCGAATTTGCTTTTACAAAGGCAATAGACAAGTTTGAAATTGCTGTAATTTCTTGTTGAATATTTTGGTTATTCTTTTTGTACTGTGCAATTCCGTCTCTACTGTTTTGCTTTTTATTTAAATGCACAAAAAACAACTGCTCTTTAAAATCCGGATTGAATTCAATCTCTTTTACAATCGGTTTCTTATTTTCTAACTGATAAAAAATAGGCGAATCGTTTTGCGCACAAGCAATGTCGTAACCACTTCCAGAAAAAGCATTCCAAAGCAGTTTATACCCATCTACCTTTGCCCAAGTAGCAATGTTATTAATTAAGGTTGATGAACTTCCCAATCCCCAATTTCTTGGAAAGGATAAATTTGTTTTTACGATATATCCTTTTTCTGTTTCTAAAAATTCTGGATTCAATTTTCTAGCTTCGCTTAAAATTTTCTGTAAAGTTTCCGCAATAAACTCAGCACTTCCTTCTACATCTGAGCTAAACGTTGCATTCTTTAACCTGAGTTTTGGCAAATCGAAAATTGCTTCAAACCAACATTCTCCCGTATGCGTAAAACTTCCCCAAATCAATTCTGGTTCTCGAATTGGCTCTATCACCAAATCTTGTCCAAATTCTGTTGGCACAGCTAATGATATTGCACCATCTAGCACAACATATTCTCCAGTTAATAATAGTTTTCCGTTAGAGTAGAATCGATTCAAATTATTTGTCTTTCAATTCATTAAATTTATCTACAACAGCACTATGCGTAACTGTTTTATCTTTAAAGTAAGCAACCACCATTTCCTTCTCTTCATTAGATGCATTCAATTGATTTAGAATATTCATCAAATGCATTTTCATATGTCCTTCTTGAATTCCGTTTGTTGTTAATGCTCTTAATGCCGCAAAGTTTTGCGCCAATCCTGCTGTTGCAATAATTTGCATTAATTGAGGTGCAGAGGGTTTTTGTAACATCTCTAAAGATAATTTAGCCATTGGATGCAGTGCTGTTAAACCTCCAACGGTTCCTAAAGCTAACGGAATTTCAATCCAAAAACGGAATATTCCATTTTCAATCTCACAATGTGTCAAACTGCTATAACTTCCATTCTTGGTTGCATATGCATGTGCACCTGCCTCTATTGCTCTAAAATCATTTCCGGTAGCCAACACAACAGCATCAATTCCATTCATTATTCCCTTATTATGAGTTACTGCTCTATAAGGTTCTATTTCTGCAATTTGTACTGCTTGTTTAAACTTCTGTGCAAACTGCTGCGGATTTTCTCCTCCTAACTCTTCTATCTTACAAGAAACTTCAGATCTCACTACACATTGCGGAACATAATTAGACAAAATACTCATCACAATTTCAATATCTTCTTTTCTAAACGTTTTTGCAATGGCTTCTAAACAAGAATTGATAAAGTTTGCACCCATTGAATCTTTCGTCTCAAAGGTGACATGCAACTGATAATAGTGATCAAGCTTACCTGTTTTATCAACCAACTCAATATCTAAAATTCCACCACCACGCTTTACCATATTTTTAGTGATAGCAGAAGTCGCTTTATATAAGTTTTCTTTTTGCTGATTGAAATAAGAAGTCAATGCTGCTTTATTTCCTTCAAACATAAAATGTACTTGCCCAATTTTTGTGGTAGAAATCACTTCAGATTTAAATCCACCACGTGTAGACCAGAATTTTGCTACTAAAGATGCTGCTGCAACTACAGAGCTTTCTTCAACAACCATAGGAATCACATAGTTTTTTCCGTTGATTATAAAGTTCGGTGCAACTCCGTAAGGCAAATAAAAATTTGAGATGGTGTTTTCTATAAAATCATCATGCAATTGCTGTAATTTCTCATCAGCATTCCAATATTGTTTGATGGTATTGATTATTTCTGGTTGAGAACTGAAATAATTTTCTGACAACCATTGGATCTTTTCTTGCTTAGTAAGTTTAGAAAATCCTGAAATAATTTTGGCCATTGAATTGTACTTTTTAGGTGCTGCAAAGATAACTGAATCGAATCAAAATCACCTTAATATTCAATATTTCTGATTTTTTTGAGTTGATTTTTGCTGATTTTTCCGTAAACTTGGCAAGATTTTATTGAAAACTTTTTTTCTCTTTAGAATTTTTAAAAACTAACAACTAATAATAATTAACAATAATTATGACAGATTCAGTAATAAACCAAGCAGACGAACCTCAAATGTTCGGGCATCCAAAAGGATTATTTTATCTATTTTTTGCAGAAATGTGGGAGCGATTTAGTTTCTATGGAATGAGAGCGTTATTAACGCTTTACATGGTTGAAGAGATTTTCAAGGCATTGTCTGAACGTGATACTGCTACTGCAATTGTATATGCTTCTTATGGATCAATGGTCTATGCGTCAACTGTTATTGGTGGACAAATATCAGATAAAATACTAGGGCTTCGTAGCTCTATTTTCTTAGGAGGTATATTAATGGCTGTTGGACATTTTGTGTTAGCCGTTGAAAATGATATTGCTTTCTTTTTAGCATTAGCATTTATTATTGTTGGAAATGGATTCTTTAAACCAAACATCTCAACCTTTGTAGGATCTTTATATAAAGACGGAGATGTAAGAAAAGATTCAGGATTTACCATATTTTATATGGGAATTAATATTGGTGGCTGGGTTGCACCATTACTATGTGGATGGTTAGCTGTCAAATACGGGTATCATTATGGTTTTGGACTGGCTGGAATCGGAATGTTAACTGGATTAATTTTCTTCTGGAGTGGAATTAAGAAAAATGTATTTGGTGATAAAGGATTACCTCCAAGTAAAGAAGTTTACGAGAAGAAAACATTTGGAATTCCTCAAAAAACATTCATTCCTATTGTTTCTATAATATGTGTACCTCTTATTGCATATGTTTTAGCATCTTACAAAGCAATCGCTGGTGGAGAATCATTTTTAGGTGACGAAACAATTGTAGGGCTAATTTTTAAACTAATTGGTGTTGGTGTTATATTGTACTTAGGTAGCATCATGATGAAAGCGACATTAGCAGAACGTAAAAAATTATTCATGGCAGTGCTTATTACTTTTTTCATGACAATGTTCTGGGGATTCCATGAATTATCTGGATCTGTAATTACCTTATTTGCTTCAAGAAATGTTGCATTGGATGGAATTATGACTGCAGCTCAAACAAACTCATTGAACTCAATGTTCATAATAATCTTGGCAATTCCAATTTCTTTATTATGGGCATATTTATCTAAAAAGAATTTAAACCCTAGAACTCCTTATAAATTTGGATTAGGATTGGTATTAGCTGGAATAAGTTTTTACATCCTAAGTCTTAGTAAAGGTAGTGCTGATGAAAACGGAATGGTTCCATTTGCTTACTTACTCATTATGTACTTTATTATTTCTATTGGTGAGTTATTTATGTCTCCAGTAGGATTGTCTAAAATTACAGATTTATCCCCTAAAAAAATCGTAGCATTTATGATGGGAATTTGGTTCTTATCATCTGCATATGCTTTCCAAATTGTTGGGTTTATATCAAAACAATTAGCCATTGAAAGCACAGACGCAAATGTTGGCGGGTTAGACACTTTAGAAGTTTACACCGACGGGTTTGAATTAATAGCAATGTACGCATTGGGTGCAGGATTAGTTGTACTAGTCTTCTCTCCTCTGATGAAAAAGCTGATGGGCAACGTACATTAAAAAAACATTACAAAGAGCCTCATAATTTAATTTATGAGGCTTTTTTCATTTAACACACGCTATTATGAATGCAACAGCAAACAACAATGAATTTAGTTTACTAGGACACAAACCTGCACTATTCGTGTTATTCTTTACAGAAATGTGGGAACGTTTTTCCTACTACGGAATGCGTGCAATTTTTGTTTTATTCCTAGTGAAAAATTGGGAATGGAGCAATGAAAGAGCTGTAGGTTTATTAATGATTTACACGAGTACAGTTTATTTAACACCATTAATTGGGGGGATTATTGCCGATAAATTTTTAGGGTATCAAAAAGCGGTTGCCTTTGGCGCTCTAGCCATGACGCTAGGCCATGCTGCTATGGCAATGGAAACTGAAATAACTTTATATATTGGGATTGGCTTATTAATTATTGGGAATGGTTTATTTAAACCTAATGTTACCTCTATTGTTAGTGGCTTATATGATAAATATCCAGACAGAAAAGATGGCGCTTTTACCATTTTTTATATGGGAGTAAACGCAGGTGGGTTCTTAGGTGTTCTATTATGTGGGTTCTTAGCAAGCAACTTAAGTTATGCATGGGGATTTGGATTGGCTGGAATCTTTATGTTTTTAGGAACGTTACAGTTTTGGTTTGGAAGAATCATTTTTGGAAATATTGGTATTTCCCCTTCAATAAATGTCGACTTATCTGATGCTATTCAAAATTCAGAAGACACAAAAGATGTAGAAGTTGTTCCTGCAAACGTACAAAGAGACCGTTACATTGTTGTTGGCCTTTTAGCGTTCTTTACCGTTTTCTTTTGGACAGCTTTTGAACAAGCCAGTGGTTCAATGACAATTTTCGCCAGTGATTATACACAACGGACTTTAGAGGGAAACTCCGCTTTAATTTTTAAAATTATTGACACACTGATAACGATAGTTCCTTTAGGAATCATTTCATGGGTTTTATTAAAACTGTTTGCGCAAACATTTAAAAAAATATCTCTATCTAACATTATTTTAGGAATTAGTTTCTTAGCTATTTGGGGAATTGCAATTTGGAAGCTTACTATAATTATACCTAAAGAGAATGCAGAAATTGAAGCTTCTTGGTTTTTAATTTTAAACTCATTATTTATTATTGGATTGGCTCCATTATTTTCGAAATGGTGGGAAAGCAAATACAATCCACCAGCAGCCATAAAATTTGGAATCGGAATGCTGTTATTAGGAATAGGGTTTGGAGCATTAGCATATGGTGCTAGTGGTATTCCTCAAGGCGCAAAAACTGCTTCAGTGAGTATTATTTGGCTGGTAATCGCTTATCTACTGCACACAATGGGAGAATTATGTGTTTCTCCTGTAGGCTTATCTTATGTCTCTAAATTAGTTCCTGCTAAAAAGATAGGAATGATGTTTGGTATTTGGTACTTGGTTAATTTTATAGGGAATTTCTTAGCTGGTTTTATAGGGAAATCTATTGACTCAATTGTAGAGCAACATTCGATGTCATTCTTCTTTTTAATATTTACAATTATTCCTGCTATAGTTGGTTTAATCTTTTTGATATTAAACCCTTTAATGAAAAAATTAATGCACGGAATTCGTTAACAACTACAAAATAAAAAGCATCATTCGTTGGTGCTTTTTATTTTGTAATTTCACAATGGAAATATCGACAGAAAGAACATGAAAAAAAATATTACATTACTATTTGTTTTAGCAGCTACTCTTACGCTAAACGCACAAGAAAAAGTGAACTGGGTATCTTTTGAAAAAGCTATTGAACTCAATAAAGAAGACCCTAAACCCATTTTAGTTGACATCTATACTGATTGGTGTGGTTGGTGTAAAAGAATGGATAAAGACACCTATGCGAATCCTGTAATTGCAGAATACATCAACGAAAATTACCATGCTGTAAAGATGGATGGGGAAGGAAAGGAACCAATTACCTATAAAGAACACATATTTAAATTCAAAAGCCAAGGTAGGTCTGGGTATCACGAACTGAGTGCTCTATTAATGGATGGAAAATTAAGCTACCCAACTACAGTTATTTTAAACAAAGAAGAAAAATTACTAGATCGTATTCCGGGGTATATCGATGCAAAAAAAATGGAAATGGCATTGGCTTATTATATAAAAAAAGAAGGAAAAGAAACAACTTGGGCACAATTTTCTAAAAACTTCAAAAGCAATATTAAATAATAAATCACTTTAAAATAAAAGCGCCATCTTCTTGCGTATAGGTAAATGGAATGTTGCTTTTATCACATATAAATTTCCAATTTAAAACGTGACTTTTATAATTTGAAGCATCCGCAACTATGTGTTTTGGCTTTAAGACCTTAAGCAACCTTTCTAAATTAATCTTAGGTGAGGTTCTTAATAAAACGATTGGGTTTTCGATTCCGTTAATACCATAAACACCTAGACTATCTACAACCAAAAGATACTCATTATTGAATTTAACTAGGCTTGGAATTTCATTTTTATAGCTTACTTTTCTCACCTTTGCTCCTACTTTATAATCTTTTAGGGCTCCTAAATTCCGTATAGAAACAGTATCTAAACTATGATATACTGTTAAAAAACCATTCTTGTTTTCTCCAACAATTGTGTGTCTGCTTTTATTAAAAACAACAATTTCGCTCCTATTCTCAACGCTATTCTTTTCGTATAATAAACAAGTCTGAACTGAGATAACAGCAAGTAAGAAAAATACCCATTTTCTAAAAGAACTTTTTTCTAACAAATATATTCCTAAAAAAACACAGAAGTATGAAGAAATTAATAGTGATACTGAAAATGATATCTCCGTTATCAAAAAAGATTCTTGTATGGAAATCCACCCAACAAAATCATTCATTAAACTGATAATCCCATTGTACAATTCTCCAATAAATTTTGGAAGCATATTTAATAGTGACAAAAAAATGATTAGAATTCCGCCCATTAAAATGACTCCGATAAAAGGAATAATCACCAAATTTGACACCATAAATAAACCAGGAAATTGATGAAAGTAAAATACACTGATTGGCAAAACGCCTATTTGCGCAGCAATAGACACTGAAAATAATTGCCAAATTTTATCTACCAATTTCCATTTGGGCTTCCATAAATCAGCAAGTTTAGGTTGAATTGTTACGATACTAAATACCGCCAAATAACTCAACTGAAAACCGACATCAAACAAAAACATCGGCTTTACCAATAACAGCAAAAACATGGAGGTAATTAACGAATGTATCACAAACGTCTTTCTGTCAAATGTCATTCCGATTGCCACAGCAGAAAACATGGTTACTGCTCTCACAACAGATGCCGATAAACCTGCGATAGTTGCAAAACCCCACAACATAAAAACAATTAAAATAGTTTTTATAAGCTTTCCGTTTTTTAGCCTATCTAGTGGTTTAAACAGTGCTGTCAGTATCAATAGGATGACACCAACATGCAATCCAGAAACTGCCAGAATATGAATCGCGCCTGCTTTGGTATATTCTTGTAATAATTCTTTAGAAATGTTATTTCGCTGCCCAAGAATTAATGCTTTAATCACCTCTAATTCTTCTCCTTTAAAACCATTTAATCGCAATGCGTGTTCAATTGTATCCCGTATGCTTTCTGCAATTTTATAGATAGAACTCTGAGAGGATTCTTTGTGCACATACGCTGTATTTCTTAAAAACACCTGATGATATACTCCTTGCTTTTCTAAATAATTTTTATACTTAAATTGATATGGGTTTTTAGGGTTTTCAACTACAACAAAAGCAGCTTTGAAATAAAATAAATCATTGATTTTAGCAGAAGCTGTAGTGCTATCTCTTTGGATGTTTAATAGAATATCGCCAGTAGAATTTACGCTTCCTACCTTTATGACTTCACCAATGTACTTATCGTAATAGAGGTTCTTTTTTAAGACTTTATGTACCTTAAAAGTGGCTAATGAATCTGATGGACTATATGTATTGTAGAATTCCTTTTTAGTTGTTGAATCTTGAGAAGCAACAACAAACATTCCCATAAGAACAAACAACAGCCAACTTAAAATGGTAAATAGTAGTTGTTTTTTAAACCGTTTTAAAAAGAATAAAACAAGCAGCAGAAAAAATAAAAAGAGCATAGAATCCCCAGAATTCAGGATCCATAATTTGTAATGAAACTGCAAGATAATTCCCACAATTAGACATACGGTAAAATGTGTTGGTAAAAAATTCAGTAACCTTTTCATAGCATGATAAAGTTACTAAAAAAATAAAGAGTGTTATTTTAAGCCTTCAATAATCAATCTTGCTGATTCTTTAGAAGCACCTTTTCCTCCTAAGATTTGTTCTAATTCATAATAGGCTAAGAACAATTCTTCTCGATGAGATTCCGAAAGAATTTTAGTCAATTCTGATGTTAGATTTTCTTTTGTAAAATCATTCTGAATCAACTCTGTTACAACTTCTTTGTCCATTATTAAATTGACCAAAGAAATAAACTTTAAGGTAATTAGTCGCTTTGCAATTTGGTAAGAAATAGCACTCCCTTTATAGCAAACTACTTGAGGCACTTTAAACAATGCTGTTTCTAGAGTAGCAGTACCAGAAGTGACTAGTGCGGCAAAAGAAACACTCAATAAATCATATGTTTTATTAGGTACAAAACAGACATTATCTGTTTTTATAAATTGCTTATAGAAGCTATAATCTTGACTTGGAGCACCGGCTATTACAAATTGATACTCTTTAAAAGAATCAACCACAGAGAGCATTACAGATAACATCTTTATAATTTCTTGCTGTCTACTTCCTGGTAATAATGCAATTATTTTTTTATCGCCTAAATGATGTTCCTTTCTAAATTCAGCTTCATCTACTTGCTTTCTATCAGCAATAGCGTCAATTAAAGGATGCCCAACAAAATTGACATCATACGTGTATTTCGCGTAAAATTCTTTTTCAAAAGGAAGAATAACATTCATCATGTCTACATCTCTTTTGATTTTCTCTACCCTGCTAGATCTTGATGCCCAAACTTGTGGAGAAATGTAATAATTGGTTCTAAATCCTTTTTGTTTTGCCCATTTTGCAATTCGCAAATTAAACCCCGAGTAATCAATAAAGACCAAAACATCTGGATTAAAATTTTCAATATCTTTTTTACAAAATGAAATATTTTTAAAAATTACAGGTATGTTTTTTAGCACCTCAACAAAACCCATAAAAGCCAATTCTTTATAGTGTTTTACCAACGTTGCGCCAGCATCTTGCATCAAATCTCCACCCCAACATCTTATATCAGCCTGTTGGTCTTGTTTAAATAATGCTTTTATCAAGTTAGATCCGTGTAAATCTCCAGACGCTTCTCCTGCAATAATGTAATACTTCATTCTTTAAATCAGCTTTAAAACAAAGGTAGTGAAAGCAATAAGAATTGTTGCCAACAAAACACCTCTCGCTCTGTAATCTCTTTTCTTTTTGATAAAAATAAAGAATACAAATAAATTTGGTATTGCTGCCAACGTCAATACTTTTCCATACAACTCTTGTTCTTTCATTATACGTAGTGTTTCTTGAAATTCAAACTTCGAAAAATACTCAATGTAAATAAATGCTCCTGAAAGCGTCGCAACAAGAGAAACTAGAACACCAATGCCAACTTCTTTGACTACAATCCCCATGTGTTTAATTTTTGAATCATATGATGCGCCGTCATATCAAATTGAACAGGCACAACAGAAACATAACCATTATCTAAAGCCCAAATATCGGTATCTTCTCCTTTGTCTTTACAAACAAACTTACCAGAAAGCCAATAATATTCTTTACCAAACGGACTCTTTCTTTTATCAAAATCTTCTTTCCAATACCCGTTTGCTTGTCTACAAATTTTTATCCCTTTGATTTCTTTTTCTGAAAGATTAGGAATGTTTACATTCAATACAGTTCCTTCAGACAATCCATTTTTTAACACACTTAAAACAATTTCTTTTACAAACTTTTTTGCCGCTGTAAAATCTGCGTGCCAGCTAAAATCTAACAATGAAAATCCGATTGCCGGAATCCCTTCAATACCTGCTTCTACAGCAGCACTCATGGTCCCAGAATAAATAACATTAATAGATGAATTTGCTCCATGATTAATTCCTGAAACACATAAATCTGGCTTTCTGTTTAAAATATTATTTGTTGCCATTTTAACACAATCTGCTGGTGTACCAGAACAACTATACTCTATTTGAGGGCCATCATCTATAGTTAATGAATTACAGTACAAAACACTGTCAACAGTAATTGCATGTCCCATTCCGCTTTGCGGACTGTCTGGTGCCATAACAAAAACATCTCCAATTTCATTCATTACTTCTATTAAAGCTCTAATTCCTGGAGCTGTAATTCCGTCATCATTCGTTACTAATATTAAAGGTCTCTCACTCATATTTTAAATTTTTCTCAAACAAAAATAGCATAATTTTAAGGACTTCTTCTCGTTTCGCTTTTAACATTTTGTAAAGAAACTCATTACCAATTTTTGTTTAATTTTGTATTAGGCACTAGATTAGTTCCATAATTAGCACGAGTTACTAGATATTGATACAACATGTTTTAACAAAATATTTAGAAGAACTTATAAAAAAATCATAAAATAAAAATGCCGTAGCATATTTGGCATAAATTTAGTAGTTTGCAAGAACAAAATTATTGCAAAGATATAATTGAAATCACGACAGAAAAGAACATGAAAAGAGTTTATAAATTTATCATTCCGTTTATAGCATTATTTGTATTGCTATCAGGCTTTACAACCAACCCTATAGAAAAAGACCCAGCAAAAGACAAAGTCTTAATTTCTGTAATTAACTACATGCTTTCAAACGGCCATTACTCACCAAAAGAATTGGATGATGATTTCTCTGAACTAGTATACACTAGTTTTATTGAAGGCTTAGACCCATCAAAAAGATATTTTACACAAGATGACCTACAAGAGTTCTCTATGTACAAATACCTTATTGACAACCAGCTAAAAAAATCTGACCTTACTTTTTATCATTTAGTATATGGCAGATTTACTGAAAAGATTAAAACTGCAAAAAAATATTACGGAGATATTTTAGAGCAACCTTTTAATTTCAACAAAAAAGAAAGTGTAAATGTTGACTATGATAAAATTCCTTTTCCAAAAAATGAAATTGAATTGATTAACAACTGGAGAAAACAGTTAAAGTTAAACACATTAAGTAGAATTCAGGAAGACCAAAACTTAGAAGCAGAAAAAGCAAAGGCTGATAAGAAATTCAAAAAAACTTCATTCAAAAAGCTAGAAATTAAAGCTAGAAAGGACGTTTTAAAAAGCATGGATGAATTATATATGCGAATAGAAGAATTAGAGCACGAAGATTGGTTTTCTACTTTTTTAAACAGCATAATTAAAGGATATGATCCACATTCTACATATATGGCTCCTAGAGTTAAAGAAAAATTTGATGTAGATATGTCTGGAAAAATTGAAGGAATTGGTGCTAGATTACAGAAAAAAGGAATTTACACACATGTTTTTGAAGTAGTTTCTGGAGGACCAGCATGGAAGCAAGGTGAATTAGAAGCAGGAGATATTATTTTAAAAGTTGCGCAAGCAGATGAAGAACCTTTAGATATTGTTGGAATGCGTTTAGACGATGCTATTAAATTCATAAAAGGTAAAAAAGGAACAGAAGTACGGTTAACGGTTAAGAAAAAACTAGACAACTCTATTAGAGTTATTACAATTATAAGAGACATTGTAGAACTTGGAGAAACCTATGTGAAATCTAGTGTTGTAGAAAAGAATGGTAAAAAATATGGCGTAATAAACCTACCTCAATTCTATATAGATTTTAATGATAAAAATTTTAGAAATTCGGCAAAAGACATGGAAAAAGAAATTGCCAATCTTAAAGAAGAAGATGTTGAAGGTTTATTAATTGACTTAAGAAATAACGGCGGTGGCTCTTTAAAAACAGCCATAGAAATTGCTGGTTTATTTATAAGTAAAGGACCAATTGTACAAGTAAAATATAAAGGAGAAAAACCAAGGGTTCAAAGTGATACAGATTCTAAGATTCAATGGAATGGACCTTTAGTTCTTTTAGTAAATGAACTATCAGCTTCAGCTTCAGAAATTTTCGCCGCTGCAATGCAAGATTATAACAGAGCCGTAATTATTGGAGGTAATCAAACCTACGGTAAAGGAACTGTTCAAAACATATTACCTATCAATCAGTTTTATCCGAAGTATAAAAAAGAGTTAGGTTTCTTAAAAATGACGATTCAAAAATTCTACAGAGTTAATGGTGGTTCTACACAAAAAGAAGGTGTTTATTCTGATATTGCCATGCCAAGCAGATATAGTTATATGAAGTATGGAGAAAGAGATATGGAAGGAGCTTTAGCTTGGGACAAAGTTGACAAAGCGAATTATAAAGCTGTAAATTCTTACGCAAACTTTAGTGATGTAGTTAATGACAGTAAAGAAAGAATTATTCAAAACTCAGCATTTAGGTTAATCAATAATTATGCTAAATGGCTAAAAGAAAGACAAGAAGACACAACGTTTTCTTTAAATTACACACAATTTACTAAAGATTCTAAACAACACATAAAGAGCGGGGAGCAGTTCAAGTCTGTATTTAAATTCAAATCAGATTTAACATTTGTTTCTCCTAAAAGCGAACTTCCTTTAATAAAAAGCGCGGTAATTAGCAAAGACAAAAGAACAGCTTGGCATAAAAACCTGGCTAAAGATATTTATGTGAATGAAGCTTTAAACGTTTTAAGTCAGTTACGTTTGAATACTTTAGGCCAAATGGTGAAGCATTAATGACCTTCCAAGAAACATTTAAAACGCGTTGGTCAGATTTTGACGCGAATAGACATTTACGTCATACGGCTTATAATGATTATGCAGCTGAAGTTAGACTTCGATATTTTAAACAACAAGGGTTTACAATGTCAAACTTTGCAGCTGATAATTTAGGGCCAATCCTTTTTAAAGAAGAAACTTCTTTCTTTAAAGAAATTCTTATGGGAGCTGATATTACCATAAATCTAAAATTAAAAGCTGTTTCTGGCAAAACAGAACGCTGGAAATTGTTGCATCACTTTTTCAATGAAAAAGGGGAATTGGCAGCAGAGATTATGGTGTATGGTGCTTGGATCGATTTAGAAAAAAGGAAACTTGCAATTCCTTCTCCAAAATTCAATAATTTGTTTTCTTCCTTAGAAAAAACAGCTGATTATGAAGATATTATTCTAAAAAAGTAAAGAATCAAACCCAACATAAAACAAAAAAAGCTTCTCAATTTTGAGAAGCTTTTTTTATGTATTAATACCAGCGTTTCTTTTTCTTTTTAGACGCTTCTGACTTTCTACCTTTTCTATACTTGCTAGAATTTGGCGATTTATGTACTTCTGGCTGTGCTTCTGGGTCTAATGGATGTGGATGCTCTTCAACAACATCAATATGTTTGTTGATTAATTTCTGAATAGAAATTACATAGTCTCTCTCATCTGCAGAACACAATGAATATGCGATTCCGTTTTTACCCGCTCTACCTGTTCTTCCAATTCTATGTACATAGGTTTCAGAAATATTAGGCAAGTCAAAATTAATAACGGCATCTACATTTTTAACATCAATTCCACGTGCTGCCACATCAGTAGCTATTAAAATATTTACTTCGCCATTTTTAAATTTCTGTAAGGCTTCTTGACGTAAATTCTGTGTTTTATCTCCATGAATACTGTCTACTTTATATCCATTATTCACTAACGAATTTTCAAGTTTATCTACTCCGTATTTGGTTCTCCTAAAAATAATTACATTTCCTTTAACAGTGTTTTTTAAGAGGTGTAAACACAACTCAATCTTTTCTGCTTTTGGAACATAGTACAACAATTGCTCAACACCTTTTACTGTTGATGACGTTGGAGCAACCTCTACTTTTACAGCATCTTTTAAGATCGTTTTTGCCAATTCTACTACCTTATATGGCATTGTTGCAGAAAACAATAACTGTTGTTTGTTTTTTGGACATAAGCGTACAATTTTATTGATATCATCAATAAAGCCCATATCTAACATTAAATCTGCTTCATCTAATACTAAAGTCTCCACAGAATCAAGATGAACAAAATCTTGTTTGTGTAAATCTAATAATCTTCCTGGAGTTGCAATTAAGATATCTATTCCCTTACGGATAACCTCTTTTTGTGGATCAAAAGAAACACCTCCATATACAATACCAGCTCTAAGGTTGGTGTATTTGCTATACTTGTTAAAATTTTCTTCAATCTGAATCGCTAATTCACGAGTAGGACTTATAATTAGTGCACGTATTTTCTTCCCTTTCTTTGATGCATCTTGTCTATCAAATAAGTTCTGTAAAATAGGCAATGCAAAAGCGGCTGTTTTACCAGTACCTGTTTGGGCTGAGGCAATTACATCTTTTTTCTCTAACACAAGCGGAATTGCTTGTTCTTGAATCAACGTTGGATTTTTATATCCTTGCTCTTCAATAGCTTTTACAATAGGTTTATTTAATCCTAATTCTTTAAACTGCATATTCAAATATTTATGGTGCAAAGATACAGCAAAAGAGTTGAGATACTCTTTTAATACCCTTTATAAAAAAAGAGGTAAATGTTATTTACCTCTTTTAAAATTATTTTCTATCTCCTAAAATTCTAAGTAGCAATAAAAACAAGTTTATAAAGTCTAAGTACAACATTAACGCCCCAATAATGGCTCCTTTCGATTCTTCTTCAGAACCAATCTCTGAGGCCGTGCTCATTCTTTTTATTTTTTGAGTATCGTATGCAGTCAAGCCTACAAAAACAAAAACGCCTGCATAGGTTATAATCCAATATAGCATTTCACTTTGCATAAAAAAGTTGACTACAGAAGCAATAACAACTCCAATCAACGCCATAAACAAAAGACTACCCCAAGATGTTAAATCCTTTTTAGTGTAATATCCATAAATACTCATAATGGCAAAAGTACCAGCTGTTACAAAAAATGTAGTTGCTATTGAGGCACTTGTATATGCAAGAAAAACAACGGATAATGTAACCCCATTTAAAGCGGCATACCCTGTAAATATAATTCCGGCTAGTTGAGCAGATATTTTACTAATCACTGTAATTAAATAACCAACTAAGAGAACTTCTCCTATAATCAGTCCAAAAAACAACAATCTATTGGTAACGATACTAGTTACCAAATTCTCATCTGATGCAACCCACATTGCTATTAAACCTGTAATTGCTAACCCTCCAGACATCCAAGTGTATACTTTAGACATAAACGCTGCCTGTACTACTTCTATTTCTAAATTAGAAAGTTTTCTTGTATTCATATTTTATTCTTGTATTAAAAATTAATTTTAGAGACCATAGTCTTTTTCTTGATATTGTTCAATACCAATAGCTTTGTTTCTGAAGTTTCATTTGCCCCTCCATAATTCTTATATAAAGTATACCTTACAACCAAAGGATCGGTGGTGTTTTTATGCATACTTTCTATATTGATAATCCATTCTCCAGTACCAATACCATCCAACAAAAACTCTTCTGAATAAAACCCCTCCGATTCTTCTTTTTCCATTCTAGAAGGATTCTCTGAGCGTGTATGATTCCATTTAAAAAATTTCTTCTTCGGATTCACAAACTGCAATTCAAACTCAGCATTATTGGTATTCCACTCAAAAACTATTCGAGCTTGGACTGAACCATTTTTTAAGTCTAAAAACCTTGAAGGTGTACCAAATAGATTTAATTCTTTTCTGTGCTTCAACACCAATTGCTTCATCTCACTGTTTAAACTTTTTTGCAATCCTGAAAAATCAACAATAGTGTACGTACCATTAAAAATAGCATTGTACATATCTAATGATTTTTGATACGCTCCTGATTTTTGATACACCAATGCCAAATCTCTGTAAGACTGTGCATCTTTTGGCTTTAACAATTGTATCTTTTGATAAATTTTTATCGCATACTCATAATTTCCTTCCTCCTCTGCTTTGTAAGCAACATACTTTAACACAGAAACATTCCTAGCATTTGTCTCAACACCATTTAAAAGTACTTTTAGCGCCAAATCTTGTGCGTTCCATTGATTAATATAGCTTGAAACCTCTATAAAAAATGAAGCACTTTTATAATTTTCTTCTCTTTTCTCTACATACAAAGCATATACCTCTTCTACGTTTTTACACGCTTTAAAAGCTGCATAATGCTTTAAATTATTAGAATCGTTAATAAGTGCTACTTCCTCTTTATAATCATTATTCTTTATCAAAGCGGTATTCAATTTCTTTTTTGCCTTAGAATCCCCTCCGCCCAAAGCTGTTTTGGACGTAATTAAAATAACGCCATTAGCACCTTCACTTCCATATCTATTACTGGCCGCCATTCCTTTAAGAATTGTAACACTCGCTACATTGTTTGGATCTATAAAATTCATTTTATTTCCATAAGAACCATTTGATTCGCTTCTTCTTTGTGGCACTCCATCCAAAACAATTAAAGGGAATTTATTTCCTGTAATCGTCTGTCCTCCTCTAAAAATAGTCCTATCTATACTTTGATTTCCATTCTGGGTTGCGCCCATCTTTCCTGCTAATGCATCTGAAATGTTCCCCGAAGCTCCTGAATTTACCTTATCACTACTAATAGTTCTAACCGCATAACCAACCTTCTTTTTATCTACCTTTCCCAAGCCCGTATTTACCAATTCTTCCTTTTTCTTTACGGCTCCTCCAATAGTCACCTCTTCCAATACATTTTCATCATCATATAAAAAGATGCTTAACGGATCTGGGTTCTCAATTACAATTTTTACAGACTTTTTCCCTAAAAATTCAACAATTAACGCATCACCTTTCTTTGCATTTATACTAAAATTACCTTTACTATCTGTGATAACGCCATTCTTTGTTCCCTTTACTCGTATCGTAACTCCTTCTAAAACTCCACTAAAACTATATACACCTCCTGTTACAATCCCTTTTACGCTTGCAACTTTTTTTGGTTGTTTTGTATTCTTATATTTTACCGCAATTGAAACCTTTATTCCTAAAACATCCAACCCTCTTTCTACGGTCAATCTATTTAAATTTATATGCGCTCCCTTTGACTTTCTACTCGCTACACTTAATACAATATTATTAGAATTAGATTGGCTAGAAATAGCATATGTAGGCTTACTTTCATCTAAAGATAATTTGTCAAAAATGCCGTTACCATCTGTAAAAAGAAAATTAACTTCTGAATCCTGTTTTGATTCTAAAAGGTCATACAATGCAATACCTTCATATCTTGTATCCAATAACGTTTCCTTTAATGTACTCCAATCGGACTCTACAACTGTATACACTTTATTAATCTCTATATTGTTTGAAAAAGAAACCAACCGTACGTTAGCATTTTGGACACTTTTAAAATACGCGTCTAAAAACCCTAGCTCCTTTTCAAGGTTCTTATCATTCATTGATAAAGAAGTATCCCAATAAATGGTTACTGCTTTCTCTGGATTAATTTTTTGATTTTCTGCGGATGCAAATGCTGTCTGAAAAATAAACAAACAACTAACGAAGACTAAAATAAAATGTTTCATAGCGGTATATATATGTGATGATGTTTTTTGACGAAAGATATAAATATAGCAAAAATAATACCAAGTTTATTCTCAGAAAAATTTCTCCTGCTACTATTTTCTTAATTGCATTTAAAATAAACTTCATAAAAAAAAGCCAACTCGTTAAAGTCAGCTTTTTCTATTT
>JBLFXB010000035.1:0-21212 GCA_047611925.1 Polaribacter sp.
AACTTCTTTTGGCAATGAGTTCTCATCAATAGATAAAAACCAGCGTACTCTTGCTTTTTCAAATTCCAAATAACCAGCCGATTTGCCTTTTTCTCTTACATGAACAATATTCGTTTTTACGTCTCCGAAAATCCATGACAGCATATCGTAAAAATGGACACCAATATTTGTTGCGATTCCTCCTGACTTACTTTCATCTCCTTTCCAAGAAATATCATACCAATTCCCCCTAGAAGTGATGTATGTCAAATCAACATCATAAACCTTGTCTTTTGGTCCATTTTCAATTTGTTGTTTTAAAGCAATAATACTCGGGTGCAATCGTAATTGTAAAATGGTGTGAATTTTTTGCCCAGATTCTTTTTCAATTGCTGATAACGCATCCACATTCCAGGGGTTCAGTACCAACGGTTTTTCACAAATTGCATCTGCTCCTCTACGGAGTGCCATTCTAATATGTGAATCATGTAAGTAATTAGGAGTACAAATACTTACATAATCTAAATTGATATTTTGTTGTCTTTTTATTTTTTCAATATGACGATCAAATCGCTCAAATTCCACAAAAAAATCAGCATTTGGAAAATAGCTATCTAGTACTCCCACACTATCAAATTTATCTAATGCAGCAATCAAATTATTATTTGTATCATTAATTGCTTTTAAATGTCGTGGAGCAATATAACCTGCAGCTCCTATCAATGCGAAATTTTTCATTTACAAACTTTTATTTTTTAGTGTGCTTGAAAGCACATTTTTAACATCATAAATAACAGAACTATCGGTTGTTAATTTTGAATAATCCAACTCTTTAAACTCATTATGGGCTACCGCTAAAACAATTGCTTCATATTTCTTGTTTATTATTTTCTTAGTTGATGTATACCCAAATTCTTCTAAAACCTGCTCTTCTTCCGCCCATGGATCAAATATGGTAACATTAGCTCCAAACTCCTCTAAAGAAGCAATTACATCTACAACCTTGGTATTTCGAACATCAGGACAGTTTTCTTTAAAAGTCACCCCTAATATAAGAATATTCGAACTCTTCACTTTTACATCATTCTGAATCATCAACTTCACTACTTCAGAAGCAACATACGCTCCCATTCCATCGTTCATTTTTCTTCCTGCTAAAATTATTTCTGGATGATATCCATATTCTTGTGCTTTCTGCGCTAAATAATACGGATCCACACCTATACAATGACCTCCTACCAATCCGGGCTTGAAGGGCAAGAAATTCCATTTAGTTCCTGCTGCTTCTAAGACATCATGCGTGTTGATATCCATCAAATTAAATATCTTAGCCAACTCATTTACAAACGCAATATTGATGTCTCTCTGCGAGTTCTCAATTACCTTTGCTGCTTCTGCCACTTTAATAGTCGGTGCTAAATGTGTTCCTGCAATAATAACAGATTTGTATAAATCATCTACTTTTTTTCCTGTTTCTGGAGTTGAACCAGAAGTTACTTTTAATATTTTTTCTACCGTATGCTCTTTATCCCCCGGATTGATTCTTTCTGGTGAGTACCCCGCATAAAAATCTTTATTAAATGTCAATCCAGAAATTTTTTCTAAAACAGGAACACATTCTTCCTCTGTCGCTCCTGGATATACCGTTGATTCATAAATTACAATATCTCCTTTTTTCAATACAGAACCAACTGCTTCACTTGCTTTTATTAAAGGAGTTAATACGGGCTTATTATTTTTATCAACAGGAGTCGGGACTGTAACAATATAATAAGTACATTCTTTAATATCTTGTATTGTTGTTGAACAATACAAGCCTCTATCAGCTGAATTAAATGGCTTTAACACTGCTTTCAAAACCATCTCCTCAACCTCTAAAGTCCTATCTATTCCAGAATTTAGCTCTGTTATTCTTTTTGCATTGATATCAAACCCAACTACAGCATATTTTGTAGCGAATAATCTTGCCAGTGGCAAGCCAACATACCCTAATCCTATTATTGCTATTTTTGGTTTATTCATATTTTTATACTTAGACGAAGGCTTTGATTCGTCTTTGTTTTAGTCTTAGTCAATCTACAAATTTTTCCAATACCATTTTACAGCTTCTTTAAGCCCAGCTTGCAAGGAGAATTGAGGGTTGTAATTTAAATTCTTTTTTGCTTTCTCTATGCTCGCATGTGAGTGCGGAATATCTCCGACTCTGTTTGCCCCGTAAATGACTTCTATATCAGCAATTTTTGGGTCAAATTCTGATAAATACATCTTCAAGTACGTCATTAAATCATTCAATGTGTTTCGGTCACCAAACGCAACATTATACACTGTATTAATAGCCTTCTTATCTGTTGAAACCAAACTCAGTAAGTTTGCCTGAATTACATTATCGATATAGGTGAAATCTCTTGAAAAATTTCCATCTCCATTAATCACAGGAGACTCTCCTTTCATTAACTGACTTACAAATTTAGGAATTACTGCCGCATAGTCTCCGTTTGGATCTTGCCTTCTACCAAACACATTAAAATAACGCAAGCCAATAGTTTCTAATCCATAAGTTTTAGAAAAAACATCTGCATACAATTCATTTACATACTTGGTAACCGCATAAGGAGATAATGGCTTCCCTATAATATCCTCTACTTTAGGCATTGATTCAGAATCGCCATAAGTTGACGAACTTGCCGCATACACAAATCGCTTTACATTTGCATCTCGACAGGCAACCAACATATTAAGAAATCCTCCTACATTTACATCATTTGAAGTTATTGGGTCATTAATCGATCTAGGAACAGATCCGAGCCCAGCTTGATGTAAGACAAAATCAACTTCTTCAACAGCTTTTCTACAATCAGAAATACTTCTGATATCTCCTTCAATTAATTTAAAATTTTTATTAGTAACAAAAGCGGCTATGTTTTCTCTTTTCCCTGTTGAAAAATTATCTAAACAAACTACAATATTTTTTCTAACTAGCAATTCCTCACATAAATTAGAGCCAATAAAACCGGCTCCTCCAGTAACTAAAACTTTTTGATTTGAAAAAGAAACTTCATTCATCCTTAAACAGCATTTAATTCACTACGAAAATACAAAAAGATACGTATGGTTTAAAATCTATTACAACAAAAAAAAAACTTTTAGACTAGATCCCTTTTTTGTTTTCAAAAAATCACGAAGTAAGCTTCTGAAAGACAGAAAAAGTCAATAGATGAAAGATACTTTATAATAGAGATCTGCACATAAGGGATTAGATATCCCTTATCGAAACCACGACTGCAAATACAACCCTTATGAGCTTTGCTCATGCAGGATTTTTTGTTTTCAAAAATCACGAAGCAAGCTTCTGAAAGACAGAAAAAGTCAATAGATGAAAGATACTTTATAATAGAGATCTGCACATAAGGGATTGAATATCCCTTATCGAAACCACGGCTGCAAATACAACCCTTATGAGCTTTGCTCATGCAGGATTTTTTGTTTTCAAAAACCACGAAGCAAGCTTCTGTTTTTGAAAACAAAAAATCCTGATGAAAATTCATCAGGATTGTGATTGATGTGGGCAATGAGGGATTCGAACCCCCGACCCCCTCGGTGTAAACGAGGTGCTCTGAACCAACTGAGCTAATTGCCCGAATGTTATTTTTGAATTCCTTATCGAAATGGAATTTTGTGGGCAATGAGGGATTCGAACCCCCGACCCCCTCGGTGTAAACGAGGTGCTCTGAACCAACTGAGCTAATTGCCCTCAATTGCGGATGCAAATATAGGACAGTTTTGTAAATGAACAATAATTTTATTGTATTTCTTTATAAAATTTCTGCTACTACAAAAGTACTTCCACCTATATATATTATATCGTTTTGCAAAGCGCTTTCTTTTGCTGATTTATATGCCTGATTCACAGAATCAAAGGATTCACCAATCAAATTAAAGTCAACTGCTTTTGCTTTCAATTCTTCTACATTTAATGCTCTCGGAATATTGGGTTGACAAAAATAATAGGTAGCTTTTTGAGGAAATAAGGGTAAAATACACGCTAAATCCTTATCTGAAACCACCCCTAAAACAATATGTAGCTGATTATATTCTTCATTTTGCAACTGTTTCATCACCAAACTTAAACCCTCTGCATTATGCGCTGTATCACAAATAATTTTCGGCTTGTTTTGCAACACTTGCCATCTACCTTTTAAACCGGTACTAACTGCAACTTTTAACAGCCCATTTTTAAGTTGACTCTCATCAATAATAAAATCTTTTAAATTCCGAATTGCTATTACCGCTGTCTTTACATTATGCTTTTGATAATCTCCTAATAAATCTGTATGATACCTTTCGGGAGTATCTGAAGCTACTATTATTTCCGAATTATTAACATTCGCAATCTCTGCAAACACTTTTTCAACGTCCTTTTGTCGTTCACCAATCACAACAGGAATATTTTTCTTTATAATCCCAGCTTTCTCAAAGGCAATTTCAGGCAATGTTTCCCCTAAAAATTGTGTGTGATCTAAACCAATGTTTGTGATTACAGAAACCTCTGGGGTAATAATATTTGTAGAATCCAATCTTCCTCCTAAACCTACTTCTATGATTGCTATATCAACTTTTTCTTGAGCAAAATATTGAAAGGCCATTCCGACTGTCATCTCAAAAAAAGACAACTCTTGCTTTTCTAAAAAAGTTTTATTCTGATCTATAAAATCTGTGATAAACTGTTGTCTCACCTCTGTTCCGTTTATTCGAATCCGCTCCGAAAAACTCTTTAAATGAGGTGAAGTATACAACCCTACTTTATATCCCGCTTCTTGTAATACCGAAGCAATCATATGACTTGTAGAGCCTTTTCCGTTGGTACCACCAACATGAATTGTTTTAAATTTTTTTTCAGGAAAGTTCAATTCTTTTGAAAACGCTAAAATATTAGTTAAATCCTTTTTGAATGCTACTTTTCCCTGTCTTTGATACATTGGCAATTGAGAAAACATCCAATCTAATGTTTCTTGATAGGTCATTAAATATATTAGGTATTATGTGTTGAACTTAAAAGAACCTTTCGACTGCGCTCAAGGAGACACTTTTTTAGTTATGGAAATATAATTTATTCTGATAAAGAAAAGCGGTAAACAATAGTACCTCTTTGTTTATTTGGAGCATTTGGATCTGCATTCCATCTTGTTTTTAACGCTGCTGCTTTTGCGGGGTCTAGTAAACATTTTGCCGTATTTGTAGAGCCTTTAACACCAGCAATCGCTTTAATCACCATACCTGTATTATCAACTTCTATGCTCACAACAACTATTCCCTCCTCATTACATTCTGGCTTCTCAATGGGCTTAGAAAGCGCATTTCTACCAGCTAAATTATAGTTCTTATCTCCACCACTCCCATTGTTTCCATAGTATTTAGTGGATGCAGGATCACCGTTTTTACTTCCCTTTAAACCTGTATCCTTATCATCTCCTTCTCCTTTTGGGTTTCTAGTATCTGAATTCCCTTTCAACAAATTATTCAACGCATCTTGTGTTGCTTTTGAAGGTTTCGGTTTGGGAACCTCCTTCGGCTTCTCTTCTTTCTTCTTTTCAACTACAGGTTTTTCTTCTTTCTTTTTTTTTGGTTTTTCTACAGCGGGTGCCTCTTTTGTGTCTTGTGTAATAACCTCTTCTTTTATTGTTTCTTCAGGAGTTACGACTTGCTTTTCTTCAACTTTCTCTACTACTTTTTTCACAGCAGGTTTCGCTTTTGCTATCACAACGGGGTCTCCACTACCAACAGTAGAATCACCAAAGTTAATTGCCAATCCATATTCTTCTGGTGGATCTAAATACCGCAGACCAAAGTTGACTATTCCAACTAAAATCAATGCTAGAACTATTGCCGTAAGTACGGCCGATTTTTTTTTATGCTTTGTTTCTAAAAAACTCATTTATTTACCTTTTACAGCTAAAATCATTTTTAATTTATTCCGATTAGCGATGTCAATAATTTTCATCACCTTTTGATAAGGGACATCTTTATGCCCTCTAATTACAACTGTTTTAGCTTTATCAGTACCCACTTTTTTTAGTATCTCATTTTCTAAATCAGCTTCGCTCACTGCTGTTTTATCAATAAAAAACAAAGATTTATTTGTAATTGAAACTGCTACAGATGCTTTGTTTTCTGTTTTACCTCCTGCTTTTGGCAATAAAATATCAATTGCATTTACGGTAACCAACGTAGAAGTCAACATAAAAAATATCAACAATAAAAAAACAATATCTGTCATTGATGACATATTGAAATTCGGATTGACTTTATTTCTTCCTCTTATATTCATTATACGGGCTCATTTAATAAGTCTAAAAACTCCACAGATGTTGCTTCCATTTTATACACCACTTTATCTATTCTTACCACTAAATGATTATATGTGATGTAGGCAATAATACCAACTATTAAACCAGCAACTGTTGTTGTCATTGCTGTATACAATCCATCAGACAATAATTTAATATCTATTTGACCTCCAGAGTTTGCAATTTCATGAATTGCAACAATCATCCCAATTACGGTTCCTAAAAACCCTATCATTGGAGCTGCTCCAGCAATTGTAGCTAAAACGGGCACGTTTTTTTCTAATTGATAAATTTCTAATTTACCTGAGTTCTCAATCGCTTTATTAATATCATCTAATGGTTTACCAATTCTAGAAATACCTTTACCAACTAATCTTGCTGTTGGTGAATTGGTTGTTCTACATAAATCTGTAGCAGCTTCTAATTTACCTTCAGATACATAGTCATTAATTTGATTCATGAAGTTTTCATCAACCTTTGAAGCTGCTTTTATCGCAAAAAAGCGTTCAAAATAAATATACAATGCGATCGCTAATAAAACGAATAGCAATCCTATTATTAAGCGCCCTCCTGTTCCACTTTCCATGATCAACTTATAAATTGACAATGTTTTTTCACTTGCAGCAGCATCTGTAAGTGCATCAATATTTTCCTGAATAAACAACAACATGTTTTTATTTAATTTTAAGGTTTTATGTAAACTAAACGCGTTTAGCTTTTAAAAATTGTTTCAAAAAAAACCCGAGAAATTCTCGGGTTAAAACTCTTTATACAAATGATCTTATCAGTATGAAAGCAAAAGACCCGATTAAGAAACCGATTAAGGCCAGCCAAGCTATTTTTTTCAAGTACCAGAAAAAATCTATTTTCTCCATTCCCATTGCAACAACTCCTGCTGCAGAACCAATAATCAACATAGATCCACCAGTTCCTGCAGAGAACGCGATAAAATGCCATAACGGATCATCTATGCCTTCTGAGAACATTCCTAAACTTGCTGCCACTAATGGCACATTGTCAATTACTGCAGAACCAACTCCTAATAGCATCACTACTAAATCAGAAACTTTTGTTCCAGTCAATTCAGTTCCCATTAACGGAATACTTTCTTTTAAGCTATCAGCAAAACCGAATAATATCCCTAAAGACTCTAGCGCTGCTACTGCCATTAAAATTCCCAAGAAAAATAAAATACTTGGCATTTCAATTTTAGATAATGAACTATGAATAGGACTGTGGTGTGCATGTTCAGCAGATTCTTCTGAATCAACAAAACTTGTCATTGAAAATTTCTTTCTACTAAATATTTCCGCAAAAGCTGCTACAATAGCTAAAGACAACATCATACCTACATAAGGTGGTAAATGTGTAACTGTTTTAAAAATGGGCACAAAAACAATTGCACCTAATCCTAAATACAGCATAACCGCACTGTGCTTATTTGGTGTAGAAACCTCTTCTGTTTCATCACTCTGAATATCACCTTTAAAAGCAGGTAAAAATGTAGCAATAAACGTAGGAACAACCATACATAATAATGAAGGAATAAATAAGTATTTAAATAACATTACTGTACTTACTTTATCACCAATCCAAAGCATGGTAGTTGTTACGTCTCCAATTGGAGAGAATGCTCCACCTGCATTTGCAGCAATAATAATTAAACCTGCAAACCAGATTCTATCTTCTCGTAATTTTACTATTTTTTGAAGTATTGAAATCAATACGATAGTTGCTGTTAAATTGTCAATAATTGCAGACAATACAAAAGCTAAACAAGCAAATATCCAAAGGATTTTCTTCTTCTTTGTGGTATTTACATACCCTTTAATTGTAGAGAACCCATCAAAGTAATCTATGATTTCTACAATGGTCATTGCTCCTAATAAAAAGACTAAAATCTCAGCTGTTTTTCCTAAGTGATGCAATAAAGTTTCCTCAACTAAATGCATTTTATCTGCATGAACGAGAGACGAAAAACCATCTACTAAAGCATGCTTAGAAGAATCAAACCATTGAGAAAAACTATCGACTCCTAAAGCCACTATAGCCCAACAAACTGCCATCATTACCAGTGCCGGGATTAATTTATCTATTTTTAAATTGTGTTCTAATGTAATGGCTAAATACCCTAATACAAACACTAAAATGATAATCGTCTCCATAATTATTTTATATTAAATTAACTGTTTAAGCGCTATTTCAAACGCTGATTTACAAATATCTTTTTTACTGTTATTTTTCTCAAATGTGTTTACCAATGCTTTTCTGATGGTTTCTGAAGTATCATTAAAAATAGCTTCGTCTTGCATTGGAAGGGCTACTCTTGCTTCCATAAAATAGGCAAATACTCTAGCGATACCACAGTTAGAAATGAAATCTGGTAATAAACTTACTTTTGAATCTGTATATTCCATGATAGGTCCAAAAAAGATTTCTTTATCTGCAAATGGCACATTTGCGCCAGGAGAAATCACTTCTAATCCAGAAGCAATCATTTGCGATATTTGATCTTGAGAAACCAATCTTGAGGCTGCTGCTGGCACAAATACCTCTACAGGCAATGACCATATTTTTTGATTAATTTCATCAAAAGGAATCATGTTTTCTGACACTAGTTTATTTCCATCTTTCCCTAAAAACAAATCAGTCATTTCATTCATCGTGAATCCTGCTTCGTTTATCAATCCTCCATCTCTATCGATAATTCCAACTACTTTCGCTCCTAATTGAGTTAAGTAATACGCTGCAGCCGACCCAACATTTCCAAAACCCTGTACAACAGCTTTTTTTCCTCGAATAGAACCTCCATAAATGTCATAATAATGTTTTACCGCTTCTGCAACACCATATCCTGTTAACATATCTGCAACAGTATATTTTCTAGATAAGTCTGGTGAGAATTTTTGGGTTTCAATAATCTTAATTACTCCTTGACGCAATTGACCAATTCTGTTAATTTTATCAGCCACTGTAGGCTTAAAGTGTCCATTAAAAATACCTTCTTGAGGATGCCAAACACCACAATCTTCAGTAATCGGAATTACATCTTTATCTGCATCAACATTTAAATCCCCACCGGTTCCATAGTAATGTTTCAATAACGGCGTTACTGCTTTGTACCAACGTTCTAAAACACCTCTTTTTCTTGGGTCATTTGGATCAAAATTGATTCCAGATTTTGCACCACCAATTGCAGGTCCAGATACTGTAAACTTGACTTCCATTGTTTTTGCCAATGACAAAACCTCGTTCATATCTAATCCTTTACGCATTCTAGTTCCACCACCGGCAGCTCCTCCACGTAAAGAGTTAATTACAGTCCAACCTTCAGCTTCTGTTTCTGGATCTTTCCAGTTAAAAACGATTTCTGGTTGCTTATCTTCGTATTTTTTTAATAAATCTTTCATGATATTTTTCTTAATAAATTAATTCAATAATATACTTTGTTTTTTATTCCAGTTAGAATTCCGCTCAAAGTAGCTAAAGTTGATTCATCTTATATTGAATTTATTAAGTTAAACAATAGATTTGCATAGGAGTACATGCAAACACAAACTTAGTGGAAAAAAACGAGTGTCCAAACAAAAAAAATAAACTTTTACTAAAAATTACGGGATGAAGATACGACCTGAACTATGGTCTTTATTTGCACCAGTTACAGAGCTTAAGCAATTCACCTGATTATCAACACGTAACAACCCTAATAACGCAAAAATGAGCGCTTCTTTGTAGTTTATAATTTCTTCGGAAGGGATACTGATTTTTGTTGATGACAAAAAAGAAATTCTTGTCATTAAAAATGAATTAAAAACACCTCCACCAGTAACCAAAACTTCTTTTCGACCTTCTAATGAATTCGCAATTTGAATTGCAACATGTTCAACAAATGTCCTTAATATAGTTGCTACAGACAATTCAAAAGAATCTATCAGTGGAAAAATTTGTTCTTGAACCCATTCTAGACCTAAAGATTTTGGATGCTCTTTTTTATAAAAGCCCAACGCATTTAAATGATTTAATAACGCTTGGTGTATTTCTCCTTTGGATGCCATTTTTCCTTTATCATCAAACTCAAAACCTACTTGTTTCACATAATGATTCAATACAATATTAACTGGACATATATCAAAAGCGATTCTTTTGTGATTCCTTTTATAAGACACATTAGCAAAGCCACCGAGATTTAAACACGCGTCAAACTGAGAAAACAACAACGCATCTCCTATTGGAACTAAAGGAGCTCCTTGCCCACCAAGTTGAACATCCTGAGTTCTAAAATCACAAATTACTTTTTGATTGGTGATTTTTGAAATGAGTTCACCATTACCAATTTGTAAGGTATATCCTTCATTAGGTTTATGCATAATGGTATGTCCATGTGAAGCGATAAAATCAATTTCAGCAATCCCATATCTAGTGATGAAATTTAATATCTTTTCAGAAAGCAACACCGCATATTCATCATCTAAAACAGTTAATTCTTCGCTGTTTTTATGAACTCCTTCACGCAATTTCGATTCCCAAACCTCAGAATACTTGCTTGTTTCTGAATGAATTATTTCAAACGCTTTCGCATCGTTTTTATCAAACTCAACATAAATAATATCCAACCCATCCAATGAAGTTCCAGACATCAAACCAATAATTTTCACTATTTCACCATGCATATCGGTAAAAATAACAAAAGTTCACTGATAATTCACTACTAAAAACGTATATTTGCTGACATTTTTTACGGATATAACAATAAGATATAATGGATTTTAACCTTACCGAAGAGCATTTAATGATTAGAGACGCTGCTCGCGACTTTGCTCAAACAGAATTATTACCTGGCGTTATTGAAAGAGATAACAAACAAGAGTTCCCTGGTGAATTAGTAAAAAAAATGGGAGATCTAGGTTTTTTAGGTATTATGGTAAACCCAAAGTATGGAGGTAGCGGAATGGATGCTATTTCTTATGTGTTGATCATGGAAGAACTTTCAAAAATAGACGCCTCTGCTTCTGTTATTGTTTCTGTAAACAACTCTTTAGTATGTTATGGATTAGAAACATATGCTTCTGAAGAGCAAAAACAAAAATATTTAACAAAATTAGCAACTGGAGAATTTGTTGGCGCTTTTTGCTTGTCTGAACCTGAAGCTGGATCTGATGCCACTTCTCAAAGTACAACAGCCATAGATCATGGAGATCATTATTTATTAAACGGAACAAAAAACTGGATTACAAGTGGTGGTAGAGCTGATGTTTATTTAGTAATTGCTCAAACTGACAAAAGTAAAGGACATAAAGGAATTAACGCTTTTATCCTTGAAAAAGGAATGGAAGGATTTCATGTTGGACCTAAAGAAGATAAATTAGGAATTAGAGGAAGTGACACTCATACCCTTCAATTTAATGACGTTAAAGTCCCTAAAGAAAATAGAATTGGAGAAGATGGTTTCGGATTTAAATTTGCCATGAAAACTCTTTCTGGTGGTAGAATCGGAATTGCTGCTCAAGCTCTTGGAATTGCGGCTGGAGCTTACGAATTAGCTTTAAAATATTCTAAGGAACGTAAAGCTTTTGGTACTGAAATTTGCAATCACCAAGCTATTGCTTTTAAATTAGCAGACATGTACGTAGATATTTCTGCGGCACGTCATTTAGTAATGAAAGCTGCCTGGGATAAAGACCAAGGAAACAACTACGATATGTCTAGTGCAATGGCAAAGTTATATGCTTCTAAAATTGCGATGGAACATACAGTTGAAGCTGTTCAAATTCATGGTGGTAACGGTTTTGTAAAAGAATACCATGTTGAGCGTTTAATGCGTGATGCAAAAATCACTCAAATTTATGAAGGAACTTCTGAAATTCAGAAAATAGTAATTTCAAGAACTTTAATTAAAGGATAGTCTTTACGTATACACATAAAAAAGCTCACTTTTCAGTGAGCTTTTTTATGTTAAATATGCAACTCAATAGCATGCAATTGCAACCCAGAAGAAAAGGCATTGTGCCTCATGTATTTCTGATCATTGTCTTCTTTTAAGGAATTCTCTATAAACTCTAAATCGAGATTTCCTTTTCCTAATTCAAAAAGGGTTCCCATTATCAATCGAATTTGGTATCGTAAAAACCCTTTCCCCCTCACTCTTAAAACATAACTGTTTTCTGGAAAGAAGCTTGCCGTAAATTCGGCGTTTCTAACTATTTCACAAGAATCAATTGTTCTTTTAAAAATGGTATTGGCAGATGGCTTTGTACAGTATTTATGAAAATAATGTTCTCCCTTAAAAAGGCTAGCCCCCTTTTTCATTACTTCAATATTCAAATCTTCTGTAATATTTACCATAAAAGGAGCAGCAAACGGATGGTTCTTTTCTCCAAAAGAAAAGTAATAATGATATTCTTTAATTTTTGGGCAATTGATTAAATCAAAACCTATAGGTGTTCTCCTAATACTAAGCGCTTTAATATCTGGAGGTAAATTTTCATTAAAAAAACCTAAAAACCACTCTTCATCAATCTCTTTCTCTAAAAATAATTGAAAAAAATAGTTGTTAGCAGAAACCATTGTATCTGTTCTACCAACACCCATAGATTTACAGCGTTCACCATTAAAAACAAAAAATAAGGTCTTATCAATCATTTCATGCACGGTTTTCACATTGTTTTGCTTCTGCCATCCATGAAATCTAAATCCTAAATATTGTATTTCTACAACATAATTAAAAGGGTATTTCATGTAATACTGTATTGTTTTTTAAACGAATATATGCTGTTCGCTATGAATCAACTCCTTAGACGATCAACTTTTTAGCCCGCTCTTTTATAATGACAAAAATACAAAAAAAACTTTTTTTAAGGAAAATGCATTTTTATCAAATAACTAATTTTAAAACAAAAAATAATTAACCCCCAAATAAAAACCCTTAAATGATTAATTTATTATCATTTTACTAAAATTACCCCCTAATTTTTGAGGGGCGTAAATTTACTACAAGGTTTTCGTAAATCAAACACTTTTTTTTAACCCATTTTTAAATCTACATTTGACTCAAAATTAACCGTTTATATACGAACCTTTTAAAATAGTAATTATGAAGAAAATTATTTTTAGTTTATTAATTCTAACAAGTATCAATGTTCTTGGTCAACAAAAAGAAGAAGAAAATAAATTTACGCTTACAGGTAGTGTTGACACTTATTACTCAACAAACTTATCAACTTCTGCTATAGGAACTAACGGAGTCTTATCCGATGTAGCCGCAAATGGTTTTGGTTTAGGAATGGCAAATACTATATTTTCATATGAAAAGGGAAAAACAGGAATTGTGGCTGACTTGGCATTTGGACCAAGAGCAAATGCTGCAAATGCATATACAGGTGCTATAAATCAATTATTTGCATATTATCAAGCCTCAGAAAATGTAAAATTTACGTTAGGGCAATTCAATACGTTTTATGGTTACGAAGTGATTTCACCAGCTGGGAACTTTAACTATTCTGTATCTTATTTATTTAATGCAGGTCCTTTCTCTCACACTGGTTTGAAAATTGACTTTACAGCATCAGAAGATTTATCATTTATGGCAGCAGTTACAAATCCACATGGTGTTATTGCTGGTTCAAACAATACTTCTGATGACTATCAACTAGGATTTCAAACAGGATACAAAGGGCAATTCTTTAATCTAGCTTATGGCTCTGATGGCTTCGGATTTAAAGATGTATTGTATCTTGATTATACAGGTGGATTCGACATTACGGATACATTTAATCTTGGTATAAACGCTGCATACTCAAACTCAAATGATGCAGATGCGGGTTATTACGGAGTTGCTCTATACCTTCAAAAGACAATGAGTGATACTTTTTCGATAGGGCTTAGACCCGAGTTTTTCACAGCTACTTCTGGTGCTGGAGACACCAATGTTTCGGCTTTTACCTTAGCAGGAAATACATCCTTGTCCGAAAATTTAAAAATAATCACTGAAATAAGATATGACACCTCTAAAGATGTTCTATTTACTGGCGGAAAAGATACTATTTCTGGCTTAACACTGGCGGCAGTGTATTCGTTCTAAAATACATAAATCAAACTATTTATTAAAACAAACTTTTAATTATGAAAAAAATAGAAGCAATTATTAGAAAATCAAAATTCAGAGCTGTTAAAGAAGCCCTACATCAAGTTGGTGTAAACTTTTTTTCTTACTGGGATGTTACCGGTTTGGGCAACGAAAAAGAAGGACATGTATACCGAGGTGTTAGTTATAGCACAAGCGATATTCAACGCAGATATTTATCCATCGTTGTCAACAATGATTTTGAAGAAGTTACGATTCAGGCAATACTTAAATCAGCTGCAACTGGCGAAGTTGGTGACGGAAAAGTTTTTGTGTCAGAAATTAGTGAATGCTACAGAATAAGAACAGGAGAAAAAGGATCAGAAACTTTAAACTAAAAAAAAATGGAATTACTTACTATAAACAATGTATGGATGATGATCTGTACTGCACTAGTTTTCTTTATGCACTTAGGGTTTGGACTCTTAGAAATTGGCTTAACAAGACAAAAAAACACCATTAACATATTATTTAAAAATATATTTATTGTAACCATTGGACTTTTACTATACTGTTTAGTTGGCTTCAATTTAATGTACCCAGGATTTGCAGAAGGATCATCAGGGATTTTCGGATTTGCAGGCTTTGGCCTAGATTCTCCTCTAACAGATAAAGGAACATTAGATTTAGCTTATAATGAAGGATATACGTATTGGACAGACTTTTTATTTCAAGGAATGTTTGCTGCTACAGCAGCAACTATCGTTTCTGGAGCAGTAGCGGAAAGAATGAAGATTATCCCTTTTATGATTTTTACCATACTATATGTAGGTTTTGTATATCCAATTGCTGGTTCTTGGAAATGGGGTGGCGGGTTTTTACAAACGTTAGAAACTCCTTTTTATGATTTTGCAGGCTCTACCCTAGTACATTCTGTTGGTGGCTGGGCAGCATTGGTTGCCGTTTGGTTATTAGGTGCAAGAATCGGAAAATTCAAAAATGGTAAACCACAAGCAATAACAGGACATAATATTCCTTTAGCAACAGCCGGCGTATTAATTCTTTGGCTAGGATGGTTTGGTTTTAATGGTGGATCTGTTTTATCCGCAGAGCCAGGAGCAACCTCTTTAACCCTAGTTACTACTTGTTTAGCTGCAGCATCTGGTGGAGTTATTGCACTTATTGTTTCAACAATATGTTATAAGAATTTAGATTTGACCATGTTTTTGAATGGTATTTTAGGTGGATTGGTTAGTATTACTGCAGGAGCTGACCAAATGTCTCCTACAGACGCAATTCTTATTGGCGCTATTGGAGGTGCAATTATTGTATTTGCCGTTTCTTTGATTGATAAAATAAAATTAGATGATCCTGTTGGCGCAATTGCAGTTCACTTAGTTTGTGGAATCTGGGGGACTTTAGCCGTTGGCCTTTTTGGCGCTTTAGCAAGCTGGAATCAATTTATTAGTCAGCTAATCGGAATTGGCTCTTATGCAGTATTTTGTATAGCAACATCTTTCATGATTATATATCTATTGAAGAAAACAATCGGAATTAGAGTTAGTGAAAGAGAAGAAATTGAAGGTTTAGACATCCACGAACACGGTATGAACGCTTACTCTGACTTTAGATTGAACGAGCACTAATTGAATGTATCTAATTTCAAAACCCACATAACCTTCCTAACTATGTGGGTTTTTTTTACCCAGAATTAAACATATGATAATTTATCGACCTTTAATTACTGTATTTACATTTTATTATAATTAAATAGTATTTTAATGAATTAACTATTACGTTATAGTTAATATGATGAATTTTCGTCAATAAAAAATGTATTTTTGTGAATATAACTTAATAGTCATGAAAGAACAAGGTTTATATTTACCAGAATTTGAAAGCGCTAATTGTGGAGCAGGGTTTATCTGTAATTTAAATGGAGAAAAATCGAATATAATTATTCATAATGCTTTAGAAATCCTAGTAAAACTAGAGCACCGTGGGGCTGTAAGTTCTGACGGAAGAACTGGTGATGGAGCTGGAATATTGATTGACATTCCGCATGATTTTTTTAAACGTGTTTGTGATTTTATAATTCCACCACCGAAAGAATACGGAGTTGGAATGGTGTTTCTACCTAAAAGTTTAAATCAAAGTACGTATTGCTCTTCAATATTAGAAGAAGAAATTAACAAGCAAGGTTTGCGAATTATTGGATGGAGAGATGTTCCTGTTGATTCTACAAACATGGGAGAGATTGCTTCTGAAACTGAACCAATAATCAAACAACTTTTTGTTGATAAAAATGACTTAGAATTAACAGATTTACAATTCAATGCAAAGATTTTTGCTGCAAGAAAAATTGCAGAACATACCATTTCAAAATCAAAATTATCACAAAGTAATTATTTTTACCTACCTAGTTTTTCTACCACAACCTTAATATATAAAGGTCTATTAATTCCTGAGGATATTGGAACTTACTATTTAGATTTAAAAGAAAAAGATGTGGTGACCAGATTGGCTTTGGTACATCAACGTTTTTCTACCAATACATTTCCTGCTTGGGGTTTAGCCCAACCGTTTAGATACATGTGTCATAATGGAGAAATTAATACGTTGCGTGGAAATGTGAACAGAATGAAAGCTCGTGAAGAAATTATGAAGAGTGATTTATTCGGAGACGATATTAAAAAGATATTCCCAATTGTGAGCGATGGAATGTCAGATTCTGCCTCTATGGATTTGGTGGTAGAATTGTTGCTAATGACCGGAAGATCTTTACCAGAAGTAATGATGATGATGGTCCCTGAAGCATGGGAAAAGCACAAAACCATGAGCGAGGATAAAAAGGCGTTTTACAAATACAACTCTTGTATTATGGAACCTTGGGATGGCCCCGCTTCTATTCCTTTTACTGACGGAAATTATATTGGAGCTTTACTAGATAGAAATGGGTTAAGACCATCTAGATATACCGTTACAAAAGATGGGTTTGTAATCATGTCATCAGAAATTGGTGTGGTAGATGTAAAACCAGAAAATGTTGAAAAACACGGTAGATTAGAACCAGGAAAAATGTTTTTAGTGGACATGAATGCGGGTAGAATCATAGAAGATGAAGAAATAAAAACAACAGTTATATCAAAGCACCCTTATAAAGAATGGGTATCAGAACATATTCTACCGTTATCTGAAGTTCCTTATACAGGTAATATGTGTCCTTTAGAACCTACAAATTACAAAACCCGGTTAAGAGCATTTGGATATACACAAGAAGATATTTCGACCATCATCAACCCAATGGCAACAGACAGTAAAGAGGCAATTGGTTCTATGGGAACCGATACGCCTTTAGCTGTTTTATCTGACAATCCACAACCGTTATATAACTATTTCAAACAGTTATTTGCACAAGTTACCAATCCGCCGTTAGACGGAATTAGAGAAGAAATCATAACCGACATTAGTTTAGCCATTGGTGGAGATAGAGATATTTTTGATGTAATTCCTGAACAAGCAAAAAAATTAATTATTAACAATCCTGTCATTTCAAATGAGGATTTGGATAAGATTAAAAACATTCAACATCCAGATTTCAAATCGGTAACTATTCCTATTTTATATCCTATTTCTAAAGGAGTAAATGGTTTAGAAGAAACATTAGACAACATACTTATCTTATGTGAAAAAGCAATAAATACCGGTGCAAATATTGTTATTTTATCAGATAGAAATATTGATAAAGAGCAAGCGCCTATTCCAGCTTTATTAGCTTGTTCATATATAAACCACTCTTTAAACAAACTTCAAAAAAGATCTATGTTTGGCATTGTTATCGAAACTGCCGAAGCAAGAGAACCACATCATTTTGCAACATTATTTGGTTATGGAGCAAGTGCTATCAATCCATATTTAGTTAATGAAATTATTGCAAATCAAGTAAAAGACAAAGTAATTCAGAATATTGATGCAGACACAGCTATTCAAAACTTTAATACCGCAATTGGAAAAGGGGTTTTAAAAATCATGAACAAAATCGGAATCTCGACATTGCATTCATACAGAGCTTCTCAAATATTTGAAGCCCTAGGCTTAAAAAAAGCGTTTATCAAAAAATATTTTCCGAATACTCCTTCGAGAATTGGCGGTATAGGATTGGTTGTTTTAGATAAAGACATTCAACAAAGATTTGATTATGCCTTTAAAAAAGCAGCATTTAAAAGCATTTTAGATTTAAAAATTGGAGGAGAATATAGATGGAGAAGAAATGGAGAAAAACACATGTTCAATCCAACAACTGTTTCTAAATTACAACAAGCCGTAAGAACAAACAGCAAAGAGACCTACAAAGAATATGCTGATAAAATAAACAATCAAGCAAAAAGTTTAATGACATTAAGAGGGTTGTTTGAATTTAACAATTTAGATCCAATTTCTATTGACGAGGTAGAACCTTGGACAGAGATTGTAAAACGCTTCAAAACGGGTGCAATGTCTTACGGATCGATCAGTCAAGAAGCGCATGAGAATTTAGCTTTGGCAATGAATAAAATTGGTGGAAAAAGTAATTCTGGTGAAGGAGGAGAACATAAAAATCGATTTAAAAAAGAAGCAAATGGTGATTGGAAAAATAGTGCGATAAAACAAGTTGCCTCTGGTAGATTTGGAGTTACTAGTAATTATTTAACCAACGCAAAAGAGATTCAAATAAAAATGGCACAAGGTGCAAAACCTGGCGAAGGTGGTCAATTACCTGGAGAAAAAGTACTGCCTTGGATTGCTGAAGTTAGAAACTCAACACCTTATGTTGGGTTAATATCGCCACCACCACATCATGATATTTATTCTATTGAAGATTTAGCACAACTTATTTTCGATTTAAAAAACGCAAATAGAGAAGCTAGAATTAATGTAAAACTCGTATCAAAAGTAGGTGTTGGTACGATAGCTGCCGGTGTTGCAAAAGCAAAAGCAGACGTTATTTTAATTTCTGGATTTGATGGAGGAACTGGAGCTTCTGCACTAACCTCATTAAAACATGCAGGTTTACCATGGGAACTAGGATTGGCTGAAGCACAACAAACATTGGTTTTAAATAACCTTAGAAGTCGAGTTGTTTTAGAATGTGACGGACAATTAAAAACGGGAAGAGATGTTGCCATCGCCTGTTTATTAGGAGCTGAAGAATTTGGTTTTGCAACTGCTCCATTAGTTGCTTCTGGATGTATTATGATGAGAGCATGTCATTTAAATACCTGCCCAGTTGGTATTGCAACGCAAGATCCAGAATTGAGAAAAAACTTTAAAGGAACCCCAGAACATGTTATCAATTTCATGCATTTTGTTGCAGAAGAATTAAGACAAATTATGGCACAATTAGGATTTAGAACCCTTAAAGAAATGGTGGGACAATCACAAAAAATAAATGCAAATCCTGCAGTAGATCATTACAAAGCTAAAGGTGTAGATATTAGTGCCATACTGCATCAACCAGATATGGGGGAAAACACCGCGTTATCAAATTCAGAAAAACAAAACCATAATTTAGAAAATGTGTTGGATCTGAAGATTTTTAACAGCGTAAAGTCTGCGATTATCAAGAAGAAGAAAACAACGTTGAATTATACAATTCAGAATACAAACCGAACGCTAGGAGCCATCATAAGTAATGAAATTTCAAAACTTTATGGAGAAGAGGGGTTGCCAGAAGATACACTTAACTTAAATTTTAAAGGCTCAGCCGGACAAAGTTTCGGTGCATTCGCAACCAAAGGAATTACGTTAAAAGTTGAAGGAGAAACCAATGATTATTTAGGAAAAGGATTGTCTGGAGCAAAAATTATTATTAAAAAACCCGACGAAGCAACCTTTAAAGCAAAAGACAACATTATTGTAGGGAATGTTTGTTTTTATGGAGCTATTTCTGGAGAAGCCTACATAAATGGTATTGCTGGTGAACGTTTTGCGGTTCGTAATTCAGGAATTACAACTGTTGTAGAGGGCTTGGGCGATCACGGCTGTGAGTATATGACTGGAGGAAAAGTAGTTGTTCTTGGCGAAACAGGGAGAAATTTTGCTGCAGGAATGAGTGGTGGAATAGCATATGTATATGACCAACAGAAAAACTTTGAATCGGAATTATGTAACTTAGAAATGGTGGATTTAGATCCATTATCAACAGATGATTTTAACGACTTAAAAGAGCTAATCGAAAAGCACTTAGAATATACAAATAGCGAATTAGCGAAAGATATATTGAACAATTGGAACGAAACAAAAAAAGATTTCATCAAAGTATTTCCAGCCGATTATAAAAAGGCTTTATTGAGAATAGCAGAAGATAATGTAACCAAATTAACAGCTTAAGTTTTAAATTATGGGAAAAATAGGAGGATTTAAAGAGTTTGAGAGAAAAAACGAAAGCAATATTGCAGTTACAGAAAGAGTTCAGAATTATAAAGAATTTACAATTCCTTTAAAGGAACAAGAGTTAAAGGAGCAAGGTTCTAGGTGTATGGATTGTGGAATTCCGTTTTGTCATAGCGGATGTCCACTTGGAAATTTAATTCCTGATTTTAACGATATGGTGCATAAAGGAGAATGGGAGAAAGCATCAAAGATTTTACATTCTACAAATAACTTTCCAGAATTTACAGGAAGATTATGTCCTGCTCCTTGCGAAAAAGCATGTGTTTTAGGTTTGATTGAAGACCCTGTATCAATTGAAAATATTGAAAAAAATATTACAGAAGCTGCGTTTACAAATAAATGGATTGTTCCACAAATTCCAAAAACAAGAACTGGTAAAACAGTGGCTGTAATTGGTT
>JBLFXB010000036.1:0-20987 GCA_047611925.1 Polaribacter sp.
ACTTAGTCTCATTGTTTAAAACTGAAAGAATGGTCTATTTAATAATTACATTAATATCCGTATTAGTGCTAATTGGCGCAGCAGCATTCATGATGATTAAAAGCGAAAGTCAAGAAAATACTATTGCTGTTATGGGACTATTTGGTTCTACTGGTGGTATTGTATATTCTTCTGGAAGACTCCTGAAAATGTGGTCAGAAGCAATGCAATTAGTTAATAAAGTAATCGATAAGGACAATGGATAATTCTCAATTAAGAAAAAAATCTAGACAAGGTGCTGGGATTTCTGCTATTGGTTTTTTAATTATGATTTTCGTATTTGTATTTGCAGCATTTAAGCTTAATACACTAAATAACGATATCTTAGAGAAAACTCAAGAAAAAATCGATTTAGACTCTACAATTACCAAACAAAGAAGTGATATACAAAACCTAAAAGATGAAATCAATAATTTAAAAGACCCTAGCTTAAAGCCACAAGCTTATGCTGTTTTATTACCTAACATTAAAGATCATGTAACAAAAAATCAAGTATATGATTTTAATCTTTGGATTACTTCTAGTCAGTTTACATTAAACAAAATCAAAAAAGTAGAATATACTTTTAAACACAAAACGATGTTGCTAAAAAAAAGGGACTCAAAAAATAAATCGAATAGCTTCTTAGTAAGCTATAGAGGTTGGGGATGCTTAAAATTCGTGATTATAAAAGTAACCTACATAGATAACACAACAGAAACCATTAATTTTGATATGTGTAGTGCCTTAGGATGGTAATAAAAAAGCGTAAATTAATTGCCTGTATAGACCATCTTCAATAAGCACTTAAAACTAGAAATCAAAATTTAAAAACATCTTACTTTTATTATACAAATAATAAATAAATTATTCAGAATTTCTTCAAAAAACAAAATCATAACTAATTTACAGCCAGCACAAAGTACTCTCTATAATCAGTACTCAAAAATAAACAGATAAAACCTTGCTCCTTGCGAGGTTTTATTTATATCTAACCGTCATTTCGAGCTGAAAAACTAGAATAATTTACATAATAGCTCCGGTTTTAAACAAAAAAAAATGAAATAGAAATAGAAAATATTAATTAGTGTGTTGTTCTTATTTGCGATTTATACTTGTAGTGTAGAAAATGACCGTAAAAAATACGCTGAATTAATAATTAAAAAAGTAGAACATTTTAAAAATAAAAAAAATAGATTACCGAAAAATGTCTCCGAAATTAGACTAGTTGAACTTGAAAATAGTAAAGCCTTCTACGAGAAAAAAACTGACTCAACTTATATTGTTTGGTTTGGATTAAGTCTTGGATAATCTAAAACCTATAATTCAACAACAAAGGAATGGACAAAAGGTGGATGAAAATAAAAAGAAAAACTAGGCATAATACCTTATAACTTTAATTATAATTTTGTCTATAGTTATAGGTGCTGTCTATTTTCTATTCGGTTTGTATTTACTAAATTGGTCGCTTAAACACGTTAGCAACAATTTAAGAAAACAACTTACAAAACAGCATTGATTATGGGATACAACATTGTACTTATAGAACCAGAAATACCAATGAATACAGGTAATATTGGCAGACTTAGTTTGGCTTCTGGATCAAAGTTACATTTGGTAAAACCTTTTGGGTTTGATATTGACGATTCTAGAGTAAAAAGAGCTGGATTGGATTATTGGAAACACATTTCTCTACATATTTATGAATCTATAGAAGAGTTTTACGCTATAAACAGTGATAAAAAGATGGTGTACCTCTCTAGTCATGCCGATAAAGACTATTGCTCTATTGAGTATGAAGACGAGCTGTTTTTAGTTTTCGGAAAAGAATCTGCTGGGTTACCGAATAGCATCATTAGTAAAAACCCTGATAAACTCTATAAAATACCTATTTACAGCGATCATATCAGAAGTCTAAATCTAGCCAATTCGGTAAGTATTGTAGTATATGAAGGCTTAAGAGCAATTAAGAAGTAGTACTTTTTAGTGCGCAATCGTTTTAAAAACTGCTCAAAACCTTTGTGGTTTTTTTGTTTACATTTAACTTCTTAAAACAATGTCTATTTGAATTTCCTAGCACACCTTTATTTATCAAACCAAAACACCAATATTATGATTGGCAATTTTATTGCTGATGGTATTGTAGGTAATAAATTTGGGCATTATCCTAAAGAAATAAAACAAGGAATTTTATTACATAGAGAAATTGACACATTTACAGATGCTCATAAAATTGTACGTAAGAGTAAAAGAAGGTTACATGCTCGCTACAGACACTATAAAGGGGTTATTATAGATATCTTTTACGATCATTATTTAGCCAAAAACTGGTCTCTTTTTTCAGACATACCTTTAAATACCTATGTGCAATCTGTCTATACAATCTTACAAAACAACTTTGATATTCTACCAAAGAAAATACAACATCTATTGCCTTATATGATTGAACACGACTGGCTGTACAATTATCAATATCAGGAAGGAATTCAAGAAGTTCTCAACGGAATGAATCGCAGAACCAAAGGGATTTCTCAAATGAACTTAGCAATAGAAGATTTACAAAATTTAGATGCTGAATTTGAAAAAGATTTTATGCTCTTTTTCGAAGAATTACGTATCTTTTCAGACCAAAAAATTAAACAAATTCGCGAAACACAATTCTAATTATGAAAAAATTACTTGCTCTTGCTGTTGTGGCACTAATGATTACCAGCTGTAACACTAAAAAAGAAAACAAAGTCACCGGTCTAATTGCAGAAAAAGCCATGGTCGTTTCAGCTAGAGTTGAAGCTTCTAAAATTGGTTCTGACATATTAGAAAAAGGTGGAAACGCCTATGATGCAATGGTTGGAACACAACTTGCATTGGCTGTTGTATATCCTGTAGCAGGAAACATTGGTGGTGGCGGTTTTATGGTATATAGAGCCAATGATGGAAAAACTGGAGCTTTAGATTTTAGAGAAAAAGCACCATTAACTGCAGAAAAAGATATGTACTTGGATAAAGAGGGCAATGTAATTCCGGGTAAAAGCAGTTTTGGAGTACACTCAGTTGGTGTACCAGGTTCTATTGCAGGAATTTTTGAAGTCTATACTAAATTTGGAAGCTTACCTTTTAAAGACCTAATTCAGCCATCAATAGATATGGCAAGAAATGGTTTTAAAGTGACAAAAAAACAGGCTAGAGCGTTTAACAGAACTCGTAAACGTTTTGAAAAAGCAAACAATTACAAAATATTATTTGATAGAGAATGGAAAGAAGGAGACTTGTTACAACAAGAAGAATTGGCACAAACTTTAGAACGAATTAGAGATAATGGTCAAGATGGATTTTACAAAGGAAAAACTGCAAAGCTATTTGTAGATTACGTGAAGGAATTAGGAGGAATTATTTCTTTAGAAGATTTAGCTAAATACAAAGCTGTTTGGCGTAAACCAATAGAGTTTACCTACAAGAATCATAAAATTATTTCAATGACCCTGCCTGCAAGTGGCGGAATCTGTTTGGCACAAATATTAAAATCTATAGAACCTTATGATCTATCAAAAATAGCACATAACTCTACAGAATATGTACAGTTATTAACAGAGGCAGAACGAAGATCATATGCAGACAGAGCACATTATTTAGGTGATATTGATTTTGTAAAAGTTCCTACAGATAGTTTAATCGCCGACTCATACATTAAAAAAAGAATGGGTTCTTTTTCTTGGGACAAAGCAACAAAATCATCAGATGTTTCTCATGGAGATATTTTAGGGCATGAAAGTGACCAAACTACCCACTATTCTATTATTGATCAATTCGGGAATGCTGTTTCTGTAACGACAACTTTAAATACTGGTTATGGTTCAAAAGTATTAGTAAAAGGTGCAGGTTTTTTCTTAAATAATGAAATGGATGATTTTAGCGCGAAACCAGGTGTACCAAATGTATATGGTTTATTAGGTTCTGAAGCAAATGCAATTGCTCCAGAAAAAAGAATGCTAAGCTCTATGACACCTACAATTGTTGAAAAAGACGGAAAGTTACGTATGGTTTTAGGAACTCCGGGAGGATCGACAATTATTACTTCTGTATTGCAAAATATTATGAACGTTGTAGATTACAACATGGGAATGCAAGAATCTGTAAACAAAGCTCGTTTTCATCATCAATGGATGCCAGACAATATTAGAATGGAGCCAAACGGGTTTGATAGTATCACAAAAGTAAACCTGAATAAGTTAGGCTATAAAATTATAGAACGTAATTCTTTAATTATTGGACGTGTAGATGCTATTTTAGTATTACCAAACGGAAAATTAGAAGGTGGTGCAGATCCAAGAGGCGATGATACTGCTGTAGGATTTTAACACAGTAAACAGACATCAGTTATCAAATAACAGTGAACAACTAATCAATTATCAGTTCGAGCGCAGTCGAGAACGCTTAAATCTATTTTCTAATTCATGAAAATTATCGATATAATTTCGTCCAAAAACGAAATCACTCGAACTATTAATTATTGAACCTTTGAAACTAAAAAAAATGGACATACAACCCTTTCATCTAGCTATTCCTGTTGCTGATTTAGAAATTTGTAGAGTATTTTATAGAGATATTTTGAATTGTAAAGAAGGTAGAAGTTCTCAGTCTTGGGTTGACTTTAATTTCTTCGGTCATCAATTGGTCATTCACCAAAAAGATGGAGTTAATACAGAATTACCAATAACAAACCCTGTTGATGGACATGAGGTTCCTGTTCCACATTTTGGTGTGGTTTTAACCTGGGAAGATTGGCAAACTTTATCAAAAAGATTAATAGCAACAAATACAAAATTTGTTATAGAACCAACCATTCGTTTTAAAGGAAAAGCAGGAGAACAAGCAACGATGTTTTTTTATGATCCAGAAAATAATGCCTTAGAATTTAAAGCTTTTAAAGATATTAATCAGTTGTTTGCAAAATAAATGCAACTAGCAGAAACACATATTGCCCTTCAATTAAAAACGCCTACTCGATTACAAGAATATGCTGTGGGAATTTTCAAAATGATTCCAACAAAATCCGGAATAAAAAAAGCGATTAAAAAAAAGTTGGTTTTTGTTGATGGAGCACAAGCATCAACTGCATTATTTATAAGTGGAGGAGAAAAAATTGAATTGTTCCAATTAGACACAGAAACAAATTTTAAACGATTAGACTTCCCTTTAGAGGTATTGTTTGAAGATAATTTTTTAGCGATTATTTACAAACCATCAGGGGTTTTAGTGAGCGGAAACAAATTTGTTACGATTGCAAACGCATTGGCACAAAACTTACAGAAAAGCTCAGAGTCTGATGCTGTAAAACCACAGCCAATTCATAGGTTAGACTATCCAACTTCTGGAGTTTTATTAGTTGGAAAAACAAGTACTGCAATTACTGCTTTAAGTCAATTGTTTGAAACAAAAGAAATTCAGAAAACCTACCATGCAATTTGTATTGGAGGAATGCAACACACTGGAATTATTAAAAAACCCATTGAAGACAAAGCATCACAAAGTTACTTTGAAGTACTAAAAACAGTGAGTTCACCTCGATTTAAATTTTTAAACTTGGTCCAATTATCACCTAAAACAGGGAGAAGGCATCAACTGAGAATCCATTTATCGTCAATAGAGCATCAGATTTTAGGAGATAAAGAATATGGAAATCCAGCACTAATCTTAACAGGAAAAGGATTGTATTTACATGCTTCTACATTAACGTTTGAACATCCTTTTACCAAAGAGAACGTTTCAATAACAAAAGAACTTCCTAAAAAATTTATGAAGATTTTTCCTTAATACAGTCTTTTATAGATTGTTTTAATTTATCAACCAATACATAAATCTCAGTTTCATTATAGGTAGCAAAACCTAATCTAATTCCATTATGTTTTGTTTTTTGAGGGTCGTATCTTGCCCAATCACCAATAATTAATTCATTTTCTAAAGCGGTTCTAGATACATCATTCCATGAAATATTTTTATTTAATTTCAGCCAAATAGCCATTCCACCTTTTGGAATTTCAAATTGAAAAGAGTGAGACAATTCTTCCTTTAAAAGTTTACATATTAAATCTCTACGCACTTTATAAACCTTCAACATTTTTTTAATATGTCTATCTAAATCTCCATTTTTAATAAACTCCGCAAAAGTTAATTCAAGCAATGCATCTCCTTGTCGATCAACAATTCTTCTTAAATTAGATGCTTCATTAACAAACTCTTTTGAGGCAATCAAATACCCAATTCTAAATACTGGAGCAACAGTTTTACATACAGACCCTATATAAATTACATTTCCGTTTGTATCATGGCTTGCCAGAGGTAAAATAGGTGAATGATTGTAATTAAAATCGTAATCATAATCATCTTCTATAATTGCAAAACAATATTTCTTAGCAAGGTTTAACAAATGTATTCTTCGTTCTGCAGACAACGTTACTGTTGTCGGATGATGATGATGAGAAGTGACATAGACAGCTTTTATTTTTTGTTTTTTACAAATACCTTCTATCTGACAAGTATTCAACCCATTTTCATCTACAGTAACTCGCATTATATTTGCATTCTGATGCTGAAAAGTAATATCGGCAGCACTATAATTTGTTGTTCCAACAATAACCGTGTCGCGATCTTTCAACAATAGTTGAGAAGCTAAATAGATTCCGTTCTGACTTCCTCTAGTAATTAAGATATTGTCTTTAGAAATGTGCAAACCTCTTGTTTCATTTAGATACTCTGCCAAAACAATTCTCAGTTTTTCATTTCCAAATGTAGAACCATAAGATAAATGGGTATATGCTTCTTTCTTACTTGCTATTCTCCTATAAATTCGAGCTATTTCATTAATTGGTGTTAATCTCCCATCGGAAACCCCATCATTTATATATGTAAAATTCTCTGTATTAGTATTTAATGTCTTCTGTAAGATTTCATTTTTATAAAACTGAAACCCTGCTTTTTCTTTAAACTCAGGTTTCGTTTCGTTCGATAATTTTTGCTGCTCTAATTCTGGTAAGCTACTGTGAATAAAAGTTCCTATTTTAGGAACACTCTCAATCCAACCTTGTAAAATTAATTCATCATAACAAGCAACTATTGTTTTTCTATGAACGCCTAATAATACAGACAAGGTTCTACTACCGGGTAATTTTGTTTTTGATGGCAATCTATTTTCTTTTATCAAGTCAATTATTTGCTTTGACAATTGTAAATACAAAGATTGAGTACTCTTTCTATCTAATAAAATACTTGTTTTATAAGGAAACATATCTGGACTACAAATTATATTTATTCTGGACGATTACTACAGTCCATAAATGTATTATTTTTGAATGAACAAAACAATATATTATGACAAAATCAGAGATAAACTCAAATGAATATCACCCGTATTATTCTACATATTTAGATTTAGTACGTGACAATACAGAACTAATTGAAGGATATCGTACTGGTAAAAAAACCATGACAGACTTGATCAATTCTATTCCTGAAGAGAAAATGTCTTTTCGCTACCAGCCAGAAAAATGGAGTATTAACGAACTAATTCAACATTTAATAGATACAGAACGTGTATTTATGTATCGCTGTTTTAGAATTGCTAGAAATGATAAAACAGAATTAGCTGGTTTTGAACAAGATGATTTTATCAAACCATCAGAAGCAGATCTAAAATCGAAAGCAGAAATCCTTGAAGAATTCTCTATCAACAGAGACAATTCAATTGCTTTATTGAAAAGTTTATCAGAAAAAAATTTAGCATTTATTGGTAATGCAAATGGCGGAGATGCATCAGCAAGATCAATCGCTTTTACTGTGTTAGGTCATGATATGCATCATACAAACATTATTAAACAACGTTATTTATAAAAAGTAATGAAAGAATATCAAAAATCAAAATTAAACCGCATCAAGCGAGGTGCAAATAGAGCTACGTACGATGTTGAAAAAATCAACAACATTTTAGATGCTGGTTTTATCGGTTATGTCAGTTATATATATGACAATAAAGCCATCACATTGCCAATGGCGTATGGGAGAAATGATAATAAAATTTACTTACATGGCTCGCAATCAAACAGAATGCTTTTGGCATTGTTAGAAGCTAAAGAAGTAAGCATGACTGTAATGCATTTAGATGCGTTAGTTTTAGCGCGTTCTGGATTTCATCATTCAGTAAATTACAGATCTGCAACTATTTTTGGTGCTGCTAAAAATATTGAAGATAAAGATGAAAAAATGGCTGGATTAAAATGTTTTATGGATCATATGATGCCTGGAAGGTGGGATGGCGTTCGAGAAATGAACCAAGAAGAATTTGATAGAACTTTGGTTGTCGAATTTACGATTGAAACGGCTTCTGCAAAAATTAGAGATGTTGGTGTTTCTGATGAACCAGAAGATATTGGTTTGCCTGTTTGGGCAGGTTTAATGCCAATAAAACAAGTAGCTGAATATCCAGTTTCAGATAAAGATTTACCAGAAGGTATAGAAATTCCAAAACATGTTTTAGATTATTATGCTAATAATAAATAAGGTAAATTAGCTGCTAAGCTAACAACCATATTTAATGAAAAAAATAATAAAAGCACTCGGATTTTTTTTGGCAATACTAGCAATAGTAATTGCCATTTTTTATTATAAAAACAACGAGGATTTACCCATAGGTAATGAAGGCAAAGAAGCAGATGCTTTAGCGATAAAAATGCGTACTGCTTTAAATTATGAAGCCTTTAAAAGTGCTGAATTCTTAACCTGGAGCTTTAGAGATGCTCATTATTATAAATGGAATAAATCAGAAAACAAGGTTATTGTAACTTGGGATGATAATGAAATTATTTTAGACACAAAAAACCCAAGTAATTCAAAAATTATCAACGCTTCAAAAAAGATTAAAAAAGAAGAATTAATAAAAACGGCAACAAATTATTTTAATAACGATAGTTTTTGGTTGGTTGCTCCTTTTAAAGTTTTTGATGCAGGCGTAAAAAGAAGCATTGTAAAACACAACGGAAAAGATGCTTTATTAATAACGTATACTTCTGGCGGATCAACACCAGGAGATTCTTATTTATGGATTTTAGATAAAAACGGGTTTCCTACAAGTTATAAAATGTGGGTAGGAATTATTCCTATTGGAGGTATAGAAGCTTCTTGGAGCGACTGGAAAGAGACAAAAGCAGGATTCCAATTACCAACAACACATAGAATCAGTTTGTTTGGAATGGAATTAAACATGGGAGATGTAAAAGCATCAAACCCAAAAGCAGATGCATTGGCTCGTAAAATCTTAAAAGCCATTAAACATGATGCGTATAAAAAAACGCGCTATTTAGAATGGAGCTTTGGAGGAAGAAGGTCCTTTAAATGGGATAAACAAAAACATAGTGTCGATGTATCTTGGGACAATAATAAAGTTGTTTTACATCCAAATAATCGAGAACAGAACACCTTGTTTATAGATGGTAAAGAAACTTCTGAAAACAAAGAAGAGTTGACAAAAAAAGCTGAAGACATTTTTAATAATGATAGTTTTTGGTTGGTAGCTCCACACAAACTTTTTGAATCTGGTATCATTAGAAGCATTGTAAATATTGAAGGAAAAGATGCTTTAAAGGTTACATATACAACAGGAGGAACAACTCCAGGTGATTCTTATATATGGATTCTTAATGACAACCACCTACCTGTTAAGTATTTAATGACTGTTCCTAGTATGAAAATGAATCAAGTACCTGCAACTTGGGAGGATTGGTTTATTACAGAATCTGGGACAATGCTTCCCAAAAGTCACACATTTTCGGGTGGAAGAAAATTGAGCATGGGAGATGTAAAAGCTTATAATTAATATTTATATTTACGTTATGAATTCAAAAGAAATATCAACCGGAATTTTAAGAGCATTGGCAATCATTTTAGGAATTGCACTACTAGGCTATTTTTTATATGCAATACAATCTGTTATTGTTTACATAATTATTGCTGCTGTTATTTCTTTAATCGCTAGACCATTGATTCGTTTTTTACACCGAAGATTAAAATTCCCAAACACACTCTCAGTAATTACCTCTATGTTAATCTTAGTTGGTTTTTTAATTGGACTCATTAGCATGTTTATTCCGTTGATTGTAAAACAAGGAGAGAGTTTATCTCTTTTACAAACGGATAAATTTCAACAAAATATTCAGCATGTTATCACTCAGGTAAATGACTATTTCATTTCAAAAAACATCAACTTATTATCTGAATTAAAAAATGTAGATTTTCTAGCAAGTTTTCAAGCCATTCCAAATTTATTAAACTCCGTTGCGAGCACCTTAGGCTCATTAAGTATTGGCCTTTTTTCTGTGCTTTTTATCTCGTTTTTCTTCATGAAAGACAGCCAGTTATTAAAAAATGCTATTTTAACAATTATACCTAATAAAACTGAAAACCGTTTTTCTAAGTCAACAGAAATCATAAATGGGTTACTTTCCAGATACTTTATTGGCTTGGTTTTACAAATAACAATCTTGTTTGTATTGTACACAACTACCTTACTAATATTCGGAATTGAAAATGCTATTGTGATTGCTTTCTTGTGTGCTTTGTTAAATTTGATTCCATATATAGGTCCAATGATTGGTGCGGTAATTATGTTCTTATTATCTATGACAAGTAATTTGGGGCAAGATTTTCAATCTCAAATTTTACCCACAACTTCCTATGTAATGATTGGATATTTGATTGCGCAATTAGTAGACAATTTTTTCAGTCAGCCATTTATATTTTCAAAAACAACAAAATCACATCCATTAGAAATTTTTCTAATCATCATCATTGGTGGTTTGCTTTTTGGAGTTGTAGGAATGATAACGGCTGTACCAATGTATACCGCTTTAAAAGTTATTTTGAAGGAGTTTTTATCCGAGAACAAAATTGTAAAATCCTTAACTAAAGATATTTAATTTTTACTTTTTGAATCCAGCAATTTTACATCCAGAAGTTCAGCAATTTATTAATGACAATTTAAATGCTGAAACCTCAAAATTACTATTCAAAGGAAGTCCTTTTGATACTATTTCTATTCAAGAATTGGTTACTCAAATTATTTCTAAGAAGAAATGTGAAAAAAAACTACCAAACTGGTTTAAAACAGAAAACATATATTACCCTCCAAAAGTTCATATAGAACAAACTTCTTCAGAAATCACTGCAGCTTATAAATCATCACTAGTTTCTGGTGATTCAATTATTGACATTACAGGTGGTTTTGGAATAGACTGTTACTATTTCTCTAAAAAATTTAGAAAGGTAACTCACTGTGAACTAGACGGAAACTTATCAACAATTGTTAAAAACAATTATCAACAATTAAAAACGGGCACTATAAATTTGGTTTCTGGTGATGGAATTGAATTTTTAAAAAATAATGACTCAAAATTTGATTGGATCTATATTGACCCTTCAAGACGAGATTCAATTGATAAAAAAGTTTTTTTGTTAAAGGACTGTTTACCAAATGTTCCCGAAAACTTAGAGCTTCTTTTTTCAAAATCTGACCGCATATTGATAAAAAATTCTCCAATTCTAGACCTCTCAAAAACGATAGAAGAATTGCAATATGTAAAAGAAATTCATATTGTAGCAGTACATAATGAAGTTAAAGAATTACTGTTTGTGTTAGAAAAAAACTATAACAAAACAATACAAATAAAAACAATAAATCACACAAAAAATAACCTACAAGTATTTGATTTTCAATACTTAAAAAGAAACACATCAAATTACGCTAAACCAAAAAAATATATTTACGAGCCCAATTCAGCCATTTTAAAATCTGGAGGATTTCATGAAATCAGCTCTCAACTTAATTTAGAAAAACTACACCAGCACTCTCACTTATACACTACAGATGAACGTATTGAATTTCCTGGAAGAACTTTTCTTGTAGAAAACAGTTGTAGCTATAACAAAAAAGAAATTAAGAAATTCTTAAAAGAAAATAAGGCTAATATTACCACAAGAAATTTCCCTGAAACGGTAGCACAAATCAGAAAAAAAACAAAAATAAAAGATGGTGGCACTACCTATTTATTTTTCACAACTAATAACAACAATAAACATATTGTATTGATTTGTTCACAGGTTTCTTAACAATTTTTCGTTCAAAAAAAATAAATTTACCTAACTTTATTAAACTAACATATTTACATACAGTTATTTATATACATTTGTATCAGTATTTAGAGTATGGTTTTCCATAATCTTTCCCACACACAGTGTGTTTTAATTTTAAGGGGTTTAAAACACACTGAAAGCCTTGATAAATCAAGGCTTTTTTATTTTTACATACTTTCTAAAAAAATACTTCAGAAATTACACATCTTTCATTTATACTCGTAATATTTTATTAAATTTATACTTTATAAATTAGTAAGATGGCAAATAAGAATATTAGAACACTATCATCTAGAAAAGAATTAGATGACAACCTTTTTGAAAACATAGCATTAGCTTCACAAAAAGAAGATTCAAAAGAGAAACTCCAAGAACTATCTAAACGATTTATGCTTGATGATTCTGTAGTTTTAGGTACAAGTACATTTTATGATTTTACCCGAGAAGAAAACAAAAACAAAAAAGTTCATGTTTGTACAGGTACTGCTTGTATGGTTGCACGCTCTCAAAACAACCTACACAAAAACTTAGAAGCTCATTTTAATTCGGATGAAATTGGTCATGCTGCATGTATTGGTCGTTGTCACACAAATAATGCGTTTATGTATGATGACAAAACCTACAACGCTTCAACAAAAGAAGAAGTTGAAAACATCATTAAAGGTAAAAACTATCAAGTAAACGAGTATAGAGTAGCTACTAATACTACGCCAATTTTAATTTCAAAAATTGATGATGTCACAGCTTTTTATCAAGTAGCAGAAGGGCATAAAGACAATTCATTAAATACAATTCAACAAATAAAAACGTCTAACCTTAGAGGTCGTGGTGGCGCTGGCTTTCCGTTTTGGTTTAAACTAGATGCCGTACTAAAAGAAAATAACAAACAAAAATATATTGTCTGTAATGCAGATGAAGGTGATCCAGGTGCGTATTCTGATATGTACTTGATGGAGCATCAAGCACATAAAGTGTTATTCGGAATGTACATCGCTGGATTAACAGTTGGTGCTGATACTGGAGTTTTATACATCCGTGGAGAATACCCAGATTCAATTAAAATAGTTGGTGAAGCTATTGAGGAACTTAAGGAGAAAGATTTAATTCAAAATTTTAAATTCAAAATTATCCGAGGACAAGGTTCTTATGTTTGTGGTGAAGAAACCGCTTTATTAAGTTCTATAGAAGGTTTACGCCCAGAAGTTCGTGTACGTCCTCCATATCCTGCTCAATATGGATTGTATGGAAAACCAACTGTATTAAGTAACGTAGAAACCTTTGCTAATATTCATTGGATATTAGAAAATAGTGGTGATGCATACGCGGCATTAGGGACAAAACAATCTACCGGAACAAAATTAGTTTCACTAGATAGCTTTTTCAATACACCAGGAATGTACGAAATAGAAATGGGAACCCCTTTACAAACCATCTTTGATGATTTTGGTGGTGGATTTAAATCAGATATAAAAGGATTACAAATTGGTGGACCTTTAGGTGGAATTGTACCAATGCATAAAATCTCAACGTTGACCTTAGATTTTGAATCATTAAATACCAACGGGTTCTTATTAGGACATGCAAGTTTTGTTTCGATTCCTGCAGATTTCCCAATGGTGAAATTTTTAGAACATTTAATGGAGTTTACTGCAGATGAATCTTGTGGTAAATGTTATCCGTGTAGAATTGGATCACACAGAGGTATGGAAATGCTACAAAAAGCACAAAACTCTGATTACAAAATAGACAGACAACTATTCGATGACTTATTAGAAACCTTAGAAATTGGATCTTTATGTGCATTGGGCGGAGGAATTCCTTTACCCGTAAAAAATGCATTGCACTATTTTAAGGACGAATTAAAAGGGTATTTCACAAACGACTAGAACTATGAAGACAGCATATATAAATAACACAGGATATGAGTTCAATTCTAATGAAACTATTTTAGAATTTGTAAGAAGAATTGAAAGCAACAAAGATGCAATACCAACCATGTGTCAAGATGATCGTTTAGAAAATTTTGGTTCTTGTAGAGTTTGTTCTGTAGAAGTTGCTCGTGAAAAAGACGGTCCAACGAGAACCATGGCTTCTTGCCATACTCCTATTGGAGAAGGTTTATATATTTATCACAATACTGATAAGATGAAACGCCTGCGCAAAAACATTGTTGAGTTAGTCTTAACAGATTATCCTGCTGACAAAATTTTTCCGCCAGAAAATAAAAAAGCAACACCGTTTCAAGAAACCATTGCTCAAATCGGAATTCCGAATATTCGGTACCCAGAAGGGTCAACTCATTTAGATATTGAAGAAGACAGAGCACATCCATATATAAAATCAGATTTATCGCAATGTATTAACTGTTTTCGCTGTGTTAGAGCTTGTGAAGAAATTCAAGGTGAAATGATTTTAGGAATGTCAGGACGTGGATTTGCAACAAATATTATCAAAGGGTTTGATACTTCTTTTGATGAATCTGCTTGTGTTTCTTGTGGAGCCTGTGTACAAACATGTCCTACGGAAGCATTGACCGATAAATACGAAACAAAAACATTAATTACAGATAAAACGGTAAGAACAACATGTACCTATTGTGGTGTTGGTTGCCAGTTAGAAGTCTCTGTTATTGATGGAGAAATTAAAGGAATTCAAGCACCAGAAACTGCCGAAGTAAACGAAGGACATACCTGTTTAAAAGGTCGTTTTGCGTTTGAATTTTACAATCATGCTGAGCGTTTACGCGAACCGATGATAAAGAAAAACGGAAAGTTCGAAGAAGTGTCTTGGGATGAAGCCTATGATTTTATCGCTTCAAGAATGATAGACATCAAAAATAAATATGGCGCAGATGCTATTGGTGGTATTTCATCCTCAAGAGCAACAAATGAAGAGAATTATTTGATGCAAAAAATGATTCGTGTTGCCGTAGGAACGAATAATATTGACGGTTGCGCACGAGTATGCCACGCTCCTACTGCTTTCGGAATGCAACAATCTTTTGGAACTGGAGCCGCAACAAATTCTGTGGAAGACTTAAAACAAACAGATGCAATTTTCTTATTTGGTGCCAATCCTGTAAAAGGACATCCAGTTACTGGAGCTAAGATTAAACAATTGTTTATGAAAGGAATTACCTCTATTGTGGTAGACCCAATCAAAACGAACTTAGCAGAATTAGCAACCTATCATTTACAAATTAGACCTGGTACAAACGTTGCTATTTTAAACATGCTATGTCATTATATTATCGCAGATAATTTAGTCGATGACAGTTTTATAAAAAATCATACAGAAAAATACGAAGAATTTAAAAGTCATGTTAAAGGTTTAAACATGGACGAACTTTCAGTTTTAACAGGTGTTGATAAAGAACTCGTTAAAAAAGCTGCTTTTGCTTATGCAAGCGCAGAGAGAGCAATGGAGTTTCATGGACTTGGAGTAACAGAACATTTTCAAGGTAGTAAAACAGTAATGTTGCTATCAAATTTAGCAATGATGACCGGTAATATTGGTAGAAATGGAGTTGGATTGAATCCACTTCGTGGACAAAACAATGTACAAGGATCTGCAGATATGGGTGTTCAACCGCATCAAGGCGCTGGATACATGGATGTTAATAAACCAGAGGTTCAGCAATATTATGCTGATAAATATGGTATTGAAAAAATGCCAGAACGTGAAGGGTATAAGATTCCACAAATGTTAGATGCTGCTATAGAAGGAAAATTGAAAGCCTTGTATATAGTGGGAGAAGATACTATTATGACAGACCCAAATACCAATCATAGTATCAAAGCTTTTCAAAATTTAGAATTGATTGTTGTTCAAGAGTTATTTATGACAGCAACTACCGAAATGGCAGATGTAGTTTTACCTGCATCTTCATATTTTGAAAAAAATGGAACTTTTACAAATGGAGAACGTAGAGTGCAACGTGTAAATAAAGTGGTAGAGCCAATTGGAAACACAAAACCTGATGGTCAAATTATCATTGACATGATGGATAGATTGGGATACCAACAACCAACAGGATTAACCTATGATGCAGCAAAAGTAATTGAAGAAATATCAGATGTAATTCCGTTTATGAAAGGACTTTCTTGGGATCGCTTGGGAGAAAATGGATTGCAATGGCCAATTAAAGAAGATGGGACCGACACAAAAATGTTACACATAGACGGAGCCTTTAGAAAAGGAATAGGAACTTTTCATCATTTCGATTTTGAAGAGTCTCCAGAAATTGTAACGCACGGAAAAAAATTCCCTTTTATCTTAACTACTGGTAGAGAATTAGAACATTACAATTCCGGTACGATGACTCGTAGAACTGATAATCAAAAATTATTATCGAAAGATGTGTTGGAAGTACATCCAAAAGATGCTATTAAAAAAGGCATTGAAGATAACGAGACGGTTCGTATATTTTCTGATCGTGGAAGTGTACTAATTACTGTTAAATATTCTAAGAATGTAAAACGTGGAATTTTAAGAACGACTTTTCATCAACCAGAAGTATTTATTAATATTATTACTGGAAGTGTTGGCGATAAAGAAACCATGACTCCAGAATATAAAGTTGTAGCGGTAGATTTTGAGCGAATTTAATTTAAAAAATAAAGCACATTTCATCTATGATGGAATTCTAGTTTCAAACGGAAAGCACTCTAAAGTTTCTGATGGAATTGTAGTAGAAGCTGCCTTACAAATCAACATCAATAGCGAGTCTTATACTGTAGTTATGAGAACTCCAGGCAACGATTTCGAATTGATTAGAGGCTTGTTATTTTCTGAAGATATTTACAAAAGAAAAGAAAATTTAAATTTTGAAGTTATTGAAGAAAAACCGAATGGGTTTTCAATTATCAATATTAACATACCTAAAGAAAATCTTGGTAAAGGCTACTTAAATAAACGTACATTATTGTCTGTTTCTTCCTGTGGAATTTGTGGAAAACAAGATTTAGAAGCCATCGAGTTAAAAGGAAATGCATTAAAAAAAGAACAACTATTTTCTGCCAAGTCTATCGAAGAAATGTCTTTAAAAATGAGCTCTTTACAAACTGTTTTTAAGCATACTGGCGGAAGTCACGCTGCAGCAATATTTAACAAAAACTATCAATTACTATCCATTAAAGAAGACATTGGAAGACACAATGCAGTTGATAAAGCAGTTGGTGAATTAGTAACTCAAGAGAAATTAAAGCAAGCATTTTGCATGTTGGTTAGCGGTAGAGTTTCGTATGAAATTGTTTCAAAAGCATTTATTGCCAAAATCGGAATTATAGTCGCTGTTTCTGCCTGTTCAAGTTTAGCAATAGATTATGCAAAAGAATTCGGAATTTGCCTAATTGGTTTTAGCAGAACCAATAAAATGACTATTTATGCAAATCCAACAAAAATTGAATAACATTCGAATGAAAAAGATATTTATAGTACTATTATTTCTTCTAAGCTCTCACGTGCTTTCCTCACAAGAAAATAATTTAATTCCTAAAAAGAAAACACAAAAGGGTTTTGCTTCTATGGATTATTTATCAATCAAAATGCCAAATGATGAAGATGGAAACCCAGAAATAAACATGGGAATTACCGGAATTCATTATAACCTTTGGCTAAATAAATCTATCTATACAGGATTGGGTTTTTATGGATCTGTCCATGGAAAAAGAGGTGGCATGTTTACTTTAGGAATCAATGCCGGAGTAAAAACCATGCTTGCAGAAAAATTATTTTTAGATGCTGGTTTTCATCTCGGCGGCGGTGGTGGTGCTTCTACTCCAGACGGAGGAGGAGCATTTATTTTACCTCATGTTAATCTAGGGTATCAATTTAAAAAATTCTCAACAACTATAGGATACAGCTATATCAACTTCTTTGACAAAGGAAATATCAACAATAAACAAATTCGATTAGGAATTCAAATTCCGTTATCATTTGAGCATGCTGCTTTCAAAGAAAGAGAAAATTATTTTAATACAGAAGAAGTGAAAAAATCAACTTGGAATCAATTTTCAAAAAGAGTTTCAGTGATGATGCATGTCAACAGTCTAAGTCCATATGGAGATTCTCAATTTTCAGATGGAGTTTCTTTAAAAGGAAAAAAAATTCGTTTGGCAGGGTTTGAATTCGACTCTTATTTCACAAACAATTGGTTTGCCTTTTTTAAAGCTGATGGTGCTTTTCATGGAATAAAAGGAGGTTATATGGATTTGTTTTTAGGAGCTGGATATCATTTTTCAATGAATAAAAACCGTACAAATATTCTAGCTAAATTTGGAATAGGAGCTGGCGGCGGAGGTGGTGCAGAGACAGGTGGTGGATTTTTAGTGTATCCAGATATTTCTATTGAACAAAAACTTTACAACAATGTCTATTTTTCAATTAATAAAGGCTATTTATCATCACCAAATAAAAATTTCACAAGTTCAACTTTAGGTTTTGGCATAAAATACTATGTTGATCACTCTGGGATAAAAAATAGCAGCAATACTTTAGTTTCCAAAACTAAATTTAAAGGTATAGAGATTATTATTGGTCAAGAAATGTACCTAGACGCAAAAAGAATGCGACAACCAACTGAAAACTTGCATCAGATAGGGTTGCAACTAAACCTCTTCTTAACTAAAAACATCTACTTGGCAGGACACACTTCATTTGCTAATTTCGGAAATGCAGGAGCCTACGCTGAAGGTATTGTTGGAATTGGATATCAAACAAAACCTTTATTCCATAAAAAAATACAGCTATTTACTCAGATATTAGCTGGTGCTGCTGGTGGCGGAGATATAAGTACGGGCCAAGGATTGATTGTCAAGCCAAGTATTGGGTTAAATTATCATCTAAATGACAAACTTAAAATTAGAACTGCTATAGGAAAAGTAAAAGCTCGAGGAGGTGCATTAAATAGCACTAGCATCAGTATCGGATTGAATTACAACCTAAGTTTTTTAACAGCCAATTAACACTATATCAGAAAACTAACTATAAAAATAGCATATATTTATACAATTCAAATAATCAAAAAAGAACTCTCATGAAAAATTTAAAAATTTTAGCGGCCTCACTACTATTAATTATTTCTTGTAAAACTGAAGTAAAGAAAAATGACGACACGATATCACCAGAATTATTAGCAAAGGCGAAAGAGATTCACAAACGTGTAATTACACTTGATACTCATAATGACATCAATGTAAACAACTTTACAGACAGTATTAATTACAGTCAAGAACTAGACAATCAAGTAAATCTGCCTAAAATGAAAAAAGGAGGATTAGATGTATCTTGGTTTATTGTCTATACTGGACAAGGTGAATTAAATGAAATCGGCTATGCAGACGCGTATGAAAATGCCATTTCTAAATTCAATGCAATTCATAAATTAACCGAAGAAATTGCGCCTAATGATATTGAATTAGCACTTACTTCTGATGATGTAAGAAGAATTAATGCTGCTGGCAAAAAAATTGCTATGATTGGTGTTGAAAACGGATATCCTGTTGGAACAGATATAAAAAGAGTGAAAGAATTTTACGATTTAGGAGCTAGATATATGTCATTATCACATAACCGTCATAGTCAGTTGTGTGATTCTAATACAGGAGAGAACGATAGTATTTGGTTGCATAATGGAGTTAGTGAGTTAGGAAAAGAAGTCATTAAAGAGATGAACAAATGGGGAATTATGATTGATGCTTCTCATCCTGCAAAATCATCTATTAAAGATATGATTAGACTTTCTAAAGCACCAATTATTGCGTCACATTCATCTGCAAGAGCTATAGGGAATCATCCTAGAAACTTAGACGATGAGCAATTACAATGGATCAAAGAGAATGGTGGTGTTGTTCAAACTGTTGCTTTTAAATCCTATTTATATCCAGATAAAAACGAGAAATTCCAAGAAGCACAAAAAATCGTTTTAGATAAAATTGCGAAAGAACAAGGTTTTGAAATTTTAAGCTGGGGAGAAGCAAGAAAATTAGAAGGAGAAAATAGAGCTACCTATATAGCCGCATACAATGAAATAAAAGAACTTGCTAAAGGTATAAAAATAGACGCTAAACCTGTTGATGTTGCTGATTTTGTAAATCACATAGACTATATGGTTGGAAAAATTGGAATAGACCATGTTGGTATTAGTTCTGATTTTGATGGCGGTGGTGGAATTGAAGGATGGTCTGATGCTTCTGAAACTTTAAACGTAACTATTGAACTCGTAAAAAGAGGATATAATGAAGCGGAAATTGAAAAACTATGGAGCGGAAACTTATTAAGAGTTTTAGATAAAGTCCAAGAAGTTGCTCAAAAAATTCAAAACGGAGAAGAGGTTTAGTTTCTACATAAATTTATAAATAAAGCTTGTTAAAAACGAGCTTTATTTATGTATAAAAAACGCAAAGTTAGAATTCTTTTCAATTTTGTTTTGAATAGCATCGGTTAGGTTTTCAAAGAAATCTAATCCAGTTATTTTTTCAATACTATCAATTGATACTGAAAACGATTTTAAATCTCTTGACGATTTTTCATTCTTTAATAAAAATCCAATCCCGAACATTTCATTGTTTTTAAATCGTATAATCGATTTATAATACGCTCTTGGCATAGTAACTGTATTTCTTCCTATAAAACCAAGAGAGTCATTTAAAACTGGTCCGGTTACTACATATAATGAATCACTAATAGAAATCCAATTCCTAACCTTTCCTTCTAACTTTTTCCATATTCCGCGATTAAAAGAGGGATTCTGTGGACTCATATTACTCATATAAAAACTTTCACTCATTGTTTCC
>JBLFXB010000037.1:0-20431 GCA_047611925.1 Polaribacter sp.
ATGAAAATCACAAGAAATGGACCACCTTACGGCGATTTTAAATGGCGATTGTACAATCTGAAAAATGATCCAGGTGAAACGAAAGATCTTTCGAAATCTTCACCTGAAATGTTTAAGGACTTATTAGCAGCGTATCAAACGTATACTTCTGAAAATAATGTTCTTGAAATGGCAGAAGATTATGATTTGATGCAAGAAGTAGGACGGAAGTTTAAAGTAAAAACCATTAAAAACGCATCATTTTTTGTCATAGGAATTGGTGTCGTTTTTATTTTATTTTATAGAAGAAAGAATAGAAGAAGTAGAAAAAATTATGCGGTATAAAAAAGTGTTTATTTTTTATCACAGAAACTACTAAAATAAAAAAACTACGTCTTTGTTCTTTCTTTTAGGTTCTCCCCTACATTTATTTTTTGCTGAATACTACTTCATATTTTATAGATTATAAGAAGGATTTCCGCTCTTGATAGTAAGAATTAATTAGGTTTAAGAACCCTGATTTTGTAAACACGTTAATTTATCCTTATTTTTGTTAGAGAAAAACAAAAAACAACTAAAATTTTGCGCTTTATAATATGTATAATTCAAAAATAACTGGTTTAGGATATTATGTCCCTGAGAATGTTGTCACAAATGATGACTTGAAACAATGGATGGAAACGAGTGATGAATGGATTCAGGAAAGAACAGGAATTAAAGAACGAAGATGGATTGATCCAAAAACTGGAGATACAACAGCTGTAATGGGAGCAAAAGCTTCAAGGATTGCAATTGAACGTGCAGGTTTAACCAAAGATGATATCGATTTTATAGTATTTGCAACCTTAAGTCCAGATATGTATTTTCCAGGAGGTGGAGTTCAAATACAAGACATGTTAGAAATGCCAACTATTGGTGCACTTGATGTGCGTAACCAATGTTCTGGTTTTATCTATGCAATGTCAGTAGCAGATCAGTTTATAAAAACCGGAATGTATAAAAATATTTTGGTTATTGGGGCAGAGAATCATTCTGGAGGTTTAGAAAGATCTACAAGAGGAAGAAATGTTTCTGTGATTTTTGGAGATGGAGCAGGAGCTGCTGTATTGTCTAGAACAGAAGAAGCAGGAAAAGGAATTTTATCTTCTCATTTGCATTCCGAAGGAAAACACGCTAAAGAATTAGTATTAGAAGGACCATCTACACAAAGATGGGTTCCAGAAATTTTAGAAAATAATGACCCAGAAGATGTGTCGTACTATCCATATATGAACGGACAGTTTGTGTTTAAACATGCCATTGGTCGTTTTTCTGAAGCAATTGTAGAAGGACTGCAGGCAAACGGTTTAGAAAAAGATGACATTGATATGTTAATTCCACATCAAGCAAATCTCCGTATTGCTCAATTCATCCAAAGGAAATTTCAACTGAGTGATGATAAAGTGCATAATAATATTATGAAATACGGAAACACTACTGCTGCATCTGTAATTATTGCGTTGACTGAAGCGTGGGAATTAGGAAAAATAAAAGACAATGATTTAGTTGTGTTAGCTGCTTTTGGTAGTGGATTTACTTGGGGTTCTGTTGTGATACGTTGGTAAACACAAAATTAATTTAGATAAAACAAAAAGCCGATACAAAATGTATCGGCTTTTTTATATTCAAATAATATACTTGGTTATGCTATGTTGGTTATATAAAACCGCCACCGCCACGTTTTTCATTGTTGTCTCTGTTTCTTCTACGTTTAGCTTTATTTTTTCCTCCACCAAACCTGTAGTTAAATCCGATATATGCGGTTCTGCTGTCTCCTTGAAATTGCCCGCTTTGCGTAAACGGAACGGTAGAATCAAATCTAAACCTTGCTGTTCTAAAGATGTCATTAACCCTAAAGTTAAGGCTTCCTTTTCCTTCTAATACTTTGTAGCTTGCTCCTGTATTTACCATCCACATATCTTTTGCGTCGAACTGTAAACTTTTGTTAGCTCCTCTATACATCGCAAATAATTGGAAACGTAATTTTTTAGTAGCTGTAAAGCTATTGCTTATTCTAACATTGAATGTGCTGTTTGTAACTTCACTTTGTACGTTTGCTACAAGACCTTTTTGTGTTTGAGAATAGAAATCTAAACTAGAATTAACTCTCCACCATTTAGCTAATCTGTAATTTAATGAAGCTTCTATACCATATCTGTTATTTCCTTCAAAGTTAGCATCAGACTTAATTTGTTTTGTGCCTGTTGGGTCATTTGGATCTTTATACAAAATTGTCGAAATTTCATCATTTACTCTTCTAAAAAATGTTCCTACTGATAATGAACCTTTACTTAAGTTTCTTGTGTAGTTTATTTCAAAAGAATTTGTAAACTGAGGTAATAAATCAGGGTTTCCTAATGAAGTAATCAATGGAGTACTCCACTCTCTTATAGGGTTTACTTGTTGAATAGAGGGTCTGTCAACTCTTCGGCTATAACTTACTTGAAACTGATTTTTGTCCGAAGGATTGAATGTGAAAAATGCTGATGGATATACGCTAAAAATACTACTAGTATATGCTGATGGTGATTTTGTATCTTGATTGAATAACCCATCTACATCATACTGTTCAAAACGAGCTCCCAATTGCATAGTTACTTTGTCAAACTTATGACCATAATTGATGTATGCAGAATATATTTCTCTATCATATGAAAATGAAGAATTTAACGCGTTTGTATTGTTGTTAACATTATCAGTTTTATTACTCCTGATTTCAGCTCCTAATTCTAATTTTCCGTTTTTAGAGGTAGGGTTTGTGTAATCAACATTAAACAAAGAGTTATTTCTTTTGTTACTAATATTTTCATTTCCAGTATTTCTTTCTGCGTATTCTGGTGAATCTGAATCAGAGAAAGTTGCTTCAAATTCAAGGTTATGTCCTTTCTTTTCAAAATCTAATTTATAGTTTAAGTTGTATGCACTTGAACGACTCCCATCAGAAAGTGATGTGAATGGAGAATGCATTAAAAGAGTTCCAGCTGGAGAAAACACTTTTGTGTCTCCAGTTCCAACTCCATTAGAAAAATTTTGTGTAGTATATACAGACAAGGTATTTTTTTCGTTTAGATAGATATCTGCTCCAAATTTCACTAAATGAGATGTATTGTCATTTAAAAATTCAAATTCTTGTTTTGATGCGTTTACTCCATTTCTAATAACGTTTCCGCCACCACCGTTTTTACCAGTATTAAATCCATAATTAGTATAGAAATTTACTTTACCAGTTTTGTAGTTCATGTCTAAAGATCCGTTTCCACGAGTATTTATTCCTTGAGTAATACCTGTGTTTACAGAACCATTAAATCCAATATTAGCACTCTTGTTTAAGATAATGTTGATAATACCACTCATTCCTTCTGGGTTGTATTTTGCAGACGGGTTGGTAATTAACTCAATACTCTTAATAGATGTTGAAGGTATTTGTTGTAGCAATTGAGCAGTACTCATATTTGTAGGTTTTCCGTCAACCAATACTCTTACGTTGTTATTTCCACGTAAGCTTAGAGCTCCTGTTTGACTATCTACGCTTACAGATTGCACATTGTTTAGCAATTCAGAAGCAGTAGCCCCTGCAGCAGTTAAATCTTTACCTACATTGATTACTTTTCTGTCAATTTTTTGAACAACTGTAGAAACTTCTGCTCTTATCTCTACTTCGTCTAATGTAGTTGTGTCTTCTGATAAAGTAATTGTACCTAAATTGATTCTTCTGTTTTTGTTGTTGATGGTAATCTCTCTTGAAAAAGTTTTGTATCCAATAAATTGAACTTCTAACAAACTAATTCCTTCTGGAATGTTTTTAATTCTAAATTTTCCGTCTAATTCTGTTATTCCACCTGTAATAATTTTTTTTGCTGTGTCTTTAATTACAATATTTACATAGGGTAATAATTCTTTTGATATTTGATCTATTACTTTACCTGAAATGATTCCAGGTCGGGCGATTTTACTTTTGTCTAATTGTGCATAAGAACTCATGCTAAGTGTTAGGATAAAAAGTAGTATTATTTTTTTCATAAATGTGTATTAAGTTGTTTCGATTTGATGTCTGATAGACGCTCGAATGTTTATATTTGTTACTAGGTTTAACAGTCTTTAACGTATTATTAACATATGAAAAAATCAACTTTAGTGCTCGGAGCATCAGTAAATACTGAGCGATACTCTAATAAAGCTATTTTTAAATTAAAAGAAAAAGGGATTGTAACTTATGCAATTGGTGCAAGTAGCGGAAACGTTTTAGATGTAATTATTGAGACAGAAAAAAAGGAGTATAAAAACATAGATACCGTTACTTTATATTTAAATCCAGCTAGGCAAAAGGAATATTATAGTTATATTTTAAAATTAAAGCCTTTGCGTGTAATTTTTAATCCTGGAACGGAAAATGCTGAGTTTATGAAAGTGCTTAAAGAGAAAGGTATTGAAGTTGAAGTTGCTTGCACGTTGGTGTTATTAAGTATAAATCAATACTAATAAGAAAGAACACTTCAAATTATGATACGTTGTGTTGTTGCTTTTGTGGTGTCTTAATTTTATTCTTGGAAAAACTGTAAAAATATTTATTAGGAATTTTTCTTATTCGATGACTGAATTTAGAACTCTGAAAAATATTTATTTTATAAAGATATTTTTTTCCCTTCTTCGGCTAAAATTACATTTGGAAAAATAGCGGATGCTTCTTTCTTAAATAAATCAATATTATTATATCTGCTCGAGTAGTGTCCTATAACTAGTTGATTTGCATTGGCTAGTAATGCAATTTGAGCGGCTTGTTTAGCGGTAGAGTGTTTTGTTTTTGTTGCTAAATCTTCTCTGTCGCTTAAAAAAGTAGCTTCGTGATATAGTAGATCTACATTTTTTATAATAGGAACAATGTCTTCTTTGTAAGATGTATCACTGCAAAAAGCATAACTTTTTGATGGAGTTGGAGGCAAAGTCAGTTCTTCATTTTTAACAATTTCTCCACTTTCTAAAGTTACATCTTTACCTGCTTTAATATTATGGTAATCACAGGTTTCAATTTCTGGATATAGCTTTACATTTTCTATGTTTAGCTTCTTTGATTTTTCTTTTTCTTTGAAAAGAAACCCATTTGTATACACTCTGTGGTTTAAAGGAATTGTAGTCACAGATACGTTTTCATCTTCAAAAATTAATTCACTTTCTTTAGATGTTAATTCGTGATAAACAATATCGAATTTCGAATATGATTTAGAAACTTTTAACTGTAATCTAGTAACCTCTTTTAATCCTTTTGGGCCATAAATATGTAGCTCTTTATCTCGATTTAAAATTCCGAAAGTAGAAATTAAACCAATTAAACCAAAGAAATGATCTCCATGTAAATGAGAAATAAAAATATGATTGATTTTAGAAAAACCAACCTTATGCTTGCGCATTTGACGTTGTGTGCCTTCTCCACAATCAATTAAAAAATGACGGTTGTTAATCTCTAAATATTGAGAAGTTGGGTGTGCATTTACTCTCGGAGTAGCAGAATGGCAACCTAAAATTGTTAGTTCTAAACTCATTTAATAATAAAGCGTTTAGAAACAATTTCTTTTCTACTTCGTATCGCGTAAATGTAGATTCCGGCCTGTAAATTATCTCTATTAAAGAAGATTTCGTTTTTGCCAATTTTAGTAGTGTGCATTTTTTTGTAAACAGTTTTTCCAAGTATATTTTTAATCACTAAAAAAATAGGCTGTTTAGATGTAGCGTTAAAACTGATAGTTGTAGAACTATAAAATGGATTTGGAGCAGTGGCAAGCTTCTGCAATGATTTTTGTGAAAAAAGTGCAGTTGTTAAACATAAAAAAATAAATAAAAGTAATTTTTTCGTCATTCTTTATCTTTTTTTAAAAACCTAAATCTCGTTCTATAGCATCCATTTCTAGAACATCTTCAGCTTCAATTACCGAAGGAACAACACTAATTTCATCAGGGATTTCGTCAATGTCAATTCCAGTACAAATTATAACAAAAGATATGCTGTTATTTCTGTGTTCATTCGAGACATTCAAAAATAGGGACAAATTTGTAATTGTAGTGTTAAATTTTTCAGAAAGTTGCACAATTTTATGAGTGCTTACTTCATGTAAACCTTGACTAATAAAAGCTGTATAAAACTCTTCAAATGAATTTTCTGTTGAAATTATGAGCGTATAATCTTTAGGATTTGTAATTTCCATAGGTGCACTATTTATAGGGATTTGATAAAACTATCTCTTGATTTGTTGCGCTAATAAATAGATAACTGCCATTCTAACTGCAACTCCATTTTCAACTTGATTTAAGATGATTGAGCTATTAGAATCTGCAACATCACTTGTTATTTCTACACCACGGTTAATTGGTCCAGGATGCATAATCACAATATCTTTGTTTAAGCTGTCTAGTATTTGTTGGTTAATTCCGAATAGCTGTGTGTATTCTCTTGTTGAGGGGAAATACTTTACATCCATTCGTTCGTGTTGTACACGTAAAACATTCGCAACATCACACCATTCAAGTGCTTTCTTTAGGTCTGTTTCTACTTCAACACCTAAGCTAGATATGTATTTCGGAATTAAAGTTGTTGGTCCGCAGACCTTTACTTTAGCCCCTTGTAGTTGTAGCGAAAAAATATTTGATAACGCCACTCTAGAATGTAAGATATCACCAACAATAAGAATTTTTTTCCCTTTTACAGTCCCAAGTTTTTCTCTAATCGAATAAGAATCTAATAGTGCTTGTGTTGGATGTTCATGTGTGCCATCACCAGCATTTATAATTTTTGCGTCTACATGTTTAGATAAAAAAACACCGGCGCCAACATTTGGATGACGCATCACAACAATATCAACTTTCATTGATAAAATATTGTTTACCGTATCTATTAATGTTTCTCCTTTTTTTACTGAAGATTGACTTGAAGAGAAGTTAATTACATCAGCTGATAAACGTTTTTCTGCTAATTCAAAAGAAAGTTTTGTTCTAGTGCTGTTTTCAAAAAATAAATTGGCAATTGTAATATCTCTAAGAGAAGGAACTTTTTTAATAGGTCTATTTATTACTTCTTTAAAATGATCGGCAGTTTCAAAAATAAGATCAATATCATTTTTGTTCAGATATTTTATGCCTAATAAATGGTCTACGCTTAATTGCTTCATTTTATGTGTTGTGTTCTAAATATACTACGTCTTCGTTGTGTGTTTCTGCCCAGCAAACTTTTACTTTTTCTTGATTGATCGCGTCTACTTGTCTGCCTATGTAGTTTGGCTGAATTGGTAAGTGTCTGCTAAATCTTCTATCTATCAAAACTAGAAGCTCTACCAAATTTGGTCTTCCAAAATCATTGATGGCAGATAATCCTGCCCTAATACTTCGTCCAGAAAATAAAACATCATCAATTAAAACCACATTTTTATTTTCTATTAAAAAATCAATTTCAGTACTGCTTGCATCTAAAGGTAGATCTCTTCGTCTAAAATCGTCTCTATAAAAAGTAATGTCTAATAGCCCCATTTTTAAATCTTTGATATGATAATGGTTGGTTAAAAGATCTTTTAATCTCTTAGCTAAGTAGATTCCTCTTGGTTGTAAACCAATTAAAACAGTATTAGAAAAATCGTTGTGGTTTTCGATAAGCTGACACGCTAGTCGATGTAAGATAATTTCAATTTCTTTCGAGTTTAATAAAACTTTTGAGCTCATAAGAAAAACGTCCAAATTTAACTTGGAATACATCAGTGAAACTGATAATTAATGTTAAGCAAAATTAAGGTAAATAAAAGGAATCGCAAAATTTTAAAGGAGCACATTTTTACAAAGAGTTTTTTTTGTTAATTATTTTGTTGAAAAGTAAACTGATTTTATTCAAAGTGGTATAAGACTTGTAGTACATTTAGCAATGTAATAGCGTCAACTTCTTTTGATGAATTATTACAGCTTGTTTAATCAAATGAAAGGTTAAAAAAGAGTATTCATTTTTGCTTTTCATGATAAAATCAGAAGCCTATGTCACTATCAAAATTTGAATCCATGTTAAAGACTAATAGTGTGTATTTCTTTGACTCTGTAGAGTTTGAGGAGATAATACAGTATTATTTAGACAATGGTAAACATTCTTTAGCAAAGAAAGCTGTGAAGTTGGGGTTAGAACAACATCCTAGTTCTGTGATCTTGAAATTGCTAAAATTAGAGCTGTTGGTTTTTGAAGATAAACTACAAAAAGCAGCGACTTTAATTGGCGAACTGGAGGCTGTTGAACCAAATAATGAAGACTTGCTAATTCAGAAAGCAACCATGTACTCTAAAAAGAACAAACATTTAGAGGCTATAAACACCTTTAAACAAGTATTATCAAATACAGATGAAAAGGTAGATATCTGGTCTATGATTGGTATGGAGTACTTATATTTAGACGATTTCGAAAATGCTCGTTTAAACTTTGCCAATTGTATAGATGTAGATTTTGAAGATTATTCTTCGCTATATAATGTTGTGTATTGTTTTGATATGGAAAACAATCATGAGGAAGCTATTGAGTTTTTAAATAAGTACATTGAAGCAAATCCATATTGTGAAGTTGCTTGGCATCAATTAGGAAGACAGTATTTTGTATTGAAAAGATATGATGAAGCCTTAAGAGCATTTGATTTTTCGGTAATTATTGATGAAAGTTTTGTTGGGGGTTATTTAGAGAAAGCCAAAACATTAGAAGAGTTAGAGCAGTATGAAAAAGCAATCGAAAATTATTTACTTACGCTAGAGTTAGATGATGCTACCGCATTTGTATATGTTAGAACGGGTGAATGTTATCAGAAATTAGGCGCTTTAGAAACGGCTGTTAAGTATTATAAAAAAGCGGTAAACGAAGATCCTTTATTAGACAAAGGTTGGTTGTTGCTAACTAATTTATATCAAGAGGATGGGCACTATCAAAAAGCTTTGTATTATTTGTCTAAAGCCTTGCAAATAGATGAAGACAATTCTGTGTATTGGCGTAAATGTGCTGAAATCAATTTAAAATTAAATTTTTATGAAGAAGCGGTAAGTGCGTTTCATAAATGTTTAGAGTTAGAAGATAACTCCATTGAAATTTTTATTGGTTTGGCAGATGTGTTATTGTTTTTAGGCGAGTTTGATGACGCTCTAAAAATAATGGTAAAAGCCAAAAACACCTATAAAGAGTTTGCAGAAATAGAATATCGTTTGTGTGGGTTGTTTATGTTAGCAAGTGAAGAAAAATATAGTTTATTGCACTTAAAAAACGGGTTGGCAATAGATGCTGAATACAGAGAAATAGTAGGTGAATTATTTCCAACAGTTTTTGAAAATAAAAAAGTACAAACAATAATAGAAAAGTACCTAAAAACGATAGAGTAGTAGAAATACTTTTGAAAAGTGAAAACCGAGTTTGTTAGCTCGGTTTTTTTATGTCTATATAAAAGATGGTTTCACAATTTCGTGTATCTTCGTTTTACTAAAAAAAAATCAACTAAATAAATGAGTAGAACAATTAAAGATTTTGTGGTAATCGGTTTAAAAGGAATGGCAATGGGAGCAGCAGATGTTGTACCAGGTGTTTCTGGAGGTACGATTGCATTTATTTCTGGAATTTACGAAGAGTTGCTTACTTCAATTAGTAATGTAAACTTCAGCTTATTTAAAACCTTAAAATCAGACGGAATTAAAGCAGCTTGGAAACAAGTAAACGGTTCTTTCTTGTTGTCATTGTTTGTTGGAATTTTTGTAAGTATTGTATCCTTGGCAAAAGCCATCAAATGGATGTTAGAAAATGAGCCCATTTTATTATGGTCGTTCTTTTTTGGGCTGGTATTAGCAAGTGTAATTTACATTGCAAAACAAATTACAAAATGGAATCTTCTTACTTTTGTGTTGTTAGTTCTTGGAGCTAGTTTGGCTTTTTATATCACAACACTAAATCCGTTAGTTTCTGAAAGTTCATCACCTTTATTTTTATTCTTAGCAGCAGCATTGGCAATTTGCGCCATGATTTTACCAGGTATTTCTGGTGCTTTTATTTTAGTGTTATTAGGTGCTTATAAACCTGTTTTAGCAGCTGTAAATAATAGAGAATTCACTACGGTAGCTATTGTTTTTGCAGGTGCAATCACAGGATTGTTAACGTTTTCTAGAGTTTTAAAATGGTTGTTTACAAATTATAAAAATTACACATTGGGGGTGTTAACTGGTTTTATTATAGGTTCTTTAAATAAAATTTGGCCATGGAAAGAAACCTTAACTTGGCGTGCAAATTCGCATGGTTTACAAGTGCCATTCAACCAACAGAGTATTTCTCCATTTTCTTTCGAAGATAACCAGTTGTTAGTTGCTGCTGGGTTAGCAATTGTCGGCTTCGGATTGATATTGTTATTGGAGAAACTAGCAGTTAAAAACGAGTAATTGTTTAAAAATATTGGAATACAACTGGATTAAAAAATAGAGATGAAACAAGAGCGTACTTTTCTTCAGAAAACGGGTCTTTTCTTTAAAGGATTAGCAATGGGAGCTGCAAATAAAGTTCCTGGTGTTTCTGGTGGTACCGTTTCTTTTGTATTAAGCTTTTATGAAGAAATGATTTATTCATTTCAAAAGATAAATATAAAAGCCTTTAAGTTATTGCTTAGTGGAAGGTTTAGAAGCTTTTATCAATATGTAAATGGGCAATTTCTACTCTTGGTTATGGGAGGAAGTATGTTTAGTTACTTTAGTATTTCTCTAGTGCTAGATTATTTTTTAAAGCACTACGAACTCTATGTTTGGAGTTGGTTTTTTGGAATGATCATTGGTTCTGTATTTTATATATATAAGGATTTTGGCGATTGGAATTTTAAAAATACTATTTCTTTTGTCATCGGGGTTTCTGTTGGCGTTGGAATTAGTTTTATGACGCCCGCTCAAGAAAATGATAATTTGTGGTTTGTTTTTTTATGTGGAATTATCGGCGTTTCAGGAATGACATTACCCGGTTTGTCAGGTTCATTTATCTTAATTTTATTAGGGAATTATGTGTTGTTATTGGTCGATTCTGTTAACGGATTGTTTACCATAGTCACAGGATTGCTGTCTGGAAATTTTGACGTGTTAGAGGTGCCGGAAAATATTAGGTATTTAAAAATTGTTTCCGTTTTTACAGCAGGTTCTGCATTTGGACTTGTGTCAATATCTCATGTATTGGGATATGTTTTAAAGCGTTGGTATCAAATAGTAACAGCAGTAATAATTGGCTTTATAGCAGGTTCTTTAGGAATTGTTTGGCCTTGGAAACAAAAAATATTTACAGAAAACAATGGCGAGTTTTTAGTAGATGATACTGGAAATAAAATCATTCAGAATTACGAACGCTTTTTTCCAGATTTTTCAAATTCAGAAACATGGGTAGCCGTTTTATATATTGTGTTAGGAATCGCTTTAATTTTAGGAATAGACTATTATGATACCAATCGAAAATCAAAAAAATAACATAAAAACTTTTGGATTGCTAGGGAAGAATATTTCGTATTCATTTTCTAGTGGATATTTTTCTGAGAAGTTTAAAGACTTGAATTTAGAAAATCATACCTATGTAAATTTTGATATTGATGCTATAGAGAAACTTCCTGAATTATTGAAGGAGAATTCAGCTAAAATAAACGGAATGAATGTTACGATTCCGTATAAACAAGAGGTGCTTCATTTTGTAGATGAGATTGATGATGAGGCTGCTATTATTGGAGCTATAAATACCATTAAATTTTTAGAAAATGGTACTACGAAAGGATTTAATACAGATGTGTATGGATTTGAAAACTCGTTAAAACCATTGTTGAATTTGCAGCATACAAAAGCATTAATCTTTGGAACAGGAGGCGCTTCTAAAGCAGTTGCTTTTGCATTGAAAAAACTACAAATCGGTTTTCTTTTTGTTTCTAGAGAACCAAGTTCAATCGATCAAATTGCATATTCAGACTTAAATGAAACAGTAATTGCAGCGCATACAATCTTAATTAATTGTACCCCTTTAGGTACATTTCCAGAAGTAGATTTATGTCCAGATATTCCGTATCAATTTATTTCTTCAAATCATTTATTGTATGATTTAATTTACAATCCAAGTGTTACTACTTTCTTAAAGAAAGGAAAAGATAAAGGTGCCGAAATTAAAAATGGATTGGAAATGTTGCAATTGCAAGCAGAAAAATCTTGGCAAATCTGGAATCGCTAATTTTTTGGTATTAAGAAGGTACTTTTTTTGTCATTTTATAATACATCCTTATCTTTAGAGATTTAATAAAGGAACCTTAAACATTATAAGATGTTAGATAATAATCAAGAGAATACAGAAGATCAAATCAACGTAACTCCAGAAGTAAATGAAGTAACACCAGTTGAAACTCCAAAAACAGAAAATGTAGAAGAGGTTAAAGTGGAGGAAGTAGAAGAAGAAGTTATTGAGGAAGTTGTTGAAGAGTTAGAGGTAGTAACAGAAACTACTGATAAAGTTGTGGAAGAGATCGAGGAAAAAGTAGCAGAAGAAGCAGAGAAAGATGCAGAGAGAAATTCTATTCCGATGTTAGATTATGAGAATATGGAGTTAGATGCTTTGACTGATGAATTAGAAATGCTGCTAAAAGAACACCCAGTTCAACAATTAAAAAAAAATATAGATGCTGTTAAAAATGCGTTCAATACTAAATTTGGAGCAAAATTAGCAGAGAAAAAAGCTGCTTTTTTAGCTGAAGGAGGAAACTCTATTGATTTTCAATATTCAAGTCCAGTTAAAACTAGGTATAATGGGTTTTTATCTGATTATAAAAATAAAAGAGATGCATACTATTCAGAATTAGATTCGCAATTAAAAGGGAATTTAGAAAAAAGACATAGTGTTATTCTTGATCTTAAAGCGTTGATTGCAGATGCTGATACTAAAACAATGTATAAGAGTTTTAAAGTATTGCAAACTCGTTGGAGAGAAATAGGTCCAGTTCCTAGAAATAAATACAATGATACATGGAGAAACTACCATCATCATGTAGAACGTTTCTACGATTTATTGCATTTAAGTAATGACTTTAGAGATTTAGATTTTAAACACAATTTAGAAGAGAAGTTAAAATTAATAGCAAGAGTTGAAGCATTAGCTGAATTAGAGAATGTAAACGATGCTTTTAAAGAATTACAACAATTCCATAAAACATGGAAAGAAGATTTAGGTCCCGTTTCTCAAGAGCACAGAGAAGATGTTTGGCAAAAATTCAGTGTTGCAAGCAAGAAAATTCATGACAAACGTCATGAGTATTTTAGATCATTAAAATCTCAATATCAATCTATAATTGATGCTAAATTAGTTGTAATTGAGAGCATTGAAGCATACGATACTTCAAAGAATAAAAAACATAGCGATTGGCAAAAGAGTATTAAAGAGATTGAAGCTTTGAGAAAAGAATACTTTGATGCAGGGAAATTACCCTATTCTAAAAGTGAGCAAGTTTGGCTGAAGTTTAAAGGAGCAACGAAAAATTTTAACCATGCTAAGAATGATTTTTACAAAGGAGAGAAAAATATTCAGCAAACGAATTTAGATAAAAAAAATGCTTTAATTGTATTGGCAGAATCGTTACAAGAAAGTGATGATTGGGAGAATGCAACAAATACCATGAAGAAAATTCAAGCAGATTGGAAAACTGTAGGTCATGTTCCAAGAAAGTTTTCTGATGATATTTGGAAGCGTTTTAAAGCTGCCTGTAATCATTACTTTGATAGATTACACAATAAGCAAGAAAGTGCTAATAAAGAGCAAATGGCCTTTATTGACGACAAAAAAGCATACTTGGATGAGGTTAAAGGAGTTGAAAAAGCAACTTTAGAGGAAATTAATGAAGCTATACACAAATGGAGAGCTTTTGGAGAAACACCAAGAAGTGTTAGACATATAGAATCTAAATTTTACAAGCAAATTGACAAGTTGTTAGAAGGATTGTCTTTAAGTAAAGATGAGATAGCAGTGCTTAAGTTTAAAAACTTGGTAAATGGTTATTTAGCTCAGAAAGATGGACATAAATTGAATTCTGAACAAATGTCTCTTAGAAAGAAAATAGATGAAATCAATAAAGAGGTTCAGCAATTAGAAAATAATTTAAGCTTTTTCTCTAATGCTAAAGATGATAATCCTTTAGTTGTAAATGTTAGAGTGAGTATTGACAAGCATAAAGACGATATTGTTGTTTTGAAACAAAAATTAGCATACATAAGAAGTTTAGATTATTAATAAAATACATAAGAGCATAAAAAAAACTCGAAACATATGTTTCGAGTTTTTTTTATGCTCTAAAAAGTAGCGGTTAATTATGACATTAATCCGTCAATCTTTTCTTTTTCTTCTCTTGCTAATTCTGCATCCACTAAAATTCTACCACTATATTCATCAATAGTAATTTTTTTACGAGTAGCAATTTCTACTTGTACTTGTGGTGGAATTGTAAAGAAAGAACCTCCAGAAGCACCTCTATCAATAGATACGACTGCCAATCCGTTCTTAACTTTATTTCTGATTCTTGTATAAGCTGCTAATAAGTGCTCATCGATAGCAGCTGAAAATTCGATTGATTTTTCTGCTAATATTTTTTGATCTTTTTCAGTTTCTTTTAAGATGTCATCTAGCTCAGCTTTCTTGTGAGTTAAATGCTCTTGTTGCTTTTCTAATTTTGCTTTAGTTGAAGAAACTATTTCGTTCTTTTGCTCAATTTTAGCAGAATATTCTTTAATTCTTTTTTCAGCCAATTGAATCTCTAATTCTTGATATTCAACTTCTTTAGCTATAGAATCAAACTCTCTATTGTTTCTTACTTTCTTTTGTTGTTCGTCGTACTTTTTCATTAAAGCTTTAGACTCTTCAATTAACAATTTCTTATTGTTAATGTCAGTTTCTAAATTTGTTACGTCTTCAGCAAAATTTGAAAGTCTAGTGTTTAAACCTGCAACTTCGTCTTCTAAGTCTTCAACTTCTAAAGGCAATTCACCACTTACGTTCTTAATTTCATCTATTCTAGAATCAATTAATTGTAAGTCATAAAGTGCTCTTAATTTTTCTTCTACAGTAACCTCTTTCTTTTTTGCCATGTTTAAATGTAATAAATTGGATTTGTACTTTTTTCTGATAAAATGATTGCAAAATTAGTGAATTTTTCGGTAAGATACTCAACTAAAAGGTTTTTTGTGAACTGTTCACTTTCGTAATGCCCAATATCAGCTAATAACAGCTTTTTTTCCGCTTTAAAAAAGTCGTGGTATTTAAAATCTGCACTAATGTATGCGTCTGCTTTTGAGTGTATTGCATTTTGAATTGCAAAGCTTCCAGAACCTCCTAAAACAGCAACTCTTTTTATGGATTTACCGGTGATTTCTGAATGACGAATGCAAGCTGTTTTCATTTTAGATTTAACGAAATGTAAAAAATCAATTTCACTCATTTCAGTTGTCAATTCGCCAATCATTCCCATGCCAATAGTTTCTTTTGTGGCGATGTTGGTTTTCGGAATTAAAGTTTCAATGTTGTGCAAGCCTAGAACTTCACAAATTTTGCCGCTTACGCCATTTTTCACATTATCTAAAGCAGTATGAGTAGCATAAATTGCAATGTCATTTTTAACAGCTTTTAAAACCACGCGTTCTACATATGTGTTTCCATTTAGTTTCTTTAATCCACTAAAAATTATGGGATGAAAACTTACAATTAAATTGCAATTGGAAGCGATTGCTTCATCAACAGTTTCCTCTAACGTATCTAAAGAAACTAGTACTCCGGTAGCTTCTGTTTCGTAATTCCCAACTAATAACCCAACATTGTCAAAATCTTCTGCATACTGCAATGGAGCTAATTTTTCAATGTAATTGGTAATGTCTTTTATTTTCATTAAAAATCGTTTTCTAAGAAAACCAAAGTTAAGATTTTTAATTACATTCGTACTAATGAAATTTATTCGATTCTTATTATTTCCATTTGCTATTGTTTATACAATAATTACGTCCATTCGAAATTTTTTGTTTGATGTAGGTTTGTTTAGATCAACGTCTTTTGAGAAGCCAATTATAGCCGTTGGAAATTTATCTGTTGGAGGAACAGGTAAAACACCTCAAATTGAATACTTAATAAAGATATTGAAGCAGCATAAATTGGCTGTTTTAAGTAGAGGTTATGGTCGAAAAACATCGGGGTTTATACTCGCCGATATTTCTAAGAAAGCAACAGATATTGGAGATGAACCTTTACAATTTTTTAAGAAATTTAAAGACATTACTGTTGCTGTTGATGAAGATAGAGTTCATGGAATTCAGCAATTAGAGAACGCCAATATTGTGCTGTTAGATGATGCCTTTCAGCATAGAAAGGTAACCGCTGGTTTTTATCTTTTATTGACAAAATATAATGAGTTGTTTTCTAATGATTTTGTTTTGCCTGTCGGGAATTTAAGAGAACGTAGAGTAGGTGTTAATCGTGCGGATGCAGTTGTAATAACGAAGTGTTCAAGCACAATTACAGTAGAAGATCAGAAGGAAACAGAAAAATTAATTCGAAGATATTTTAGCGGGCCCATTTTCTTTTCAACGATTGCATATTCTGATGTTTTATTGAATAAAAACAAAGAACAAATTAACACAGCAGATATTGCTAATTATGAAGTTTTATTGGTCACTGGTATTGCAAACCCAACACCAATGTTAGAATATATAACAGAATTAAATTGTACATATACACATGTGAATTTCCCAGATCATCATCTATTTACAGAGAAAGAAATCAATGGTTTGCAAAGTCAATTTGAAGCTTTAAAAAGTCGTCAAAAAATTATAGTTACAACAGAAAAAGACTTTGTAAGACTATCAGACAAACTAGATATGGTCTATTATTTAGCGATAGAGACTAGTTTTGTAAATAAACAAAAAGAGTTTGATGCGTTGCTTATAAATTATGTGAATTCGGTTTTATAATTTATTGAAGTATAGGCTTTTAATTATTCCATCAGACAACCCGATTTTAGGAACAAATATCTTTCTAGCACCAGACCATTTCATAGCGGATAAATAAATTTTTGTTGCTGGGATAATTACATCGGCTCTATCTGGATTTAAACTCAATTCAGAGATACGGTCTTTATAACTCATCTGTTTCAAGAATTGGTATTGAGCACTTAAATAAATATAAGAAATTGGTTTTCCTATAGTTCTTCCAGACATTTTAAAAATCTTATTAATGTTTCCTCCAGAACCAATTAAAGAAATTTTCTTGATGTTTTTAGTATTAGATTCAATCCAGTTCTGAACTTCTTTAAAAATAAGTTTATTTTCAGTTTTTGGGTTGTTCATTAAACGTACGGTCCCCATTTTAAAGGACTTAGAATTGATAATTCTTCCTTTAGAAAATAGGGTAAACTCAGTACTACCACCGCCAACATCAACATATAAATAAGACTCATCACTTTCAGTAAATTCACTTAAATCTGTAGAGAAAATAATTGCAGCTTCTTTTTTGCCATTAATAATATCAATATCAATACCGGTTTTGTCTTTGATTTTTTTCACAACATCTTCTTTGTTGATCGCTTCTCTCATTGCAGAGGTTGCACACGCTTTGTATCTCTCAACTCCATGTACTTTCATTAGTAATTTAAAAGCTTCCATAGCATCAACCATACGATTAATTTTTTCTTCGCTAATTTTTCCGGTAACAAATGTATCCGCACCCAAACGAATAGGAACACGTACCAATGAAGATTTTTTAAATTGAGGATCCTTGTATTTATCAATAACAACATTCGATATTAATAACCGAATGGCATTAGATCCAATATCAATAGCTGCATATTTTTTTATCTCTAACAATGCTTTTTATTTATGATTTTTGGGAGATTCAACTAAGATTGTCTCTCCTTTTTTTATGCTTTTCCAGTGTTTTGTGTCAAACTGAATTCCGATTACACCACAAGTTGGTACGTGCGCAATCGGTTTATTTCCAAATTTGTTTACAAAGGTGTTTATTCCGTGATCGTGGCTAAAAATAATGGCAGAATTATAACTGTCATCCAACGCTTTTATGGTTTTTACCAAATAGCCATCGCTAAAACTATATAGCTGACGTTTAATCTTTAAGTTGGCCATTGGATAGCCGAAATTTTCACAAAAAATACTAGAAGTATGTAGCGCTCTGTTGGCACTACTCGTAACAAAAACATCAGGTTTTTGAATTGCCTCAGCTAAGTATTTTGATAGCAAATGTGCATCATTAATACCTCTCTCTTTTAGAGGTCTGTCAATATCTGCAATATTATCATAATTCCAAGACGATTTCGCATGCCTAACAATATAAAGTGTTTTCATTCTTAAGTTTAATAAAGTAAATATAGAAAATTATGGTGCTAATCGTTCTATTTTCCAAGAAAAATCTTTTTGTAAAGTATAACGTATTCTATCGTGCATTCTATTAGGTCTTCCTTGCCAAAATTCGATAGAAACAGGCTTTATTAAAAAACCTCCCCAATGATTTGGTCTTGGAATTTCTTTTTGTGCGTATGCAGCTTCGAGAGCTTTTAAATCGTTGTCTAAAGTTTCTCTTGAAGCAACAACTTCACTTTGGTTTGAAGCCCAGGCGCCTAATTTACTTCCGTCTGGTCTCGAATCAAAATAACCGTCTGATAAATTCTCTGCTAACTTTTCTGCTTCTCCTTTGATAATGATTTGCTGTTCTAAACCAGCCCAAAAAAATGACAAACAAACATTGTTATTACTCAGTATTGCTTTTCCTTTTTCTGAATTGTAATTGGTGTAAAAAATGAATCCTTCCCAAGTATATTTTTTTAATAAAACAACTCTGTTTTTAGGGAATCCATCTAAGCCAATAGAACTAACAGTCATGGCATTTGCCTCATCAACCATGTCGTTTTCATCAGCGGTTAAAAACCAATGTTGAAATAATTCAATTGGATTTTCTGGGCAGTTACTTTTTAGCAACTCTTTCTTTTCGTAAGATTTACGATGATTACTTAAATCGTGTGACATTAGATCAGTTTATAACTGATGTAAAAATAAGAGTTTTGTTATATAAAACAGATAGTTAATTTATTTTTTTTGATATAAATAAATTTTTTCTATCTGACCATTTTTTTGAAGAAAATCAATTTCTTTATCAGCTTTCCAAGCAGGAATATCAAATTGGTGTGTTACAATTCTAGCTCCTTTTGGTAATTCGTTTTCTAGCTTTAAAGAGATTTCGCCCAAAACATATCTTGATAGATAGAGAATAACGGTATCGACTTTAGAAATATCTGCATGAAAGAAGTTCTCAGTTTTAATTTCTATATTGTTTTCTAAACCAGCTTTTTTAATATTGGCTTCAGCGTCGTGCACTCCTTCAGGTAAAATTTCGTACCCAATACAAGTTACCTCAGCAATAGCGCATGCATAAATTAAATGTCTAGCATCTCCACAACCTAAGTCAACTAAAGTTTCTCCGTCTTGCAGTTTTAAAAGTTCTAGTTTTTTTAGAACGACATCATCGGGCGTTGAAAAATAGGGGTCGTTAATTTTTCCAGCAGCAATCATTATCGTTTTATTTTTTTATAAATGTACTAATAATCAGGTAATTCTTCACAGTAAAACCCGTTTTCTGTTACTAACCTTTTTACATCATCTTTATGTAAATTGCCCGCTGCTTCTATACGCAAAACATTGTCAATATCTTCTATGTCAATTGACCACTTAGAAATTACGGGGTGATTATTAAAGACAGTTTTCATCTTTTTTACCTTTTTCTTTGTTTTAATATCTGTTCTAAGAATTACTAGTTTCATCTCAGGCTTTATTCTTCTTGAGTTAACGGTTCTGTTGTCTCTGTAGTGTTTTTTTTCTGAATATATGCTGAATAAGCAGACGCTCCTTCTTCTTCCCAGTACGTATCATATAATTTCCACTTAGAAAAATCTTTCCTCGATTTTTTATCTTTCTTTAATTTTGGATTACAGCTACTACTGTCGTTGCTGCCTCCAAAACCACCGAAGATTATTTTTGCTAATATAAAAATTCCTACAGCTTGCCAATACGTTATGGTTGTCAGTCCGAAAATTTCTGGCATCAACCAGTTCCATAAAGACATAATAATATACCCAAATAATATGGCGATTCCTGCAATAGCGATTGCTCCTAGTAAAATCCATCCAGCAATAACAGCAGGGCTTTTTGTTCTCAATTTGTGTTTCCAGTAATTAGACATATTGTGTGTTTTTTAACTATTATTTTTTTTGTTTTCTAGATTTTGAAAAAGGATGGAAATGGCTCTATGTCTTCTAGACATTAGTGTTCCTTTTGGAATTCCGGTTTCTTGAGAGATTTCTTTATAGCTATATCCTTCTACGTCTATAGCTAAAATAAT
>JBLFXB010000038.1:0-19851 GCA_047611925.1 Polaribacter sp.
TTATATATTGCTACAGGTAACAATGCAGAAGTAAATTATAATACACCAATAAAAGGAGGCGTTTTTAAATCTACAAATGGGGGAACAACTTGGACACAAGTAATTTCTTCTACTGATATGATTTTACCCGGATATACAGAAGATGTTTTTAACGCTGTAAAAATAGCTCCTTCTAATAATGATATTGTTTATGCAGCAAGTGCCTACGCTTTTTATAGAAGTGCTGATGGCGGTACAACCTGGACTGGCCATCGAGGAGGAACTATAACTTCACCAACTTCTTGGGGACCCAGTGGAATTAGAGCTGGAGTTCCGATTGAAATAACAATTGATAATACAAATCCAGATATTTTATATGCCGCAAATTATGGTGGTGGTATTTTTAAATCTACAGACGGGGCTCAAACATGGCAAGTCTTAGGAACAGGGTATACAGGTGCAACAATACACAAAATTGCTACAGACACTCAAAATTCTTCAACTTTTATAAATATTGGACGAAGTGGCCCATTTAAATCTACAAATAATGGATCCACTTATGATGGATTGTTTTATAAAGATGCAAGTTCTGCTGAATGGTATGGAGTTGCAATACACCCAACAAATAGCAATACATTGTTTATTTCTGATGAACATGAAGGTCTTCTTTTAAAAAGTACAACTGGCGGAACAAGTTGGACTACAAAATTTAATCACCCTATTGCAGAGGCAAGTACATTTAACAAGAGACATGGAGCTAAAGAAATTGTTATTTCTAAAAGTAATTCAGATGTAATGTATGCTGGCTATGCATATCAAAGTTTTTATAGCGATCCAGACAATACAACTTTTCCTAATAGTTATGGCGTGTATAAGTCTACTGATGGTGGAGAAAATTGGACGCAAAGTGGAACTACAGGAATTACAGCTACCAATTTAAATGTTACTGCTTTAGCTGTAAACAGTACAAATGAAAACTCAGTATATATTGGTTTACGTGGTGATGGGTTATTTCATTCTATTGATGGTGGAGTTAATTGGATAAATATTGGCCAAGGAATTACCGATCAAACAATTCATGGGGTTGTATTAGCAGATAATAATTCGATTATTTATGCCGCTACAAAAAGTAAAGGAGTATATAAATCAATAGACGGCGGGACGAATTGGTCTCAAGTCTTAACTGAAGTAAATTCTTCAACAGAATTTCCAATTAAACTAATAACTTCTATAGCCGTAAACCCAACAAACAAAAATAATATTGTTGTTGGTGATATTCATACAGGAGTTTATATGACAACTGATGCTGGAACAAATTGGACAGAAACAAATATTGGTTTAACAAATAGAGCAATTACCTCACTATCATTCTCTTCTGATGGAAAAACATTGTTTTCAGGAACAAAAGGTCAAGGAGTATTTACTTTTGACACTAGCACATTATCAATAGAAGGTATTACAAACAATATTATCGTAAAAAGAAACTTTTACCCAAACCCTACTTCAGATAAAATTACCTTAAATTTGCATTCTTTAAATCTTAAAAATTTAGAGATAGAAATTTTTACATTATTAGGTAAACGCATTTTGAAAAAAGTAATTACTGTTCAAAATCAAAAAATAAAAATTGATGTTAATTTTCTAAAAAAGGGAATATATTTTGTAAGATATGTATTACCTAACGGACAAAAACAAAACTTTAAAATTCTAATAGAATAATTAATTGAATACAACTTCTGACTGGTTTATTTCTTGGTTTGACACTTCTTATTATCACATCCTTTATAAGGATAGAGACGATACTGATGCACAAATTTTCATGAAAAACATTACCTCATTTTTAGAACTACCGAATCAAACACATATTCTAGACTTAGCCTGCGGAAAAGGAAGACATTCTGTTTTCTTAAATTCTTTAGGATATAAAGTTACAGGGGTAGATTTATCAGAAAATAGTATTTCATCAGCAAATTTAAAAGCGAATGACAACTTGGACTTTAGAGTACATGATATGCGTGATTCTTTCTCTGAAAAGTATGATGCAATATTTAACTTATTTACTAGCTTTGGGTACTTTGAAGAGGATGAAATAGATATTAAAGTTCTAAAAAACATTAAAGACGGTTTATCTAAAAACGGAATTGCTGTTATTGATTTTTTAAATGTAGCTATTGTTGCAGATAGTTTAATTTCTAATGAAATAAAAACGATTGATACTATAGATTTCCATATTCATAAAAAAATTGAAAACGGATTTATTATTAAAGAGATTTCTTTTGAAGATAAAGGGAAAAAGCATTCGTATTTTGAAAGGGTAAAATATTTAGACATTCATAAATTTACTGCTTATTTTGAACAATCTGGGCTAGAAATAAAGCATATTTTCGGAGATTATGATTTGTCTCCTTATAACGAAAACTCATCTAAACGTTTAATATTTATAGTATCGTAATGACATATATCTATTTATTATTATCAGTATTGATCGGTTCTTTAGTAGTAGTACTATTTAAACCTAGTAATAAAATAACGCGTTTACTTTTATCTTTTAGTGGTGCCTATTTATTATCTGTTACCATTTTACATTTACTACCAGATGTATACGAACATCCCAATAGCAACAGTACTAAAATCGGAATCTTCATTTTAGCAGGTATTTTAATTCAATCTGTGTTAGAATCTTTTTCTAAAGGAGCAGAACATGGGCATATTCATATCCATTCAAACGAAACAAAATTCCCTCTTTTATTATTTATCAGTTTGTGTATTCATGCCTTTTCTGAAGGTATTCCAATTCATAACGATGATGATAATTTATTATGGGCAATTGTTGTCCATAAAATTCCGATTGCTATTGTGCTAACAACATTTTTAGTGCATTCTAAATTTACAAAAAGTACTATAGTAATTTTCTTAGGAGTATTTGCTTTAATGAGCCCATTAGGAGTATTAGTTACAGATAGAATTGAATTTTTTTCAAAATATAATACTGAAATATCTGCTTTAATTATTGGAGTTTTCTTACATATTTCTACTATTATTCTTTTCGAAAGTTCAGAAAATCACAAATTTAATGTTCAGAAATTTACCGCAATTGTATTTGGTATTTTAGTGACAATTTTCACTTTGGGATAAGGTTTAAAAACCAAATCTTGGATTAACAACCGAGTTAAACCTTGAACCAAAAGTGTAATTGATTCCAGCACTAAAGAAATAGTTATAGCCAGATTTTATCTGTTGTTGTTGCAATAGTATTTCTTCTACTGATAAATCTCCTGCTGGTAAACTAATTTGATTATTTGTGATATTATAATTTCCATTCATATTGAATGAGAAGCCTTTAAACAATCTTACATTGGTTCCTAAATAAAAAGAAAACTCATTTAATGAAGCATCGTGTAAATAACTTTCATAGCTAATAGACCCATTTACTGTTCCCCAAGTTTTGTTAACACTTCCTTGCAAACTTAAATCGTGATTCCATAAATATTCTTCATACTGATTAAACACAGTTTTTTCTTTATAGTTAGTAAAGATTCCACCAATTTTATATGCCAGTTTTAGTTGTTGTTTGGTAGATTCCTTATAGGTAAAGAAATTATATTCTACAGCAGGAAGAAGACTCATATACAAATCTTTATTATTATAATCAGAACTTCCAACTCTTGCAAAAAAGCCTGCAGACCAATGATTGTCTATAGTAAAAGCATTATAAATTCTTGCGCTTTTTGAACTATTGATTGAAACAAAATCTTCTCCTCCATCAAATTTATATACAGATTTATTATCATTAAAGTTTACCCCAAAAGAAAATTTATTCTTCTCTGTAACTCTTTTAGCAGAAACATTAAAACTTAAGCTTCTACTATTATATGTTTCTTGCCCGTTAAAGAACCCTCTAGCTCCTAATCTAAAGACCCATTTATTCCAAGTATCAACTTCTTCTTTTATTTCATTATTCTTTGGCTTTTTTACAGAAATAACAATTTTATCTTTTAATCCCGCTTTTATCCAATATCTTATTAATCCTAACCTAACATTGTTTAATATTAGTTTTCTAATCTCATCATTTGTGTTATCAGCAGTAGTTGAAAAGGATATTTTATCCTGAATTTCTTTATACCTATTTTGACCTATAAAATTAATTTCATAAACGCTCCCTCCACTTCCATTTCTTTGCTTTCTAAAGAATATATTTACATCTGCATAGTTTTTATCTCTTACAAATTCGGAATATTCTAGGTTTTGTTTTAAGTAATTCGTGTCACAAAAATCACATGTGATAAATAAGTTTAATTTTGATTCTTTTTCTTGAGAATACAACAAGTTTTGAGATAGGAACAATGTTGTTACCACCAAGAGAGCACTTCTTTTCATTAGCTTTTTTTAGTTTTATTGTAGGGAAACTACAATAACTGTACCTAAAAAAAACCAAAAATATGTCAATAGAGTGTCAAAAGAAAAGAACACACTCTTAAGCAACTAAATTAGAACTAATTAGCAACTTCATTTATAAATTTAATTCTCATTAATCGGAGTTCTTCTTCATCATAATCGCCATCGAATTCATCTAAGGCATCTTGAATTTTATCTGTTTCCGCCTCCATAAAGTAATCGAAGATTTCTTCTTGTTGCTCTTCATCTAATAAATCGTCTAAAGAATAATTGATGTTTAATTTGGTTCCAGAAAATATGATGGCTTCCATCTCTTTTATCAACTCCTCCATCACTAATCCTTTAGATTTAGCAATATCAATTAATGGTAGTTTTCTATCCGTATTTTGAATGATGTATAATTTTAATCCAGAGTTAACTCCTGTGCTTTTAACAATCAAGTCATCAGGTCTTAAGATATCGTTTTCCTTAACGTAAGTATCTATTAGTTTAATAAAATCTTTTCCATACTTACGTGCTTTACCTTCTCCAACACCATGAACATTTGCTAAATCTTCTAATGTAATTGGATATTTTAAAGCCATGTCATCTAAAGATGGATCTTGAAAAACAGCAAAAGGAGGAACTCCCAACTTCTTAGCAATACTTTTACGAAGGTGTTTTAACAAAACCATTAGCTTAACATCAACTACAGCAGCATTACCTCTAGTGTTGGTAATTATCGAAGAATCACTTTCTTGATCATATGCATGATCTTCTGTCATCAAAAATGTTGTAGCATTGTCAATATACTGCAACCCTAATGGGGTTAATTTAATTACGCCGTATTGCTCAATTTCCTTTCTCAAAAACCCAGCAACTAATACCTGTCTTAATAAAGCCATCCAATACATGTCACTTTTCTCTTTACCAATACCAAAAAAGGGTCTACTTGGTGTTTTATGAGAATTTAACATGGCGTTTTCTTTACCAACAATGGTACTTACAATATCTTTAGATTTATATTTTTCTTTTGTATCTCTAACTACAGATAATAGTTTAACAACTTCGCCTTTAGCTTCGTGTTTTTTCTTCGGATTTTTCGTGTTATCATCTAGTTGAGCACCTAACCCATTTATTTCATCAAATTCTTCTCCAAAATAATGTAGTAAGTACTTACGTCTATTCATTGATGTTTCTGCGTACCCAACTACTTCTTGTAACAACGCATGACCAATTTCTTGCTCAGCGATTGGCTTACTAGCCATAAATTTCTCTAATTTCTCAATATCTTTATATGCATAAAAAGCCAAACAATGTCCTTCTCCATCATCTCGCCCAGCTCTACCCGTTTCTTGGTAGTAGCTTTCCAAACTTTTTGGAATATCATGATGAATTACAAAACGAACATCAGGTTTGTCAATTCCCATTCCAAATGCAATTGTTGCAACAACAATATCACAATCTTCCATCAAAAACATATCTTGATGTCTAACTCTGGTTTTTGCATCTAAACCTGCATGGTATGGTACTGCTTTTATTCCGTTTACTTGTAAAACTTGAGCAATTTCTTCAACCTTTTTTCTACTTAAACAGTAAATAATTCCAGATTTCCCTATTCGTTGCTTTACAAAACGGATAATATCTTTATCAACTACTTTTGTTTTAGGTCTCACTTCATAAAACAAATTTGCTCTGTTAAATGAGGCTTTAAAAGTTTTTGCATCAGAAATACCTAAGGTCTTTAAAATATCTTCTTGTACTTTTTCTGTTGCGGTAGCAGTTAATCCTATTATTGGAACATCATCAATTTGCTTAATAATAGTTCTTAAGTTTCTATATTCTGGTCTAAAATCATGTCCCCATTCAGAAATACAATGCGCTTCATCAATTGCAACAAAAGAAATTTTTTGAGCTCTTAAAAAAGTAACATATTCTTCTTTTATTAAAGATTCTGGGGCAACATATAGTAATTTTGTAATTCCGCTCTCAATATCACTCTTTACTTGAGCAACATCCGTTTTATTTAAAGATGAATTTAATACATGCGCAATTCCTCTGTGTTCAGAAATACCTCTAATTGCATCTACTTGGTTTTTCATTAACGCAATTAATGGCGAAACGACAATAGCTGTCCCTTCATTCATTAATGCTGGTAATTGATAGCATAATGACTTCCCGCCTCCTGTTGGCATAATCACAAAAGTATCTTTTTTGTTTATAATACTTTTAATAACCTCTTCTTGCAATCCTTTGAATTTATTAAATCCAAAAAACTTCTTTAAAGGGCCGTGTAAATCAATTTCTTCATTCATGATTATCAATCAATCAACTATTTTGTTATTGTTCACTTAAAAACCAAATTTTTGGTTTGGGTCTATCATTATTTGTAGTAGATTTGTAACACACATATAGGAAGTGTTATCTACAATAAATTAAAGATATAACTTTTTTTTTACTACTAAAATTATAAAACCTTGAAAGATTTTAACACCATAATTTCAACTGCTAAAGAGACTATCTTATTAGAAAGTAGCGCTATTGCTAATTTAGCAAAATTAATTGATGAAAATTTCGAAAATTCAATTAAATATATTTTAAATTCTAAAGGACGTGTTATTGTAACCGGAATTGGAAAAAGTGCTAACATCGCTACAAAAATTGTTGCAACTTTTAATTCTACTGGTACTCCAGCGATATTTATGCACGCTGCAGATGCTATTCATGGGGATTTAGGTACTATACAAAATAACGATGTTGTTATCTGTATTTCTAAAAGTGGTAACACACCAGAAATCAAAGTTTTAGTGCCGTTAATTCAGAATTACGGAAATAAAATCATCGCAATTACTGGGAATATAGACTCCTATTTAGGAACAAATGCAGACTTTACTTTAAATACTTTTGTAGAAAAAGAAGCCTGTCCTAATAATTTGGCTCCAACAACAAGCACAACTGCTCAGTTGGTAATGGGTGATGCTTTGGCTGTATGTTTATTGAAATTAAAAGGGTTTAGTAGTAAAGATTTTGCAAAATATCATCCTGGTGGCGCTTTAGGTAGGCGTTTATACCTACGTGTTTCTGATTTAATAGCAAATAACGAATCCCCACAGGTAAAAATAAACAGTAGCATTTCTGAAGTAATTATTGAAATTAGCGAAAAACGTTTGGGTGCAACTTCTGTAATTGACAATGAAGATATTGTTGGAATAATTACGGATGGTGATATTAGAAGAATGCTAAGTAAAACAACAGATATTGCTTCTTTAACGGCTAAAGACATTATGTCTAACAGTCCAAAAACAATTTCTGTGGATGCAATGGCTATTGAAGCACTAGAAACAATGGAAAAAAATGATATTACTCAAATATTGGTTACGAATTTAGACAATCAATATTTAGGCGTTGTACATTTACATGATTTAATCAAAGAAGGAATTTTTTAAGAAATGAGTGAGCAACCAAAAGAAATGTCTTTCTTAGGACATTTAGAAGAGTTACGTTGGCATTTAGTTAGAAGTGCAGCAGTTATTTTTGTAATAGCAATTGTTTTATTTGTGTTTAGAGAAACCATCTATAATAACTTTATAATTGCGCATACACATTCCGATTTCATTACCTATGACTTTGTCTGTAGAGTATTTGGTAGTATAGGAATAGAAAGTAGTTTTTGTGATATTCAAATTCCGAGTAAGCTACAAGCTTTGTCTTTAACACAACAATTAATGAGCTCTCTTTGGGTTTCTTTAATATTAGGTATTATCCTCGCTTTTCCTTATCTATTATGGGAAATGTGGCGTTTTATTGCTCCAGGATTACACAAAACCGAAAAAAATAAATCCAAAGGATTTCTTTTTATAGCTTCCCTCTTATTTTTTATAGGAATCGCATTTAGTTACTACGTAATCATGCCAATGTCTGTATCGTTTTTCTACGGATATCAAATTAGCGAAAACATTGTAAACAACTTTACTTTAGACTCATATATCAGTTTATTCACCAACACAATGCTTGGTATTTCTTTAGTTTTTGAATTGCCTGTTGTCATCTACTTTTTAACAAAATTAGGTTTAGTTACGCCATCATTTTTAAGAAAGTACAGAAAACATGCATTAGTAGTAGTACTAATTTTATCAGCAATTATTACTCCGCCAGATGTAGCGAGTCAAGTAATTGTTTCTATTCCAATATTAATTTTATACGAAATCAGTATCCATATTTCTAGTTTTGTAATAAAAAGACAGAAAAAAAATGCCAAATAAAATCCAAGAATTTAACGATTATCGTCAAAAAATGAACGATAAACTCTTAAGTAATGACAACAAAGTTATTAAGAGAATATTTAATTTAGACACCAACGCTTTTAAAGAAGATCATTTACCTGTAAAAACAAAAGAGCTATTAGGCTTAGTCGCTTCAGCAGTTTTACGTTGTGATGATTGTATTCAATATCATTTAGAAACAGCCTATAAAAATGGAGTTTCTAAAGAAGAAATGATGGAAACAATGTCTATTGCAACACTTGTTGGTGGCACAATTGTAATTCCCCATTTACGAAAAGCGTATGAATACTGGGAGTATTTAGAACAAAACGAATTATAATTAAATTAAGAACTCCTTAATTCTCATTTATTATATTTGACATATGATTTTAAGAGCAGAAAATATTCAAAAAATTTACGGTAGCCGAAAGGTTGTACAAGGAATCTCTTTACAAGTTTCTCAAGGGGAGATTGTGGGTTTATTAGGTCCAAATGGAGCTGGAAAAACAACTTCTTTTTATATGATTGTTGGTATGATTAAACCTAACGGTGGTCATATTTACTTAGATGATAAAGAGATTACGCAAGATCCTATGTACAAACGTGCTCAAAACGGAATTGGATATTTAGCGCAAGAAGCTTCTGTTTTTAGAAAGCTGTCTGTAGAAGAAAACATTATGTCTGTTTTAGAGTTTACCGATAGAACAAAGAAAGAACGTAAAGAAAAACTAGAGTCTTTAATCGAAGAATTTAGTTTGGGACATGTTCGTAAAAATATAGGTGAATTATTATCTGGTGGAGAGCGTAGAAGAACAGAAATTGCGCGATGTTTAGCTTCTGACCCAAAATTTATTTTACTAGATGAACCTTTTGCAGGAGTAGATCCAATTGCAGTAGAAGACATTCAGAATATTGTAGCTCAGCTTAAAAACAGAAATATTGGTATTCTAATTACCGATCATGATGTACAAGCAACTTTAGCGATTACTGATAAAACATTTTTAATGTACAACGGTAGTATTCTTAAAGAAGGAACTCCTGAAGAATTAGCTGCTGACGAAACTGTTAGAAAAGTATATTTAGGGAAGGACTTCGAATTGAAAAAGCGAAAATTTTAGGGCTCTCAGACTCCTATATTATTTTGAAGTAACACTAAAAAACAAGATGTATCGAGAACTAACTAAGCTTTCTTCTTACTTACGTTACTTCCAACTGACAAGACTACATATAACATTATTATTGTAGGAATAGCAATTACTCCTAAGGTACATAATATCAGTACAGAAAGTACTAAAAACACATATTTTAGGAGGTTTTCCTTTACTCCAAGCGTTTTAAACTTCAACGAAAATAGCGGAATTTCTGCATTCATTAAATAACTCAATACCAGCGTTACTCCAATTAAGAAATAATTGTTTTGTACCAAATCAATAAAAAATTGATTGTCGGAATACTCAGTAATTAAAGGCAATGCAATCACAAACAAACTCATTGCCGGAGTTGGCAAGCCGATAAAAGAATCTGACTGACGTGTGTCAATATTGAAATTTGCCAAGCGATAACAAGCTGCTAGGGTTAAAACCAATCCCGCATATGATAAATAGTTAGGATCAAAGGTTACCAATCCAGAGCTTTCAATAATTTTTTCATAATCAGTCAATAAATTTTCGTTTATTAATTGAAACATTATAATCCCTGGAACTACTCCACTAGTAACCATATCTGCTAACGAATCCAATTGTTTTCCTAGTTCTCCAGAAACTTTTAGCATTCTAGCTACAAATCCATCAAAAAAATCAAAAATAATTCCTAATACAACTAAAGAAGCAGCCGTTAGGTAATCAGAATTAACAGCGGCTATGGTAGCAATTGTACCACATAGTAAATTACCTAAAGTCAATAAATTGGGAATGTGCTTTTTGATATTCATAAAAGTTCGTTTCAACAGCAAAAATAAGAAAATGAATTTGCTCTTTTCACTTTCTTTTAATTTTTATCATATTTGCATTAACAATTGCTATAAAAAACTCAAAAATGCCACTATTAACATCAGACTTCTCTCCTTCTCTTCCTTTTAGAAATGGCCATTTTAATACCATGTACCGTCCATTGTTCATGAAAGAGACAAGTAATTATAGACGTAAACGTATTTTTACTTGGGATCATGATTTTATCGATTTAGATTTTTCTAAAGTGAATTCTAATACGATGGCAATCTTAATTCATGGTTTAGAAGGTAGTTCTGAGTCTAAATACATGATTTCTACAACTAACGAACTGAATAGCATCGGAATTGATGCTGTTGCTTTTAATTTACGTGGTTGTAGTGGCGAGGATAATTTATTACTAAGCACATATCATAGTGGAAAAACTGAAGATGTTCATTTTGTGGTGAATCATATATTAGATAACTATGCGTATGAAAACATCCTAATTATTGGTTTTAGTTTAGGTGGGAATTTAACATTAAAATATATGGGAGAATACGCAGAAACACTCTCCACAAAAATAAAAGGAGCGATTGCAACCTCTGTTCCTATTGACATTGCTAGTTCAGAAAGAGAAATGGATAAAATTAAGAACAAGCTCTATATAGAAGAGTTTTTGAAAACCATTCGATTAAAAGTATTAGAAAAAGCGTATAAGTTTCCTGATTTTAAACTTAACAAAGAGTTATTATTCAAAGCCAAACGATTTAAACATTTAGAACATTTATATACGGTTCCGGTTTTTGGGTTTGATAGCCCAGAAGATTATTGGGAAAAAGCAAGTTCTAAACCGTACTTGTCTAAGATTAACAAGCCAACACTTTTAATAAATGCTCAAGATGATTCCTTTTTAGCCAAAGAATGTTTCCCAATTGAAGAAGCTGTAGATTCTGATACTTTTCATTTAGAAATAACAAAATATGGTGGTCATGTCGGATTTATATCTACATTTAAACAACAGGAAAGTAGATGGCTAGAAAAAAGAATAAGCAGATTTATTAAGGAGCATATTCAAATAGAGACAACACAAACAATATCTTAGCTTTACAAGGGTTATTACAATAGGATTTTAGATATTTGTAAATAGCAATTATATATTTTGAAAAAACGTTTTTTAATACTTATTATTTTAGTTTCCGTCCATCTTTCTGCACAAACTTTTCGTAATTATTCTAATGAATTTTTGAATATAGGTGTTGATGCTGCAGCATTAGGAATGAGCAAATCTGTTGTTGCCACTAGTAGTGGTGTGAATTCTATGTATTGGAATCCAGCTGGCTTGGTGAATATAGATGATTATGAAGGTTCTTTAATGCATGCTTCATATTTTGCAGGAATTGCTAATTATAATTTCGCTGCTATAGCTTTGCCTATTGACAATGAAAGTGCTATTGGTATTTCAATAATCCGATTTGGAGTCGATGATATTTTAAATACTACCGAATTAATAGATACTCAAGGAAACATAAACTTTAATAATATAAGTCTTTTCTCTGCGGCAGATTATGCCTTTAATATTGCATATGCTCGTAATTTATTTCACAAAGACATTCATTTTGGTGTAAATGCAAAAATTATTAGACGAGTTATTGGAAACTTTGCCTCTTCTTGGGGATTTGGTTTTGATGCAGGAATACAATTTGAAAGAAAAAACTGGAAGTTTGGCTTAATGGTTAGAGATATTACAACTACGTATAATACTTGGAGTATTGATCAAACAGAGTTTGATAAAATTAAAAATTCAATTCCTGGAGAAAATCAAGAATTACCCGAAACTTCAGAAATTACCAAACCGAAAGTACAAGTAGGTATTGCAAAAAAATTCAGAGTCGCTAGAGATTTTCATTTGCTTACCGAAATTGATTTAAACATGCGTTTTGCGCAAACTAATGATCTTGTTTCTACTCCTTTTATTAGTATTGACCCTACCTTTGGTTTTGAATTAGATTATACTGATTTGGTCTATTTAAGAGGCGGAATTGGAAACATTCAAAATACAACTCAATTTGATGGCAGTAAAAGCATGTCTTTACAGCCTAATTTTGGAGTTGGTTTTAAATACAACGGAATTGAAATTGATTATGCCTTAACAAATATCGGAAGTGTTGGCAATGCTTTGTATTCTAATATTTTCTCGATTAAAATTGATTATAAATTCTTTAGAAATTAAGCTATGCTCAGAAAATCACTTTCTACATTATTGGTAATTCTTATATTCTATAGTGGGTATTCTCAAGACAAACAATTAAGTTCAAATGCAGAAATAAGCATCATAACTGCGGGGCCGGGAAAAGTATTGTATGAAGGTTTTGGACATAGTACCATAAGGGTTAAAGACACTGATTTTGACAATGCTTATAATTATGGAATCTTTGATTTTAATACTCCAGACTTTTATTTAAACTTCACAAAAGGTAAGTTGCTTTATAAGCTAGAAAGCTATCCATTTCATTATTTTGTTAGAAGTTACCAAAGAGATAATCGATGGATAAAGGAGCAGGTTTTAAATCTAAATCAACTAGAAAAACAACAGTTTTACGCGTATTTAGAAAACAATGCTGCACCAGAAAACGCGACCTATTTATACGATCCTTTTTTCAATAATTGTGCAACCATTTTAAGAGAAATAACTGAAACTATCTTAAAAGAAAAAGTGATTTTCAAAACAAATCACATTCAAAAGAGAAAATCCTTTAGAGAATTAATGAATGCTGAAATTCCTTGGAATACCTGGGGAAGTTTTGGAATTAATTTAGCGCTTGGTAGTAAATTAGATAAGATTGCAACAGAAAAAGAGTTTATGTATTTACCTGATTTTGTGTACAGTGGTTTTAAAAATGCAACAGTTACTACAAATGGTAAAGAAGAAAATTTAATTAAAACGGATCACTATATTTTAAAGTTTGATGAATTAAAAATTAAACCATCTACGATAAACCCTTTATTAGTATTCTCATTAATTTTACTCATTGGTGTATTTATTACGTACAGAGATCTAAAACAAAAAAAGAGAACCAAATGGATCGATTTCTTCTTGTTTTTTACCACCGGATTAATTGGATTACTGATTGTGTTTTTATGGTTTTTCACAGATCACTCTACGACTCCAATAAACTTTAATTTTTTATGGGCATTTGCACCAAATTTGATTGTTGCATTTGCTTTATCAAAAGAAAACACAAAGAAATGGGTGCGTAAATACGTAACAGGTCTAATTCTTCTTTTATTAAGTATTCCAATACTATGGATGAGTAAAATTCAACAATTTCCTCTTAGTACTATTCCTTTTATTGTTTTGTTACTAATACGGTTTATTAGCTTACAAAAGTTCTTATTGACCTCTAAAGAATAAGACCGTAGTAATAGTCTTTATCAAAATTTGAAAGTCAAGAAAAGAGCTTCTTTCTTTTATATAATACAAGTCGTATCTTAGTTTTGTTTCTTGCTCTTCAATTGTATTTGCGTAAGGATAATTCACCTGAGCCCAACCTGTTAAACCAGGTTTAACAATATGTCTAATAGCATAAAATGGAAGCTTTCTTTCCAAGTCATGAACAAACACTGGTCTTTCTGGTCTTGGACCAATCGTGCTCATTTCTCCTTTTAATATATTAAGAAATTGAGGTAATTCATCTAAACGTGTATTTCTTAAAAACCTCCCGAAAGAAGTGATTCTTTTATCATTTTTCTCTGCCCAAACAGCTCCATCTTTTTCAGCATTTTTAACCATTGAACGAAGCTTAAAAATCTTAAAACCTTTCCCTTTAAAACCAACTCTTTCTTGGATGTAAAATAATGAACCTCTATTTCCAATCAAATTTCCAATCAATAATAATGGAAGGATACATACAAAAAATGATAATCCAACTATTGATATAACTACATCAATAATTCTTTGTATAAAATGATAAAAATGAGCATCATTGTTTTTGCTCAAATTAAAATTTTCATAGAAATTATGATCTAAATATTCTTTAGGAACACTATTTGTTACTTCTTCATAGTAAGTCTCAAAGCTCTTTATATTTATTCCTTCTTTAAAAAGTAAAATTAATTGTTCATTTAAATTTTTAATCGTTTCACTCGAAAACCCTGTGGTTGATATTACTATTTCTGTTGCAAGGCTAGCATGAACTACTTCTAATAAATTAACCTTCTTAGCATCATTAAAATTACTTATACCTTCTATTTCTGTATTAGATACATACGTTGCTATTTTATGAAAATTATTCAATTGAATTAATTTAATTAATTTTTCTACTCTTGATGAATGGCCTATTACTACAATAGTTTTAAAATATTTAGGAGAAAACAAAAACCACATATATAGAAACCTCCAAACAATTACTGGTATTGTTATCAAAAAGAAAAAATATATAATTTGTAATCTATTTTCAGGTAATGAAGGCGTTATATAAGGAGAAAGCACATAAATAAGTGTTGTTATTGAAGAAGTTATAAAAATACTTCTAACCACTAAAAACGGGTTATTGGATACATTTAAATTGTATAATTGAAATATTTCTCCAAATAACAAAAAGTATACTGCTAAAACAATAAACCAAAGAGATACAAGGTTCTTTGAGACATCTAAATAACCAAAATCAGAATATACGGATGCAAAATAAATACTTAAAATCATTACTAGTACATCAAAAGAACGTAAAAGCAATTTTCTTTCAGAAATATTAATATGTGAAGTCTTTTTACTCATAATAATTTATTGAGGGCACTATTAATGAAGCAATTTTTAAGTCAAAAATAAGAAGATTTTATGAGTATGTGAATACTTTTTACTAATATTCAAATAATTTAATATACAGCGAACTTAAATAGTTGAAATTATGATATTCTTTTACATACTCGAATCCTTTATTTCCTAATTCGTTTTTTTCTGAATCTTTTAATTGGTGAATTTCAAGAATTGCATCACTAATTTTCTGTGCTGATTCTGGTTTAACTAAATAACCACAACCCGATAATTCTACTGGATCATTTATTTTATTTGATGATGATATTATCGGTTTTTTTGCTAACATATAATCAAAAAATTTATTGGAAGAGACACCATAATCAAAAAGCGGTGTATTATTTCTACCAACAAAACATACATCAAAGTAAGTTAGCATGTGCTGTACTTGATTTTTATTTATTTTATTAATAAAAGTAACGTTTGAATTTTCTGATACGCTTGTTTGTAACGCTGCTTTTAAATAACCATCACCAACTAAAACAAAATGAATCGCTGTATTGTCTTTTAATAAAATTGATGCTTCAATTAAATATTCCAATGCATTGGCCATTCCCATTGTACCGGTATAACCAACAATAAACTTATTCTCGGGAATAAGTTTAATAGTTTCTTTTGGTAATTTTTGTTTTTCCAACAATAACTCATCTATTCCGTTAGGAATCCAATTAAATTTAGAGACATCTTTAGATATAGGGTTTATATATTTATGTGCATTAGGTAAAAGAGAAACAATTGCATCAGATTTTCTATATCCAAAACGCTCTATCCACTTCATAACAAGTATCATTGGATGCCATTTAGAATACCCATTTAAATACATAGGTGTTAATGGCCATAAATCTCTAATTTCAAAAAATAATTTCTTTGCTTTAAATTTATTTTTCAAATACCATCCTGAAAGAATTGGAAATATTGGCATAGATGAAACTAAAATATAAGATGGTTTTCCTAATAGTTTTGGTGATAAACTTAAAATCTTAAAAGCAAAAACAATCATACTCCAAAGCTTATAAATGCTTCCACCATCATACCTTGGAATCTTTACCCAACAAAACGTAATTCCATCTTCTACTTTTTCTAATGTGAATCTTTTATTCTCAATTTTTGGTTGGTTATGAAAAAGGTGATTATAAGACCCTGAAACAATTTTAATGTCATATCCTTTTTTCACCCAAAATTTACTAAAATAATAATGACGCTCTCCCCAACCAGAATCTGGTTTACCCGCAGTCATATTTAATATCCAAATGGTTTTATTACTCATTTACAAATGTGATTCTATAATTTGTGGTTTCCCTGATTTTGTTGGCTTGATTATATCTACTTCTTCATATAAGATATTAAATGTACTCTCTTTTATATGTTTCTGTAGCTCAAAGGTTACATTCTCTAATATCTCTTTTGTAAATCCTTTAGATTTTATGTACTGAATCGTTATTCCTTTTAAATTTTCTTGAATAACCTTAAATTGTTTTATTTCTGGAACATATTCAAAAACCCCTGTAAAAGAATGTACTATTAATTTTTTACCAGAAGGTAATCTAATAATATCTGTTTCTCTACCTACAATTTGTTGCAGTAAAGGGTATTTAAATTCTCTTTCCTTTGGGTATTTATTTTTTGGTAATAAAATACCTAAATCGCCTAATTTATATCTAATTAAAGGCATTGAAAACCCATCTAAGCGAGTAACTAATATATGTCCCATTTCCCCATCTACAACTGGGTTATTTTCATCATCAACAATCTCAATATACACGTGTGGACTTAGAATATATAAATACTCCAAATCTTTTTGTGCGGCAATCATTAACCCTTCATTACTGCCATAAGTATCAAACACTTTACACTTAAATGCTTTCTCTATGTTTTTTCTATACTGTGGAAATAGTTTATCTCCAAAACTAATTACAGATTTCAAGTGAATATTGTAGTTGTTTTCTATGGCATACTCTGCTATTACATTTAGTGATGATGCATACCCTGAAAAGTAATATTTACTTGTCATATGTAATTTCTTACACAGTTTTTTAAGTTGAGCTTCTGAGTGAGAAAATGCGTTTATATAGATTGTTTTAAATAATTTGTCTTTAATTAATTTAAGCATTCCTCTTTCGGGACTAATACCCGTTTGAACAATTGGTTTTCCAATTCTATAACTAGACCACTCCCACCAATGGGTTAATATTCCTCTAATTATTGATTGCTCCTTTCTGCTCATGTACACTGAACTTTGAACACCAGATGAGCCACTACTACTATATTTAATTAGATCTGATTGGTTTTCTAATACAGAAATTAGCGCTGAATTGTTTTCTCTTAAATGATTTTTGGTTAAAACAGGAAACTTTTTTAACCAAGAATATGGATCATTATTTTCTAATTCTATTTTTTTATAAAATGGAACATTTTTAATTGCAAAATTCAAAATGATTTTAAGATTTTTAACTTGTATTCTTTCTAATTCCTCTGATGAATAAGAATCAATTTTTCTCCAATATTTAAGTTCCTTTATAAATGTTGATTTATTAAATAAATCTCCAATAGGTATTATTATATTTTCTAAAAAAAATTGATACATTTATCTTATCTAGTTATTCAACAAAGATTTCCATTGGTGTTTTACAACATCCCAACCAAAACTTTCTGCTTTGATTCGTGCCTTTTTTGAAAGTTCTCTATTATTTTCTTTTAATATCTTAATTATTGAGTTAGCCATCATTATATGGTCATTTTTATCAACCAAAACCCCATCATAATTATCTTCAATCAAATATGGCATTCCTCCTGCATTTGTACTTACTATTGTAAGTCCCAAGGCCATTGCTTCCATTACACTAACAGGTGTATTATCAATGTTTGTAGTATTAATAAATAGCGCATACTCTTTAGCCTTTTTATGCCATTCTTCTTTTGATAAGACTCCTGTAAATTGAATTGAATTATTTAAATTTAGTTTGTTCGCAAGTGCTTTAGTTTCATTAAAAGACACATCTAAAACAGGACCGATCATACATAATTCTGCTTCTTCAAATTCTTCTTTTACTTTCGCCAAAACTTTTATTGCCATTAATGGATTGTATAAATGTTTAAATGCTCGAACCCAAAGAATTTTTGGCAACATATTCTCTCTGTCTTGATATTTGTATTTTTCTATTTCTAGAGTATTCGGAATAAATATGGTGTTAAACCCTCTTTTCTCGAATTCGTTTTTCAGATAATTAGAAGGTGCAACATTGACATATGAATTTATAAATATTAGTTTTGATAAAAAGTTTGACCTGTCTAATCTAAATGGTAGATTCCCACCATGTAAAATGGGTATGTATCTTATCTTAAATATTCTTGCTAATTGAGATGTTAGTAATGCAAAGTAAAAGTTTGAAGTACTAAAAGTATCTATAAATACATACTCTATTTTTCTTCTACTCTTTATTAACGTAAGACACATGTCTGCTAATCTAGCAAGCTTATTTAGCTTACTAGACGTTTTAAGCACGGTATATCCTTCTAAATTTAATAAACTACTTAACGTATCTATTGTAGTAGCATATTTTGTCTTACTGGTTAAATTATTACCGATATAAAGAATATTTTTACTGCTTATTCCCATCATCAGTAATTATGATTAAACCCATGGCATATAAAAATCCTGGAAATGCAATTCTCATTGCTGAATGATTAACTGTTAAAAACCAAAACAAGAAAAAAGAAATAATAAAGGCTCGCTGAAAATTATTGCTATTAAAAAAATGAGCTAATGGAATAGCAACTAGAATAATTAAAATAATTATACCAATCAAGCCATGTTCTTCTATTAATCTACTAACCTCACTGTGGGATGCTCCAACTAATCCCCCTTCTTTTTCTCTTTTAAACTTTCCGTTTCCTACTCCAATTCCAAATAGCGGTGCATCCTTAAAGCTTTCAATTTGACTAGAAAACAAGTCAAATCTTCCTGTTAAAATATTTTTCTCTTTTCCAGATGCATCTTTACCCATATATCTATTTTCTAACATTCCTCCAGTAATATCTGCAGTATATAACCACACACCCACAATAAAGAAACTAGAAACAATTAAATATTTAAAAACAGAACTGAAAGAACCTTTCTTATAAACAATTAAAAACAATGAGAGTAAAAAAAATGCAACAACTGCAGTAATTATACCTCCTCTAGAAAAAGTTAGCAAACCTCTATACGTAAAATAGGCTAACAAAATTCCATCTAATATTAAAAATCTTGTGATTTTTGTTCTTTGATATAAAAAAAAACCGAGAGCAAACATTCCAAATCCTACTATTGTTGCTACTTGATTTGGTCCAAAATCACCAGAAGTAGAAAAATTAGACGATATTCCAAAAACCACTTCTCTTAAATCTGGTGTTCTAAAGTAGATATAAGTAATCATTGAGAAAATAGGCAATAAAATAATAAAAATTAGTTCGTTTAATTCTGAATACGAAATTGGTCTTTTGTACATATAGAAAGCAC
>JBLFXB010000039.1:0-19579 GCA_047611925.1 Polaribacter sp.
TGGTGGAAAATTGACAGCTTTCAGGAAAATGGCTCAGAAAATAATAGACAAGATTCAAGCTACAGAAAAACGTTTTGGAAGTTGTAAAACGTCGCATATCCCTTTAATTGGATCTTTAGGTTTCGCTTCTAAAGGCTATGAGATGTTAACCGATAAGCTACCTGTTTACACGTTGAAGTTCCAAGAGCAAAAAAATCTGATAAGACTAGTACACTCTTATGGAAATGCTAGTTTTGAAATGATGGATAAAGCTACCGATGATTTATCTTTAATGTACGCCGAAATAGCCTACTGTATAAACAACGAAAGCTTAGAGCATCTAGCTGATTATTATAGCCGTCGCTCAGGAAAAATGCTGTTTTCCTCTAATGAATTATTAGAAAATCAATCTGAAATGCTAGCCCACTTCGTGATGCTGAAAGATCTTTCAGAAACTCAAATAGCAAAAGAAAAAGAACTCATAGAACAACTAAAAACGGAGGCATTAGGTAATTTGTAATTCGAGTATAGTAGCACTATTACAAATAGCATACGTATTATATTATTATACATCATTTATAGTTGTTTTTTAAAGTGATACCTTGAAGAAAAATGGGAACCTTTTTGTGTGCCTAAAAAGGCATACATTCGTTAATTAATAAATCGTATTGGATTGTTAGAAAGACGACAAAAACAAGGCTAAAGTACGATATACTATAAACTCAAAAAATCCTTACTATTTCTAGTAAGGATTTATGTGAGCCCGACAGGATTCGAACCTGTGACCGCCTCCTTAGAAGGGAGGTGCTCTATCCAGCTGAGCTACGAGCCCGTAGTTTTTATGTTTCTACGAAAACAGTGTCGGGGTGGCAGGATTCGAACCTGCGACCTCCTCGTCCCAAACGAGGCGCGATGACCGGGCTACGCTACACCCCGAGTTTGCAAAAAAAATTGCGGAGAGACAGGGACTCGAACCCTGGCGACAGTTACCCGTCGACAGATTAGCAATCTGCTCCATTACCACTCTGGCACCTCTCCTTAAAATAACACCGAAGTATTAGTTTAAAATTGCGAGTGCAAATGTATGATTACAAATACAATTTCACAACATTTTTTTTATTTTTTTACAAAAATTTTATCTTAATCTGGATATTCAATTCTTAGGTGATACATATTCATCAACTTCTTCTTAATAACCTTTTTTATCTTTTCAATTTCTCTGAAAGTAATATCAGAATTAATAAATTGATTATCAGATTTTTGCTTTTCTACAATTTTATCAATCAACGCATCAATAGATTGTGCAGTCGGATTTTTTATGCTTTTTGTTGCAGCTTCAGCAGCATCAGAAATCATTAAAATAGCAGTCTCTTTTGAGAACGGAATTGGACCTGGATATTGAAATTTACGTATATCAACCTTTTCTTCGGGATTCATTTCTTGCTCTTTCATGTAAAAGTAATAGACCAAACTCGTTCCATGATGTGTTCTGATAAAATCAATAATTCTATCTGGCAACCGATGCTCTTTTGCCAATTCAATCCCTTTTATCACATGATTGATTATTATCGATGCACTATCTCTTGGAGATAAATCATTATGTGGATTTACACCTGTAGATTGATTTTCTATAAAATACATTGGATTGAGCATTTTTCCAATATCATGATATAAGGCTCCTGTTCTTACCAACATAGAATTTGCACCAATCTCATTCGCTGCTGCTTCAGCTAAATTTGCGACTTGCATTGAATGCTGAAACGTTCCTGGTGCTTTTTCGTTTAACTCTCTTAATAGTTTTGTATTTGTATTAGAAAGCTCTAATAAAGTAACATCAGAAACCAATCCGAAAATTTTCTCATACATGTAAATGAAAAACACAGCTAAAAATGACAACACGCCATTTGCAGCAAACATTATAAAATAATAAATATTGATTTGCGAAGCATTTCCTTCTTTAATAATAGAAAACGCAAAGTACGTAATCATGTAAACAAGTGTAATCTGTCCAATAGAAATAAATAAACTAGCTCTTTTATAAAGCTCAGATACCGTTAAAATAGTTACCATTCCGGCAATAATATGTAAGTATATAAACTCAAAACTGTTTGGTACAATAAACCCAAGTAAAAGCACGGTTAATACATGAGCAAACAACCCTAATCTAGCATCAAAAAAGGCCTTTAAAACAATTGGAAGAATACTTAATGGAACCACATATAAATAATCAGGATTATACTTTACAACTAAAGTTTGAATCAAAACCATTAAAAAAACGTTGAAGAATATAAATGTTACTTTATTATTATTGCTATAAATTTCTGGCCTATACTTTTGCAAAAACAACAGCAGCATTAATAATGCTAAAGAAACCAAAACGGTATATCCTACAACAATCCAGTAATAATTAGATACTGTCCAAACTTTAGACTCAGATTCAATTTTTAGGGAATTTAAAACAGCTAATTTTCTCCCTTCAATAATATCCCCTTTTAAAATAATTAACTCTCCTGTTGTGACTAACCCTTTTTGATAAGAAATACTCTTAAACGATTCTTCTAATGCTTTTTGTGTAAACCCACTATCAAAAGTTACATTGGGCTTTAAAACGGACAACAAAGTGCTTAGCAATTTGTTTTGACCGTAATCTAAAGGAGATCCTCCAATGTTCTGGTTAATAAGATCTAAAACTTCTTTATAGACTAACAAGTTACTATATGCAATCTGCTCTACTTCAGTATTCTTTCTTAATAAGATAATGTCATTTCCTTGAATGACTTGATTTTGATTCGCTTCATTTATAAATCCTTTTTTGTAAACTTCATTGATTATAAAATTCCCTGTAGCTATTAAACTCAGCATTTGAGAATAATTAATTGAAGCATTCTCTTGGATAACGTTTATTTTAGTAGTAAAATCGGTTTTAACGTCAAGTACAATTCTATTATCATACTCAAAGTACTTTTTATTATTTCTTATAAGGTATTGTTTTTCAATAACTAACTCCTCTTTTGTTTTTTGAATAGAAAAATCGAATGCTGCATATAAGTTATCGTATTGCCAAGGTTTCCCTTTATTAAAATCATATTTAAACTGACCTCCTTTAGGAAATAAATAGACAATTGCAACGACCGATATTAAAAACAATAATACTTTATAAACCATCGCATTATTCTTGTAAATCTTATTGATAACATTACTCATATACTTCTATTTATAAAATTGTATTATTTACAAACTTACTTTAAAAACTTTCTCTTTCAAAAATTACAATTAACTTTATTTAATAGATAAGAATGCGATACTTTATTTTATTGCTCACAATAAATTGGTTATTTTCGCAATATCGAAATTTAATGCACAAAATTAATACATAGAACATAATATGAAAGAAGTAGTAATTGTATCAGTTGCAAGAACTCCAATTGGGAGTTTTATGGGAAGTTTATCTTCAATTCCTGCTCAGAAATTAGGAGCTGTTGCAATTAAAGGAGCTTTAGAGAAAATTAACTTACAACCGGAAATGGTTGACGAGGTGTATATGGGAAATGTTGTTTCTGCTGGCTTAGGACAAGCTCCTGCAAGACAAGCAGCTATATTTGCTGGGATTCCTAATACTGTTCCTTGTACCACTATAAATAAAGTATGTTCTTCTGGTATGAAATCTATTATGCTAGCTGCACAGGCTATTGCTTTAGGAGATGCAGAAATCGTTGTTGCTGGTGGAATGGAAAACATGAGTATGATACCACACTATCACCATGCAAGAAATGGTTCTAAATTCGGACCTATTACTATGGAAGATGGATTGCAAAAGGATGGACTAGTTGATGCTTATGAGAAAGTTGCAATGGGTGTTTGTGCTGATGAATGTGCTACTGAATATGAATTTTCTAGAGAAGATCAAGATGCATTTGCTATAGAATCTTACAATAGATCTGCAAAAGCTTGGAGTGAAGGAAAATATTCTGATGAAATTGTTCCTGTTGAAATTCCGCAAAGACGTGGAGAACCCGTTATCTTTTCTGAAGACGAAGAATATAAAAATGTAAAAATGGAGAAAATTCCGGCTTTACGTGCTGCATTTTCAAAAGAAGGAACTGTTACTGCTGCAAATGCCTCAACTATAAATGATGGTGGAGCTGCTTTAATATTAATGTCTGCAGAAAAAGCGGCTAAATTAAATTTAACGCCACTTGCTAAAATTAGAAGTTACGCAGATGCTGCACATGAACCAAAATGGTTTACTACAGCTCCTGCAAAAGCATTGCCAAAAGCATTAGCTAAAGCAAATATTTCTATTGATGATGTTGATTATTTTGAGTTAAATGAAGCTTTTGCTGTCGTTGGATTAGCAAACATGAAAATTCTAGGTCTAAATCCTGATACTGTAAATGTTAACGGAGGTGCCGTTTCTTTAGGACATCCATTAGGTGTTTCTGGAGCAAGAATTATTATCGCGTTGACTTCTATTTTAAAACAAAACAATGCGAAAATTGGTGCTGCTGCTATTTGTAATGGTGGTGGTGGTGCAAGCGCAATGGTAATTGAAAGAGTTTAAAAAAATTAGCAAATTAAATTAATAAAAACTTTAATTTTTCTATGCTCTACGGCATTTGTAACTTAAGTATTGTTCCTTTAAGAAGTGAATCCTCTGAATCTTCAGAAATGGTTTCACAGGTATTATTTGGTGAATCCTTTAAAGTCTTAGAAAAAAGAAAAAACTCGAGTAAAATCAGATTACAATTTGATTCTTACGAAGGGTTTATTGACAATAAACAGTTTGAAGAAATAACGGAAGAGCAATTTACCGCTTTAAGTCAATCTGAGACTGTTTTATCCGGCGAGCTTATAGATTTTATTACTGACACAAAAGGTAATTTATCTACAATATGCATTGGTTCTACATTGCCTTTTTACAGCAATAAAAAAGTCACTTTCAATACTTCAGAATTCAAATATGAGGGAGCAATTATCAACAAAAAACTTAACAAAGAATACTTGATAAAAACTGCATTTATGTATTTAAATGCGCCCTATTTATGGGGTGGTAAAACTCCATTTGGAATTGACTGCTCTGGTTTTACTCAGATGATTTACAAGCTTTGTGGACATCAACTTTTAAGAGAAGCAAATCAACAAGCAACTCAAGGAGAAGTATTAAGTTTTATTGAAGAAAGTGAACCTGGAGATCTAGCATTCTTTGACAACAACGAAGGTGTAATTACACATGTTGGAATTATAATGAAAGACAATTATATAATTCATGCACATGGTAAAGTAAGAATTGACATGCTTGATCATAGTGGAATTTATAATGTAGACTCAAAGAGACACACACATAAATTAAGGGTCATCAAAAAAATTATTTAGTATAAAAAAAAAACCGAAACTTAATAGTTTCGATTTTTTTATATCAATTATAAAGGTCTATTGATCTCTCATTTTCTTATAAATAGGTCTTAAAGCATCTGCCTCAGTTTCCATTTCTAACGTGTCATAAATATTTAAAAGAGAAGTAACAGTTGATTCTGTTCTAGAAAGAGTATCTGCTTCAAGAATATAAGGAAGAGCATCTTTACAAATGTTTTTTAATTGAGTTTCTAATTCAGAATATTTTTTATCATTCGATAAATTTTTATTCATCTCCTCAATAACATCAACTCGTTTATTTAAAATTGTAATTCCTAAATTTAAATACGCATCTGCATATTTCGGATCTAATTCAATCGCTTTTCTATAATATCCAATAGCCTCTTCAATTTTATTTTCACCAGCATTAACTACACCTAAATTAAAAAATAAATTTGGGTTAGTAGGATCTAACTTTACTGCTTCTTTCATCAAATCTCCAAATTTATCCATTCTTTCAAGCTTAATATACATTTGAGCTTGATTTAACAAGATGTTAATGTCTTTTGGATTTGATTTTCTAGCTTCTTCTAAAGCAGCAATAGCTAATTTTGGTTTCCCTTGATTTACATAGATATAAGCTATGTTTTTAATAATTTCTGATTGTTTAGAATCAGAAACTTTATCTTGAGGCGTTATATATTGCCCTGTTTTAACCATGATATCTCTTTGTGTTTTAGAACCAAAATCTTCTTCTTGACCTGTTTCTTTATTAACAGCAACATATTCACGAACAACACCAGCATAATCAATTTCTTGCAACTCCTTATAATAGCTTAATGATGCTTCATATTCTTTTGCTAAAGCACCAGTCAGTGCAGCATTGTATAAAAATGAAGTATCAGTAGGGCTTAATTTATATGTTAAATAAAAGCTATACGCAGCACTTTTAAAATCCTTGGCTTTATACTGATCAATTGCTTTATTAGAAACAAACTGCACTAATTTATTTAACTCAGGCTTAGCTACTTTAGTATATTTCTGCTTTCCAATTTCTTTTTCATATTCAAACAATTTGTTATATGCATCTGATGCTTTCTTAATATCTGTTTTACCATAAGCAGATCCTTTCAAATAATAATACTTTGCTTTGTATTTAGGATCCATTGAATCTTCTGTAGCTTCTAAGATCGCAATAGTTGCTATTGCTTCTTTAAACTGCTCTTTTTTAATCGCTTTTTCTACAGATTTTAATTCATTCTTTTGACCAAAAGAAACAATTGTTATAAAACCTAAGGCTACTGTTAATATTTGTTTTTTCATGATATTATTAATTTTAATAGTATTTAATTATTCTTAACCTTCTGTTGATGGGTTTTCAACATCCGTGCCATTTTCATTTTCTTCTGATTCTCCCCCTTCTAATTCTTCTCCTTCTAATTCTTCTTCTTCTTCTTCATGCTGAACTTTCGCTACAGCAGCAATACTATCTGAATCTTTTATATTTATTAATTTAACTCCTTGAGTTGCTCTACCCATAACACGTAAATTTGCAACTGCCATTCTAATTGTAATTCCAGATTTATTAATGATCATTAAATCATCTTCATCTGTTACATTTTTAATAGCAACTAACTGACCTGTTTTGTCAGAAATATTCAACGTTTTAACTCCTTTTCCTCCTCTATTGGTAATTCTGTAGTCTTCTAAATTAGAACGCTTTCCGTATCCCTTTTCAGAAACCACAAGAATATTACTCTCTACATCATTAACTGCAACCATACCAATAACTTCATCTTTGTCGTGTTTCAAAGTGATTCCTCTAACACCAGATGCAGTTCTTCCCATTGGTCTTGTTTTACTTTCTTCAAAACGAATCGTTTTCCCCGATTTTAAAGCTAGCATTACTTGACTATCTCCTGTAGTTAATTTTGCTTCTAATAATTCATCACCTTCTTTAATGGTAATTGCATTAATACCATTTGTTCTTGGACGAGAATATTGCTCTAAAGAAGTCTTTTTAACTTGACCTTTCTTCGTCGCCATAATTACATAATGACTATTGATATAATCTTCGTCTTTTAAGTCTTGAGTCACTAAGAACGCTTTTACTTTATCGTCTGATTCAATATTGATTAAGTTTTGCATGGCTCTTCCTTTGGTATTTTTACCTCCTTCTGGAATTTCATACACACGCATCCAGAATACTTTTCCTTTTTGCGTAAAGAACATCATATATTGGTGGTTTGTACCCACAAATAAATGTTCTAAGAAATCTTCATTTCTAGTAGCAACACCTTTCTGACCTCTTCCTCCTCTATTCTGAACTTTATATTCATCAAGATTTGTTCTTTTTAAATACCCAGCATTAGAAATCGTAACAACTACTTTTGTATCAGGAATCATATCTTCAATACTCATGTCTCCACCAGCATATTCAATTTTAGACCTTCTTTCATCACCATATTTATCTCTAACAACAACCAACTCATCAACAATAATTTGATAACGTCTTCCTTCGTCTGCTAGAATATCTTTTAAATCAATAATCGTTTTCATGATTTCGTCAAACTCAGCACGCAATTTGTCTTGCTCTAAACCAGTAAGTTGACGCAAACGCATTTCTACAATTGCTTTTGCTTGAATCTCTGACAATTCAAAACGAACGATTAACGCTTCTTTAGCTTCATCAGCATTTTTAGAACCTCTAATTATTTTGATTACTTCATCAATATTATCTGAAGCAATAATTAATCCTTCTAAAATATGTGCTCTCGCTTCTGCTTTCTTTAATTCGAACTTTGTTCTACGAACAACAACATCATGTCTGTGTTCTACAAAATAATGAATTAATTGCTTTAAGTTTAACTGCTCTGGTCTACCATTTACTAATGCAATATTATTTACACTAAAAGAGGTTTGTAAAGCGGTATACTTATATAATTTATTTAATACGATATTTGGAATTGCATCACGTTTTAAGATATACACAACACGCATTCCATTTCTATCAGATTCATCTCTAATATTCGCAATACCTTCTAATTTCTTGTCATTTACTAACTCCGCAGTTTTTTTAATCATTTCTGCTTTGTTAACCTGATAAGGAATCTCAGTAACAATAATACACTCACGGCCTTTTACCTCTTCAAATGAAGTTTTTGCACGCATAACAATACGTCCTCTTCCTGTATGAAAAGCATCTTTTACACCATCATATCCATAGATCGTTCCACCAGTAGGAAAATCTGGAGCCTTTACATGTTGCATTAACTCATCAATCTCAATATCTCTATTTTCGATATATGCCAATGTTCCATTTACAACTTCAGTTAAGTTATGTGGAGCCATATTTGTTGCCATACCAACAGCAATACCAGAAGCACCGTTTACCAATAAATTCGGAATTCTAGTTGGTAAAACTGTAGGCTCTAATAAAGTATCATCAAAGTTCAAACGATGATCAACAGTATCCTTTTCAATATCTTGCAACATATCTTCAGAAATTTTCTGCATTCTCACCTCAGTATAACGCATTGCAGCCGGGCTATCACCATCAACAGAACCAAAGTTACCCTGTCCATCAACCATCATATAACGAACACTCCAATTTTGAGCCATACGAACCATAGAATCATATACAGATGTATCTCCGTGTGGGTGATACTTTCCTAATACCTCTCCAACAATTCTGGCAGACTTTTTATAAGTCCCTGTCGCTTTAATTCCTAGCTCATGCATTCCAAAAAGCACCCTTCTGTGAACTGGTTTTAAACCATCTCTAACATCTGGCAATGCTCTAGAAACAATCACCGACATTGAGTAATCAATGTAAGCAGATTTCATCTGCTCCTCAATATTAATTGGAATCACCTTTTCTCCGTCTGACATATATATTTGTGTATTAATTTTTTACTCATTTCCTTAAACGAGCAAGATACAATAAATCCTTTTTTTGTCAACAAATATTAAAGATTGATTCCTTAGAGTTATCAACATTTTTTGCTTTTTTTTAACACCCATTATTACACTGATTTTCAACCATTTCTACATGTATTTTGCAAGACAATTTGACAAAATTTAGAAACTGGCACTTTTTTTGTAATTTTTTCATAAAAAATCTACTAAATTTACAATTATAGACACATAAATATATGGACGATAATTTTTCACCAAGAGTACGAGAAGTAATCACCTTTAGTAAAGATGAAGCTTTACGTTTAGGCCATGATTTTATTGGCACTGAACATTTATTGCTAGGTTTACTTAGAAAAGGAGATGGAAAAGCAATTGATATCTTAACTGCATTTGATGTTGATTTAGAATTAATTCGAAAAAAAATAGAAAGTTTAAACCCTACGAATCCAAGCTTCGATACAGAAGAGAAGAGAAAGAGTTTACACTTAACTAGACAAGCAGAAAAAGCACTTAAAACAACTTTCTTAGAAGCAAAGCTGTATCAAAGTGAAGCGATAGATACCGCACATTTATTATTGTGTATCTTAAGAAATGATAACGACCCAACAACTAAATTATTAAATACGCTTTATATAGACTACGATCAGACAAAAGCCTTATACAAACAATTGCATACAGACGATACTGAAATCTCATTAGACCCTATTGCAGAAACGCCATCTGAAGACGAGTTTAGTGAAGAGAAATCTAATCCATACGGGCAACAACCCGGAAAAGGAAAAACGGCTAAAAAATCTAAGACTCCTGTTTTAGATAATTTCGGTAGAGACTTAACCTCTTTAGCAGAAGCTAATAAATTAGACCCTGTTGTTGGACGACAAAAAGAAATAGAGAGAGTTTCTCAAATCTTAAGTAGAAGAAAGAAAAACAATCCAATGTTAATTGGAGAGCCAGGAGTTGGTAAGTCTGCAATTGCAGAAGGTTTAGCACTGCGAATTGTTAACAGAAAAGTATCTAGAGTTTTGTTTGATAAACGTATTGTTTCTTTGGATTTAGCTAGCTTAGTTGCCGGCACAAAATACAGAGGTCAGTTTGAAGAGCGCATGAAAGCACTGATGAATGAACTTGAAAAGAACGAAAATATTATTCTTTTTATTGATGAAATTCACACCATAGTTGGTGCTGGTGGAGCAACAGGTTCACTAGATGCATCAAACATGTTAAAACCGGCATTGGCAAGAGGAGAGATTCAATGTATTGGAGCAACAACACTAGACGAGTTTAGAACCAACATTGAAAAAGATGGAGCTCTAGAACGTCGTTTTCAAAAGATAATTGTTGAGCCTACAACTGTAGAAGAAACAATTCAGATTTTACATAACATCAAAGAGAAATATGAAGAGCATCATCATGTAGATTATACAGATGCTGCTATTGAAGCGTGTGTCAAATTGACAAACAGGTACATGACAGATAGATACTTGCCAGACAAAGCAATTGATGCTTTAGATGAAGCTGGATCTAGAATTCACATCACCAATATTGTGGTGCCAAAACAAGTGTTGGCGTTAGAATCTGAATTAGAAATAATTCGCACAAGCAAATCTAAAGCTGTTAGTGGTCAAAAATACGAAGAGGCTGCAAAACTTAGAGATGACGAAAAAAACATTGAATCTGCTTTAGAATCTGCTCAAAAACAATGGGAAGAAGATTCTAAATTAAATAAAGAAATTGTTACAGAAGATAATGTTGCTGAAGTTGTTTCTATGATGACAGGAATACCTGTAAATAGAGTTGCAGAAGCTGAAAGCAATCGCTTGAGTGAATTGCCAGGTCTTATTAAAGGAAAAATAATTGGTCAAGATGAAGCTGTAACTAAGGTTGTAAAAGCTATTCAGCGTAATCGTGTTGGACTAAAAGACCCGGATAAACCAATTGGCTCATTTATATTTTTAGGCTCAACTGGAGTTGGAAAAACACAGCTGGCAAAAGTTTTAGCAAGAGAATTATTTGACTCTGAAGATTCTTTGATTAGAATAGACATGAGTGAATATATGGAAAAGTTTGCAATCTCTAGATTAATTGGAGCACCTCCAGGATACGTAGGTTATGAAGAAGGAGGACAGTTAACTGAAAAAATTAGACGCAAGCCTTATTCTGTTGTTTTGTTAGATGAAATTGAAAAAGCACATCCAGATGTATTTAACATGTTGTTGCAAATTTTAGATGATGGACACATTACAGATAGTTTAGGTCGTAAAATCGATTTTAGAAACACGATTATTATCATGACTTCTAATATTGGAGCTAGACAATTAAAAGATTTTGGAGTTGGTGTAGGATTCGGTACTTCATCAAAAGTAGCACAAGCAGATGCGCATGCAAAAGGAATTATTGAAGGCGCATTGAAAAAATCTTTTGCTCCTGAATTCTTGAACAGAATTGATGATGTTGTTATTTTCAACTCACTAGAAAGAGATGATATTCATTCAATTATTGACATAGAATTAGATAAATTATTAAACAGAATTTCTGACCTTGGGTATACTTTAAATCTTAGTAATAAAGCTAAAGACTACATTGCAGATAAAGGTTTTGACAAGAAATACGGTGCTAGACCTTTAAAAAGAGCCATTCAAAAATACATTGAAGACGCTTTAGCTGAAGAGATAGTCAATTCAAAATTATCTGAAGGAGATACCATTACAATGGATTTAGATGAGAAGAAAAATGAACTTACCATCAAAATTAAGAAAGCAAAGAAAACTCCAGAAGAACAAAAGGAAGAGTAATACAAAACCGAGCTTTATGCTCGGTTTTTTTTATAAATAAAATAACGCATCTAACAATGCCATTTCACTTATATTTACACTAGTTTATAAAACCATACCAATGAAAAAAATCACACTCCTTTTAGCTGTAATCATTTTACTAAATTCATGTAAAAAAGAAAATGCTAATCATGTTAAATTCTCAGGAGAAATCAGCAACATTAACGCTACTGACTCTATACTTTCTATAAGCAATAATGTTTTAAAAAAAAACATTACAATTCAAAAAGACGGATCCTTTAAAGACACTATAAATGCTAAAGAAGCGGGGTATTACACCTTATCTCTGAATGGTAAGAATGTAGGATTTACTTTTTTAAGAAATGGTTTTGATTTAAATCTAACTACAGAAAGAAATACATTTTTTGAAACTTCGAAATATACTGGTACTGGAGCTAATTCTATTAACTTTTTACTATCACAATACAAACTAGGTAGATCTTTTGGAGATCCAAGAGCACTATTTTCTCTAGAAAAAGAGATTTTCTCAAAGAAAATAAACGCTATGAGAAGCCGTTTTGATAGCTTAAAAAAATCATATACTGCTATTGACACAATGTTGATAAGAACAAATGATGTACAAAATAACAAGTTCTTTAACATGTTAGAAAAAAGTTATGACCAACAGCATGCCGCTGCTAAACAACAAGCAACTGCATCTATTAATTTGACAAAAGGAAAACCATCACCAAAATTCAATAACTACATAAATTATAAAGGTGGTAAAACATCATTAGATGCTTTAAAAGGAAAATATGTTTACATAGATGTTTGGGCAACTTGGTGTAATCCTTGTATTGCCGAAATACCTGCATTAAAAAGTTTAGAAAAAAAATACCATACTAAAAACATCCATTTTGTCAGTATTTCTATTGACAACAAAAGAACTGCTGGTTCTTGGGATAAAGCGTTAGCTAAATGGAGAAAAATGGTAAAAGACAAAAACTTAACTGGTATCCAATTATATACCGGAGAAGATATCGAATTTATGAAAGCGTATTCTGTGACAGGTATTCCTAGATTTATATTGATAGATCCTGAAGGAAATATTGTAAACGCTAACGCACCTAGACCTTCAAACCCTGCATTAGAAAATATATTTAAAGAATTAGGGATTTAAATTAATTTAAATTTCAACCATAAAAAAAGCAGGATTTTTAAATCCTGCTTTTTTTATATCTATATGTTGCTTACTCTTTGTAAACCCCCATTGTTGCGTATTTATCCATACGTTGCTTCACTAAATCCACATCGTTTAAATCTTTCAAATCAGCATAGGTTTCTAAAATAACTCTCTCTACTTCTTTAAATGCTCCTTCTCTATCAGAATGTGCTCCTCCTAATGGCTCTTTGATAATTCCGTCTACAATTTTTAATCTAATACCGTCTTCTGCAGTTAACTTTAGAGCTTCAGCTGCTTTTTCTTTATGTTCCCAGCTTCTCCATAAAATTGAAGAACAGTTTTCTGGAGAAATCACAGAATACCAAGAATTCTCTAACATTAACACCTTATCTCCTACTCCAATTCCTAAAGCTCCACCAGAAGCTCCTTCTCCAATTACAACGGCAATTATAGGCGTTTTTAAACGAGACATTTCTAAGATATTTCTTGCAATTGCTTCTCCTTGACCTCGTTCTTCAGCTTCCAATCCTGGATAAGCTCCTGGAGTATCAATTAATGTGACAACAGGAATATTAAACTTCTCTGCCATTTTCATTAAACGTAAAGCTTTACGGTACCCTTCTGGATTTGCCATTCCAAAATTTCTGTACTGACGCGTTTTGGTATTGTATCCTTTTTGCTGACCAATAAACATAAATGATTGATCACCGATTTTACCTAAACCACCAATCATCGCTTTATCATCTTTTACATTTCTATCTCCGTGTAATTCCATAAAGGTATCACCAGCCAATGCTTTGATATAATCTAACGTATAGGGCCTGTTTGGATGACGTGATAATTGTACACGTTGCCAAGCAGTAAGGTTTTTATAAATATCTTTCTTTGTTTTCTCTAGCTTCTTTTCAATTTTTTTGCATGTTGCTGTAACATCAACATCGCTTTCCTCTCCAATTAACTGACACCTAGTTATCTGATCTTCAAGGTCTTTAATTGGTTGTTCAAAATCTAAATACTCCATATTTTAGTTGTTTGATTATAACGAAATCAATTATAAATTGATTAATAATACATCGCTACAAACTTACTATAAAATTAATTATTGCAAGTCCGTTTTTAATTTTTATTCTTCTTGATTTTCTCTTTAATTGTTGGTAGGTTTTTGATAATTCCGTTTAACAACACCACAAATAAAACAATAAATGCTCCATAATAAAACTCTACATTCATTTTTTCTTTATCCCCAAATATAAACAACGCTAAAATAATTGCATACACCGGCTCTAAATTAATTGTTAGCATTACTGTATACGGAGTTAAATGCTTCATTACTTTAACAGATACAATAAACGCATACGCTGTACACACACTACTAAGTAGCACTAAATAAAACCAATCAGATGACGATAACTTAAAAAAATCTGCTGTAAATGAGTTTGTAAAAAACAAAAACACAGTGACAAATGCAACTCCGAAAAAGAGTTGGTAAAATGAAATTACATCGGCATCTGTTTTCTTTACAAACAAACCGTTTAATACAGAAAAAAGTGCTGCCAAAAATGCAGAGATTAATGCATAAATAATTCCTAAATAATATTGTGTCTCAAAATTGAATATAATATACAATCCACCTATAACAACTACACCTAAAATTAGTTCTACCGACTTAATTCTTCTTTTAAAAAATAAGGGTTCTATTAACGAAGTAAAAAAAGCACCTGTACTCATAGTTACCAAAGCTATAGATACATTAGAGACTTTAATTGCTTTAAAAAAAGTAATCCAATGTAAGGCAATTATAATTCCAGTAAACAAAAATTTTAGCAATGATTTTTTATCAATAGCAAAGCTTTTCTTTTTTATCAAAAAATAAATAAATATAAAAAAAACAGCTAGTAACATTCTGTACCAAACCAATGGTATTGCGTCTATACTTATTAAAGCACCAAGGATTGCTGTAAAACCCCATATAAAAACAACGAGATGAAGTTGTAAAAAATATTTTAATTTACTTTCTTGCATTGTAATATAAATAGATTGCTAAAGCACCAAAGACAAAGTTAGGAATCCAAACCGTTAACAAAGAATCTGCTCCTGCAACAGCACCTAAAACTTCAGCCACTTTTAAGAAAAAAATGTACACAAACATTAAACCAAATCCTAAAGCTAAATTAACGCCTGTACCACCTCTACGTTTTTTAAACGATAATGCTACAGCAATTATAGTTAGTATATAAGAGGAAATAGGCAAACTGGTTCTTTTATGGAATTCGACTAAGTGAGCGTTCAAATTTTTAACACCTCTTTTTTTAGAAATATTAATATATTTAATCAACTCGTCTGAAGGCATTTCTTGTGCCAATGCAGCTCTGTAAATTAAATCTTTAGGTGTAAAAGCAAAAGTAGTATCAATAGTAATTCCAGAAAAAATACTATCGCTATCTTTATAAATTTTTCTAATTCTATATTTAGATAATCTAAACGTACTATCTTTTTCTTTCCAAGAAATACGATCTGCAGTAAACTTTCTTTTTAACAGATACCCCTCATAAACCTCTTCTGAAAAGGTATAGCCTGTATTTGTTCTCAAATCAAAACTTTGAATATAAATATATGAGCTATCGGTTAGCTGTAAACTAAAATCCCGGATTTGATTCTCTCCATATTTTTTAGTTTTTAGATATGTTTTTTCAAATTTCTTTCGAACCTTACTACTACTTGGAACCACAAAATGATTCATTACTAAGGCTAAAATTGTAACCAAAGTTGCACCTATAAAATACGGATATAAAAAACGTGTAAAAGAAACTTTAGCATTGTTAATTGCCACAATCTCTGTGTTATTAGAAAGCTTAGAGGTAAAGATAATTACAGCTACAAATAATGCCAAAGGCATAAAGGTATTCGTATAATAAATGATAAAATTCTTATAATAATCATTTAATATTTCGAATGTAGTTACTGTATCTGCTGCTAAAAATTTATCTATTTTTTCTGCAACATCTATAGCTACAGCAACCGGAATTAAAATTAACAACGTAAAAACAAAAGTTATTAAATACCTTCTTAATATGTAACTATCAATTATTTTCAAATTACAATCTTTTGTCCATTTGGATTACCATTTTATCTTTCCATTGCGTAAAATCTCCTGCTAAGATATGCTTTCTTGCTTCTCTAGTCAACCACAAGTAGAAACCTAAGTTATGTATGGTTGCAATTTGCTTTCCAAGCAATTCTTTCGCTGCAAATAAATGACGTAAATATGCTTTTGAATACATCGTATCTACAAAAGTTATATCCATTTCATCAATGGCAGAAAAATCATTCTCCCATTTTTTATTTTTAATATTTATGCTTCCATGTGCCGTAAACAACATTCCGTTTCTAGCATTTCTTGTTGGCATCACACAATCAAACATATCAACACCCAATGCGATGTTTTCTAAAATATTTATTGGCGTACCAACTCCCATTAAATATCTTGGTTTGTCTTCTGGTAAAATCTCACAAACAATCTCTGTCATTGCATACAATTCTTCAGCGGGTTCTCCAACAGACAAACCGCCAATGGCATTTCCTTCTGCTCCAACTGATGCAATAAATTCTGCAGACTGCTTTCTTAAATCTTTATAAGTACTTCCTTGAACAATCGGGAAAAAGGTTTGATTATAATCATACTTTAAGGGTGTTTTTTCTAAGTGATTGATACAACGCTTTAACCAACGATGTGTCATATGCATAGATCTTCTTGCGTAATTAAAATCACACGGATATGGTGTACACTCATCAAATGCCATGATAATATCAGCGCCAATAGAACGTTGAGTTTCCATTACATTTTCTGGAGAAAAGAAATGATAAGAACCATCAATGTGACTTTTAAAATTCACGCCTTCTTCATTGATTTTTCTTCTTCCTGATAAAGAATACACTTGATAACCACCACTATCTGTTAAAATATTACGGTCCCAATTCATAAACTTATGTAAACCACCGGCCTGCTCAATAATATCAATTTTCGGTCTTAAATATAAGTGATAGGTGTTCCCTAGAATTATATCAGGATTGATTTCATCCTTTAATTCAGATTGATGCACTCCTTTTACTGTCCCAACTGTACCTACAGGCATAAAAATTGGGGTTTCAATAATACCATGATCTGTTGTGATTACACCAGCTCTGGCTTTACTTTTGGGGTCGGTAATTTTTAAGTCAAATTTCATTGCTTGCAAAGATACAGTTATTTAAGAATTGAAAAGTTAAAAAAAATAAAACGTTTAACGCCTCTTATTTCTTGGTGAATGATTCTCGTTTCGTTTAGATTTTGGTGAATTTTTTCTAAATGACGCGCTTTTTTTATTAAAATCGTTGGGTTTTCTAGATGGCTTTTTTGAGGTTGGCGTTTTCACTTTCTTTTCATCGACAGATGCTTCTTCTGTATTAGAAGATGTTGCCACCATTTTATTTATTTCTTCCAGCTCTTTTTCTGTAAGTTCTCGCCATTGACCAATTGTTAATTTATCTAAATGAACATTCATAATTCGCGTACGTTGTAGTTTTAGAACTTCATATCCTAAATACTCACACATTCTACGAATCTGACGATTCAAACCCTGCGTTAACACAATCTGAAATGTTTTTCCAGAAATTTTGGTAACCTTACATTTTTGAGTAACGGTATCTAAAATAGGAATACCAGCTCCCATTTTTTTGATAAAGTCATCTGTGATTGGCTCATCTACAGTTACCACATAATCTTTTTCGTGGTTGTTACCAGCTCTTAATATTTTGTTTACAATATCGCCGTCATTGGTTAAAAAAATCAACCCTTCAGATGGTTTATCTAAACGCCCAATAGGAAATAAACGTTCTGGATGATTGATATATCGCGTAATGTTTTTTTTCTCTTTAGAATCTGTAGTACAAACAATTCCCACTGGCTTATTAAACGCAATGTATAATGTTTTTGGTTTTGCTTGCAATGCTCTTCCATCTACTTTTACAACATCACCTTCAAAAACACGGTTCCCTAATTGCGTCGGATTTCCATTTACGGTAACTCTACCAGCAACAATGAATTTTTCTGCATCTCTACGGGAACACATTCCTGTACTACTAATAAATTTATTAAGATTTGTAGATGGTTTAGATTCCAAAATAAATGAGTGATTTTCTTTCTGCAAAGAAACAATAATCTTTACAGATTAATTGTTCTAAAAGTTAAATTTATTCTTGGTGTTTTAATCAGTTTTGTCGGTGGCAATCGATGCAACCAATTCGTTTGTGTGGTGCCTTTCATCACTAACAAACTTCCTCTTTCTAAAACGATATCAACTTTTTGTTTAGACTCTTTATGCTTGAAAGAAAATTTACGTTCTGCACCTAATGTTACCGAAGCTATTTCTCCTTCTTTTTGTAACATTTTTTCTCCATCAGAATGCCAAGCCATCCCTTCTTCTCCAGAATGATATAAATTCAGTAAGCATGAATTATAAGTTGCATTACTTTTCCTCTCTACAATAGCTTTTAACTCCAATAACTCTTTCGTCCAAACCAATGCTTGTTTTGTTACATTTGAATAATTGTAGTAATAATTGGTATCTCCATACCATGCGACCTTACGCTTGGTGATAATTCGTTTTCCAAAAATAACGGCCTCATCATTTTTCCATGCTATCGCATTCAGTAAAACGTTGTAATAGTAAACGCTCACTTTTTCTGATAAAATTTGACCGTGATAATTGGCAATTCCATCATAAGGTAAAATATCTGTTACTACTTCTTGGTTGAATAAATCCATAATTAAAAATAAAAAAGCGTTGTAAAATTACAACGCTTTTTTTAAAAAATCTGTTAAAGAATTAATGAGTATCCTTAGATTTCTTTTCTCCAGTTTGATTCATATCCATCGCATGATCATATTTACAACATCCAGGTAAACCGTTATAAGATTCTAAATTACCAACTACATTTTCTGTATCGTATCCCGAATTTGCTACAGCCGTTTGTACAGCCATCGCATTGGTTTTTGAAGCATCAAAAGAAACATCCATTTTCTTCTTTTCTTTATCCCAGGTTGCAGAGGCTACTCCTTCTACACCATTTGCAGCTGTTTCAATTGTTTTTTTACACATTCCACAATTTCCACGCACACCAAAACTAGCTTCTGTTACAGCCATTTTTGATGCTGCTTGTTCTGTTTTAGTTGTTTCATTTTTTTCTGATTTACATCCTGTAAAAACCATGGCAGCTATTATAGCTACACTAAAAATTACTTTTTTCATTTTAAATATATTTAGTTATTAATTTATAATTTCTTCTACATTCCCACATGTTAACATGGCATCCCCGAAGTAAGGATTTTCAATATTTT